>JBKKAR010000224.1:0-20807 GCA_046714355.1 Gaiellaceae bacterium | reverse complement strand
CCATCTAGGGGCGCAGGAGCTTTATTCCTGAGCGGTGTTCGGTTGTTCCGTGCCGTGTCTACGGAGCGTCCACGCCGAGGTTTCGCCGACTTGGGCGTCAAGGAGCGCGACAGCATGTTCGCGAATGTGTGTCGCAGGTCGTACGGCCGTCGCAGCGGGTTGATGCCGGAAGGTTGAACGGCCGCCCGGGCGAGCGTAGGATCGCCGCGACGTTCGACGGGAGGAGGAGCAATGTACGGACGGCTGATCGAGGTCGAGGGCATCGACCCGTCCAAGCGCGAGGAAATCCTCGGGATCATCCGGGAGAGAATCATTCCCGGGCTGAAGGAGATCGACGGCTTCGCCGGTTTCATCTCGCTTATCGACGAGGAGAGCCGCCGTGCGCGGTCCGTGGTGCTCTGGGAGACCAAGGAGAGCGCGGACGAGGCGGAACGCCAATTCGGGCCGAAGCGCGAGGAGATCGTGCGGGGGGCCGGCGGCACGGTCCGGTCGGCGGACCTCTATGAAGCGCCGATTGTGGAAGTGCTCACCGGAGTGCGTGCGTAGAGACGATGCGGGCCCCCTGACGGGGCCCGCATCTCTTTTCAGGTTCGAACGGAGATCCCCACAGCTAGGGAGGTCACGCCCCCTCCTCTACCGCACGCCTGACGCGACCGAAGCGTCCTCCGGCTGCGGCACGATGCGGATGTACGCGCGCGGCGACTCCCAGCCGTCCGGGTACGTCTCCCTGGCTTCGTCGTCGGACACCGAGCCGGCGATGATCACGTCCTCGCCCCGCTGCCAGTTGACCGGCGTCGCCACCTTGTGCGTCGCGGTCAGCTGGAGCGAGTCGATCACCCGCAGCACCTCGTCGAAGTTGCGGCCCGTGGTCATCGGATAGACGAGCACGAGCTTGACCTTCTTGTCGGGGCCGATGACGAAGACGTTGCGCACGGTCTGGTTGTCGGCCGGCGTGCGCGCGAGCGGGTCGCCCTCGACTGATGCCGGGAGCATCCCGTACAGCTTCGACACCTCGAAGTCCGCGTCGCCGATGATCGGTAGTTCGGCGCCTGGCCCTGGGTCTCTTCGATGTCGCGCGCCCAATCGGCGTGGTTGCCGACCGGATCGACAGAGAGACCGATGATCTTGACGTTCCGCCGGTCGAACTCGGGCTTGATCTTCGCCATGTAGCCGAGCTCGGTCGTGCAGACCGGGGTGAAGTCCTTCGGATGCGAGAACAGCACCGCCCACGAGTCGCCGATCCAATCGTGGAAGCTGATCGGACCCTCCGTGGTCTGCGCCTTGAAGTCTGGTGCCGTATCGCCAAGCTGGATGCTCACGCTGTTCTCCTCCTGCATCGGGGTGTTCGTCCAAGAATCACAGGAGCTACGTTACGCGTCTGCCGTCGGGCCGCAACCGAACTTCCCGATGGCACCCGCCGGCGTCCACGAGTTCCGCGCCATGATCGGAGGCTTCGTTGCCGAGGGCCGGACTGGTCGCATGCTCCGAAAAGCGCTCTTCGCCGCCCGAGCGCACCGACCGTCGTGGTGCGGCTGGCGCAGATTCAGCTTCCTCTGCTGTCTCCTTGCCGGGCCGCGCGCGTGAGGAGCCGCGGAGGGCGTTGAATGCGAACCGGAAGTGCGGCGTGTAGGGGAGGCGCGCCTCGCGCGACGCGCGTCGGGCGACGAAGCTCATGGAAGTCTCATCCTCGGCTCCTAGCGTGAGTCCCGTTCGACAACGAGATCGCGACAGAGGAGACCGTCATGAACCGCACGACTCGTTCGACCAAGACTCGCACGACTCCGGAGGCAGCGACCGGACGTTCCCGGCGGATCGCGGTCGCACTAACAGCCACGGCGGCTCTCTCGGCGGTCGCGCTCGGCGTCGGCGGGTGCAGCGACGACTCCGGCGGCAAGGCGAGCTCCAGCGCAGGAGCAGGGACGATCCCCCAGCCGATCGTGGAAGGCCTGCCGGTCGCCCCGAAGAGCAAGCGGGTCGATCTCGCCTCGCCGACGTTCTCTGATCCCACGAACGTCAGCAATCCGCTGTTCCCGGTCTCGAAGCAAAAGTCGGTGCTGCTGCTTGGGCGAGTGGACGGCAAGCCATTCCGGACCGAGGTGACGCTACTGCCCGAGCCAAGGATCATCGAGTGGCAGGGCCAGCAGGTGAAGACGCTCGTCTCCCAGTACGTCGCCTACCTCGACGGACGCATCCACGAGGTCGCGTACGACTTCTACGCTCAGGACGACAACGGCGCTGTGTGGTACTTCGGCGAGGACGTCTTCAACTTCCGCGACGGGCTGATCGTCGACACCCACGGAACCTGGATCACGGGCACGGATGGCCCGGCGGCGATGATCATGCCCGCCGATCCCCAGGTCGGCGACGTCTACCGCCCCGAGAACATCCCCGGCTTCGTGTTCGAGGAAGTGACCGTCAAGTCGGTCGGTCGGGCGCTCGCGGGCCCGCTGGACCCGGTCGACGGCGGACTCGTGATCGAGGAGCTCCACATGGACGGAACGACGGAGAGAAAGACCTTCGCCCCCGGCTACGGCGAGTTCCTCACAGCCGGCGGCGGCGACGTCGAGGCGCTCGCCCTGGCAGTCCCGACCGACGCGATCTCGGCGCCGACGCCGGCGGAGCTCGTGACGTTGGAGCGTGGCGCGGCCGACGTCTTCGACGCAGCCGGTTCGAAGGACTGGAACACGGCGCGGCGTGCGGTGAAGAGGATGACCGCCGCCTGGAGGACCGTCAGAGCCGGCGACGTGCCGAGCCGGCTCGAGCCGCAGCTGAGCGGTGCGCTTCAGGCGCTCGCCCTTGGAGTGAATCGACACCGGGCGCCCGAAGCGCGCCAGGCCGCCATCGAGGTCGCCCGTTGGAGCCTCGACCTGCAGCTCCGTCACCGTCCCGTCACGGAGGTCGACCTGGCCCGGTTCGACCTGTGGGCTGCGCAGCTCCTGGTTGACGCTGCGGCGGGAAACGCTGCCGCCGTGAACGGTGACTTCTTCAGCCTCGACTACGTGCGGGACCGGATTCAGCACACCCTGGACGAACGCGATCGCACGCGTCTCAACAGGAACCTCGAAGAGCTCAACGGCGCGGTGGCGGACGAGGATCTCGGAGCGGCTGCCGACGGCGCCCGGCAGCTCCGAGAGATTCTGACCGCGAGCCTTCGCGACTAGGGTGCGAGGAGCGCCATGGCACCGGTCACCGAACAAATCATTCCGCCCAACGAAGAGGACCGTCTTGCCGCGGTTCGGCGGTACGGCGTGCTCGATACACCGCCCGACGGCGCTTTCGACCGCATCACGCGCTTGGCGAGCCTGGTCTTGGGAATGCCGATCGCGATCGTGAGTCTCGTGGATCACGACCGGATCTGGTTCAAGTCCACTCAGGGGCTCGACGGCGTAGAGCAGATCGGCCGAGAGCCCGGACTGTGCGCCTCCGCGATCCTCGCGGACGAACCCTGGGTGATCGAGGACGCCAAGGCCGATCCGCGCGCGCTCGCGAACCCGCTCGTCGCGGGTGAGTTCGGCTTGCGCTTCTATGCGGGGAGCGCGCTGAGGACTCATGACGGCTACAACCTCGGGACGCTGTGCGTGATCGACAAGGAACCGCGGCAGCTGACCGAGCATCAGATCCACGTGCTCGACGATCTCGCAGCGCTCGTAGTGGACGAACTCGAGCTGAAGCTCGCGGCGCGCCAGCAGGCGCGTCAGGCCACCGAGCTGAACGACGACGTCGTGCAGGCTCTGACGGTCGCCAAGATGAGCTTCCAGGTCGGGGAGACCGAAGCAGCGCTCGAGTCTCTCGACCAGGCTCTCGTTTCTAGCAAGCGCATCCTCGCCGAGCTCGTCGAGGACGCTCCCACGCTACGCCGCGGCTAGACCCGCGAGGGCTCGCGGCAGACTTCCTTGACCTGAGCGACGAGCTCCTCGATGTCGATTCCCTTTTCGATGAAGAGGCGCGCACCGCTGTCGAGCGCGCGTTGGCGAACGCTCTGAGCGACCATGCCGGTAAGCACGACGACCTGAGTCTCAGGCGATGCCTCGCGGATGTGGGGCAGAGCCTCGAGGCCGTCCATCTCTGGCATGGCAATGTCCAGCAGCAACACATCCGGGCGGAGCTTGCCGACGATTTGGATCGCCTCGCGCCCATCAGTTGCCTCGCCGACGACTTCGACGTCCGGATCGAGGCTCAGCACGACCGACACGATCTGCCGGAAAGCGGCCTCGTCGTCGCAGATCACGACCTGGCATCCCTTTCGGGCTTGGCTCATCGATCAACGGTACAACGCTCCGCTTCTGGCGGGAACCCCTCGCTCTCTGACGGGATCACGCCGAGCCGAACACGGTAGGCTCGGACGCCCGACGGTCTAACGCAGAGGTCGCCATCATCACGCGCCGCGCGCACCGCTACGGCGACCACCCCGATCAGCACGGCGAGCTGTTCCTTCCGCTCCGCGAGCCGCGAGCCGGCGTCGCCGTCGTCATCCACGGAGGCTTCTGGCGCGATGGCTACGACCGCAGGCTCATGGATGAGCTCTGCGAGGATCTTGCGCGTGCCGGGCTGCCCGCGTGGAATCTCGAGTACCGGCGCCTGCCCGCGGGTGGCTGGCCCGAGACATTCAACGACGTCGCGGCCGGGATCGACGCCGTCGCAGAGCTCGGCGTCGACTCCTCCCGCGTCGTGACGATCGGCCATTCGGCAGGTGGCCACCTGGCGCTGTGGGCGGCGGCTCGGCCCGGTACAGAGCCGCGGGTGCCAGTGACGCACGTCGTGTCCCAGGCGGGAGTCGCCGACCTGCGGGAGGCCGCGCGGCTCGAGTTGAGCGCGGGTGTCGTCCGCGAGCTGCTCGGCGGGACGCCCGACACCGTGCCCGAGCGCTACGCGACCGCGTCTCCCGCGGAGCTGCTGCCCCTCGGAGTGCCGCAGCTGCTCGTCCATGGCGGGCGCGACCGTACCGTCCCTGCATCCATCAGCCGCGATTACGCGGAGCGCGCCATCGCCGCCGGAGACGACATCGAGCTCGTCGTCGATCCGCGCAGCGGCCACTTCGAGCACCTCGATCCGTCGTCGAACCTCTGGCGCGCCGTACGCGACTGGCTCGAGCGGCGGTTTCCGTGACGATCTCGCGCGCCGATGCCGAGGCGCTCGACCGAGGGGACGAGCTCGCGCCGTTCCGGGAGCGATTCGTGCTCGACGACGGCGAACGGATCTACGCGGACGGCAACTCGCTCGGCCGGCTCCCTCGCGCGACCGCGACCCGCCTTGAGGAGCTCGTGCGCGCGTGGGGCGACCGGCTCGTCTCGGGCTGGCACGAGTGGATCGAGCTGCCGGCGCGCGTTGGAGACGGACTCGGACGCCTGCTCGGAGCGCACGAAGGCGAGGTGCTCGTCTGCGACTCCACGACCGTCAACCTCTACAAACTCGCCCACGCGGCGCTCGATCTGCGACCCGGCGCGATCGCCACGGACGCAGGCAACTTCCCGACCGATCGGTACGTCCTCGAAGGCGTCTCGGCCCGGCGAGGCGTCGATCTGCGCCTGTTCGAGGCCGACGACGTGGAGGGGCCGACACCCGAGAACGTCGCGAGCGTGTGTGCGGACGGGGGTGTCGCACTCGTCTGCCTGTCGCACGTCGCCTACCGCTCCGGAGCGCTCGCCGACATGGCGACGATCACCGCGGCCGCTCGCGCTGCCGGCGCTCTTGTGCTCTGGGATCTCAGCCACTCGGCCGGCGCGGCGCCGGTCGAGCTCGGCGCTTCAGGCGCCGAGCTCGCAGTCGGGAGCACCTACAAGTATTTGAACGCCGGGCCGGGTGCGCCGGCCTTCCTCTACGCTCGCCGTGACCTCCAGCCGCGGCTGCGCTCACCGATCCAGGGCTGGTTCGCGCAACGCGACCAGTTCGCGATGGGCCCGCGCTACGAGCCGGAGGACGGCATCGCGCGCTTCCACGCGGGGACGCCGCCGGTCCTCGGGCTCGTTTCTGTCGAGGCGGGCATCGAGCTCGTGCTCGAGGCGGGAATGGACGGGATCCGGCGCAAGAGCGAGGCGCTGACCGAGCTCACGATCGCGCTGGCCGACGAGCGGCTCGCGCGGCTGGACTTCCGCGTGGCCAGCCCGCGCGACCCCGAGCGGCGCGGCGGCCACGTCGCGCTCGCGCACCGGGAGAGCTGGCGTATCTGCCGCGCGTTGATCGAGCGCGCAGACGTCATTCCGGACTTCCGCCCACCGGACGTCGTCCGTCTCGGCTTCTCGCCGCTCTACTCTCGCTTCGTCGACGTCTGGGACGCCGTTGACCGTCTCGCCGACCTCGTCGAGCGCGGGGAGCACGAGCAAGTGGATGCTGCGCCGCTGCGCGTGACATAGACCTGGCGGGAGCCACTCACGCGAGGGGCTCCCGCCAAGAGGGTCGTCTGTCCTCTAGTCGTCCTCTTCCTCTTCGTCGTCCTCGTGGTCGTCCTCGTCGTCGTCCTCGTCGTCGTCGTCGTCCTGATTCGCGCGCGGCCGGTAGACCTCGTAGACGGCCCCGTCGGTCAGCGAGACTACGAAGAGGTTTCCGTTGGGTCCGGTCTGAACATCGGTCCCGATGCCAAAGTTCCGGCCGAAGAGAAGCGTCTCGCTCTCCGTGATCTCCCACTTGTGCCGGTTGTCGGCAACGCGGTCTTCGAGCCGCGGGTCGTCGACCGCGATCTTCCGGCGGTTGCCGGTCAGGTTGAACCGGAACAACGCGCCGCCCTCGAGGAACACCCGGGCCGTACCGGCGAAGAGGTCGTTCCTGTACTGGCGGCCCAGCGCCCGGCTCTCGAGGAAGCCGATGCCGGCCGGCGCCACCTCGAACTTCCAGCTGAACTCGGGCGCGCTGTAGTGGGCGCCGGGAAGCATGAAGAGACGGGAAAGCGCCGCGCCTGGTGTATCGGCGATGTTGGTCGGCAGCCAGCGGATCTGCTGCAGGCCGAAGTAGGTCGCCGCGAACGGATCGGGCGGATTCGGAGTCACGGTCGTCTCGATCGCCTTGAATTGCTCGATGCGCTCCGGCGGACCCATGATCTGCACCCAGCCGGAGTTGAACCCCGCCTGTGCACGGTTGAGCTCCGTGAAGCTGTCGTCGCCGTTCTCCTGCTCCCACAGGTCGCCCGAGACCGGATCGAACGCCATCCCGAAGCTGTTGCGAAGACCGTAGGCGAAGATCTTCTGGACGTTCGCCCCGACTTCTCCGCCCATGGCCGCGCCGGCGCGGAAGAAGGGATTGCTCCGCGGCGTCGTACCGTCGTCGTTCAGACGCAGGATGACGCCCGTCAGGTGCGCATTGTCCGGTGCGGGGCCACCGAACTGGTCGTCCGGCACGCCCGGCCCGAACGGTCCGTTCACGAGATTCTGAAGCTGCCCCCGGCGTCCGGTATCACCCTGGACGATGTACAGCTTCCTGTCCGGGCCGAAGCGGAGGACGCCGCCGTCGTGGTTCCCGCGGAGCGGCTGTCCGGCGTCGGCCTGGAAGGCCCGCGTCCTGATGATGTTGCTCTCGAAGATCAGCGTCGAGCCGTTCCAGTAGAAGCGGTCGACCCTGTTGCCGAGCAACGGCGTGGCGGCCAGATCGGCGCTGTCGGTTCCGGTGGTGCTTTCGCTCCAGAAGAGGAAGACCCTGCCGCTGACGAAGAACTGAGGGTGCAGGGCGATGCCGAGCAGGCCACGTTCTGACGCGCTGTTCACCGCAAGGTCGAGGACGGTGCCCTGCACGACACCGTTCACGACCCGTTTGACCTTGCCGCTGGCCTTCTCCAGCACGAGCATGTCGTTCCGGCCGATGAACGCGATGCTGATCGGCTGCACGAGCCCGGACGCGGCGGTTCGAACCGCCAGGTTCGGATCGACGACGGTCGGGGCCGCTTCGGCGCGAGCCGGTAGGAAGAACGCCACCGCGAAAACGGCGGCCAGAACTAGGAACGGAAAACGAAAGGATCGAATCAAGACTCCCACCTCCGGTCGGTCACCAGGTTCCCCGGTTGTTGGTACGCGATCGATCCAGTCGCGGATTGAGCGTCAGGGACGATCCGAGCTCTCTCCCTTCTGAGGGCAAGTGGTTGACTAGCGCTGTGGCAACCTCGACGGCACACGTCGGCCAGCTGCTCGAAGGCGAGCTCGAGCGCTTCGAGCGGGAGCATCCCCGGTCACGGGAGCTCGCGCGCAAGGCCGAGGAGTCGCTCCTCCAGGGCGTCCCGATGCCGTGGATGGTCCGCTGGGCCGGCGGATTTCCGCTCTTCGCGGCCGACGCCAAGGGTGCCCGTTTTCGCGACGTCGACGGGCACGAGTACGTCGATTTCTGCCTCGGCGACACCGCCGCGATGACCGGCCACTCGCCCGAGCCGACCGTCCGGGCCGTCGCGGAGCAGGCCCGCCGTGGGATCACGCTGATGCTGCCGAGCAAGGATGCCCTCTGGGTGAGCCGGGAGCTGGCGCGCCGCTTCGGTCTCCCCCGCTGGCAGTTCGCGCTCACCGCGACCGACGCGAACCGCTTCGCAATCCGGCTTGCGCGGGAGCTCACCGGCCGGCCGAAGATCCTCGTCTTCAACTGGTGCTACCACGGGACGGTCGACGAGACCTTCGCGACGCTCGCCGACGGCCGGGTGACGGCCCGCGAGGGCAACGTCGGCCCGCCGGTTCCACTCGCCGAGACCACCCGCGTCGTCGAGTGGAACGACGTCGACGCGCTCGAGCGGGAGCTCGCGCACGGCGACGTCGCCTGCGTCCTCACAGAGCCGGCGCTCACGAACATCGGGATCGTGCTGCCGGAACCGGGCTTTCACCACGCCCTGCGCGAGGCGACGAGGCGCACGGAGACGCTGCTGATCGTCGACGAGACGCACACGATCTGCGCCGGCCCCGGCGGGTACACCGCGGCCCACGGGCTCGAGCCCGACCTGCTCACGATCGGAAAGCCGATCGCCGGAGGCATCCCGGCGGCTGCGTACGGCTTCTCCCAGGACGTCGCCGAGCGACTCGAGGCGCTGCTTCCCCGCGACGAGCGCGCCGACATCGGCGGGATCGGCGGCACCGCGGCGGCCAACGTCCTCTCGCTCGCCGCCATGCGGGCAACCCTGGACGAGGTGCTGACGGACGAGGCCTTCACGCGGATGATCGCGCTCGGCGAGCGGTTCGAGGCAGGCGTTGCCGAGGTGATCGAGCGCCACGGCCTCCCGTGGCATGTGACGCGGCTCGGCTGCCGGGTCGAGTACCTGTTCCGGCCCGAGTGCCCGCGCAACGGCAGCGAGGCGGCGGCGGGCGGCGACCCCGAGCTCGACCGCTTCATCCACCTCTACATGCTCAACCGCGGGATCCTGATGACGCCCTTCCACAACATGGCGCTCATGTCGCCGGCGACGACCGAGGCGGACGTGGACGCGCACACGGCCGTCTTTGACGAGGCCGCAGCCGCGCTCCGCTGAGCGCCGGGGCCGCGCTTCCGCAGATCAGCCGGGACGAGCTCGGGCAACAGGCTCAGTGGAACGGAAACGCCTTTTCCACCTCGTCGAGATCGAGGCCGGTGACTCCGGCCGGGCCGTCGGGCGTCAGCTCGATCTCGAACGCACCCGGCTCGGCCGGGGCATCGAGGAGGCGCCCCTCGGCGAGAGCGCGGAGCAGCGGAATGGGCTCGAACTCGAAGCGCACGACACGCACCTGATCGTCCTCGAGCGTCGCTGTAACCGCTTGCTCGAACTCGAGCACCTTCGCGAGGTACGGAACTCGAAGATCGAGGCCGACGAGATACTCGGCGAACGCGTCGGCCTCTAGCGCTCCGTACATCTGCGGAGGTACTTTCGACCAATAGTCGGCAAGGATCGTCCTGAAAGCTTCTGGGCCGAGTGCGAGCATCATGAACCGCGAGGTCAAGCGGAGAACGCCGACGATCATCGAGGCGCGAAACTCGTGGATGAGGCCCTCGACGACGCGAACGCCGGGATCGCCCGCCAGATCCTCCGCGCAGGAATCCTCGGCGCGCCCGCCGGTGACGAGCGTCCCCAGCGCCCGCTCCCACACGTCTGGTGAGGCCGTCCCCGGCGCATCGACGACCAGGCGGAGCGGCGCCGGGCTCCGTGGGGGTGCCTGGCCCTCGCTCCGCAAGGCCCAGAGAGCGTGGAGACGCTCGAGCTGCTCTTCCACGAGCTCCAGCCCAACCTCGGGCACGAACGAGGGGAAGATCTCGAAGACGATCGCCCCGAGGTTCGTCAGTTGCGGAATTACCTCCTCGCAGATCCGATAGAGCGGATCCGGGATCGCGCCCGAATGCGCGTCGAGCCAGAAGCCGTCCAACTCCATGCCGCCGGCGAGATGGACCTCCCAGACTCGCTCGAGCGGGAGCGCTTCCAGGTACTCGCTCACGGGCTGCCGCCCGTTGAGCCCGTTGGCGAAGATGTTGTGGAGATCGAGGAGCAAGCCGCAGTCGGCGCTCTCGACGACACGCGCCACGAACTCGCCGTCCCCAAGCTCGTCGGCCCGGGGACGGAGATAGTTCACACCCGTCTCGACCGCGATCGGGACGGGCAGGGCGTCCTGGAGATCGGCGATCGAGGTCGTCACGGTCTCGATGCCCGCGACCGTTTGCCTAGGCGGCAGGAAGAAGCCCGTGGCGAATTCAGGCGTCTGGTTGAAGCTCAGGTGGTCGCTGGCCCAGGGCGCCTCAAGGTGGCGGATCGTGTCTTGAAGCAGCACGAGCTGCGCCGGATCGGGCCGGACCGTCCCCCCGACCGGCGTGCCGACGCTGTGCACCAGCTTGCGCCCGGGCAGATCGAAAAGATGGTCGAGCATCTCCTCGTTCGCGCGGTATGGCCGCTCGGCGTCGCGCACCTTGAGCCACATGGTCTGCGGCTCAACCTCGAGCACCTGAACCAACTCCGGCCGGCGTTCCAGGAGAGGCTCGATTGCGCTCGAGTATGTGATGCCGACGCCGAGCGCCGGTGGTCTAAGAGCTCGTTTCAAGATGTGGCGGCTCAGCTCTCATTTGGAACGAGCTCTAACGGAAGCGGCCGAAGCCCTTGGCATTCAGACGGTCGTCGAAGGCGATCATGTCGAGCTCGCGCCTGAAATGGATGTCGAATCCGGAGCAGCAGGCCGGGCAGCCGAGCTTGCCAAGCGTCGTCGCAAGCGCCTTCTGGATCAACTTGATGTTGTTGTTGACCTTCTCCGGGATCATCACCTGCACGGCGCGGGCCGAGACACCAGCCTCCGAGATCATGAGGGAATCGCGCGGCGGGAGCGGCTGGGGGTTGAGCATCACCTCGTCGCCGAGCGTGAACTCACGCTCGAGCTCGATGAACAACGTGTCGCATCCGGTGGCGCAGGCCGGATGGCCGAGGCGTTCCGCGAGCGACTTCAGACTCCGCTCGAGCGCGCCGAAATCGTTCGCCGTCCTGGCGGAGAGTGTCAGGCGGACAGCCCCTCCCTGGCGGGCCAGCTTTGCAGCAGGCATGTGTGCTCCCTTCGATTCTGCGAGCGACCTGTTCCGCAGCCGTCGGAGCTCGACGACAAGTCTCACGCGAGGCTTGTTGCCTCGGACGTTAGTGCATCGATCCCGAAGATGAAAGCGCCAACCGTGGCGGCTCAGCGAGTGAAGCTTCGAGCGCCGAGCCAGTTGCGAATCGCCGGGAAGAGGCCGTCGACGAAGCGATCCGACCGCGCCGCCTCTTCCACGAGCCCGTTCGCGGTGAGGATCAACCCGTGGGTCCCGCCCGGGAAGACCCGATACGTGAAGTCCCGTCCCGGTTCGCGCGCGACCGGATCCAGGCGCTCGACGCACAGACGTGAGGGCACTGTCCGGTCCTTGCCGCCGAAGAGCCGGGTATCGGTGGCGCCCGAGCAGGGTCGCGTACCTGAAAAGGGGGACGCGTCGCCTCCGCGCCGGTCCTACAGTCAGTGGGGACTACGGATGCGGCTCCAACTCAGCACAGCGGCGGCTTTCCTCGAAGAGGACACGAGCCCCCTGCCGGAGTTCGGGACCGGACTCCGGGCCAGGCTCGAGCTCGTGCAGGCCTTCACGCCGCTCGCGCCCGCCGAGCTCGACCCCGTGCCCTCCCGGCGGGACGTCTCGCCGGAGCTCATGCTCGTTTCGCCCCAGCCGGACGACCCGGGCAGCGTCCTTGCCGAGCTCCTGGGGCGGCGGGTCCGCGTGGCGCGGCGCGAGCCACTCGGAGCGCTCCTCGCAGAAGCAGGCCTCCTCGACGAGGCCGAGATCGATCTTGCGCTGAGCACGGCGCGGCGCTCCGGCAGACGGCTCGGCGAGGTGCTGATCGAGTACGGGCTCGTCACGTCCGTCGACGTCGTCCGCTTGGTCGCCGCGCAGCGCAGCCTGCCCTTCGTCGACGTAGCCACACTGCCGGTGGACCCCGCGGCGGCAAGGTTGCTCCCGGCTGCTCAGGCTCGGATCTTCCGGACGCTCCCGATCGGGTTCGTGCGAGGCCTCCCGGTCCTGGCGCTCGCCGACCCCAGCGACGAGGAGGCGATCGACGGTGCACGATCGATGCTCCGCGGGGCCGAGTTCGTCGCCTCGCCCGAGGACGCAATCCTCGAGCGGTTCGCGCGGGTCTACCTCGACGGGGTCTAGACCAGGGCCACCTACGCGGTCACGCTCGAGAAGGCCGGGATGATGTCCTTGCCGTAGGTCTCCAGCGTCTGCTCCTGTCCTTCGGTCATGAGGTAGATGTTGAACTGGTCGACCCCGACCGACTCGAGCTCCTTCAGCTTTGCGGTCACCTGCTCGATGTTGCCGATCACCGTGAAGCGGTCGGCGATCTCGTCGGTGACGAACTCTCCGTGAGCCGCCCCGACACGGCTGTGGTCTTTGTAGTCGTAGAACTTCCGGGCCTTGACGAACTCGGTGAGGGCCTCCGGAATCTCGGAGTCGAATCCGTACCGCTCGATCAGATCCATCACGTGGTTCGAGACCATCGCCGGGAACCAGCGCACCTGGTCGCGCGCCGAGGCGAGGTCGTCCGTGATCTGGCTCGGAGCCCCGACGATGCACTTGAGCTCCGACGGATCGCGGCCGGCCTCCTCGGCGGCCTTTCGGGCCGTGTCCATGATCCACTGGATGATTTGGGGGTCGGCGAGCTGGATGATCACGCCGTCCCCGACCCGGCCGGCGACGCCGAGGGCCTTGGGCCCGTAGCCGGCGATCATCATCGGAATGTCCGGGAGCTCGTCGCGAACCCACTCGAGCTTCAGCTCCTTCTCATTCCAGACGACCGGCCGCCCGTTCATGAGCTCCTTGATCATCTGGCAGCTCGCCTCGAACTCGGCGACTCTCACCGGCTTGAGCCCGACGACCCGACGAGAAGAATCGCCGCGGCCGATGCCCATGACCATGCGGCCGTTCGACAGGTCCTGCATCGTCGCGTACCAGCTGGCGGCGATCGTCGGGTCACGGATGCCCGGATTGGTTACGAAGTGGCCCAGCTTGACCTTCTCCGTCCGCGTCGCGGCGACGGGAAGAGTCGCGTAGGACTCCTGCCAGAGGATGTGGGAGTCGTAGGTCCACGCGTAGTCGAAGCCGTGTTTCTCCGTCAGGTCGACCAGCTCGAAGAAACGCGACTGTGGCGGGTCGGGCAGGACGGTGACGCCGAAGTCGAGCATGTGGCCTCCTCGTGGACGGGCAGGGAAATAGGCATTTTCTCTTGAAATCTCCTCGGTGGCAATCTGGAGCTACCTGGTCTTCGCACTCCTGGCGGGCGCGATGCTGCCGATCCAGTTCGGGATCAACGCGCAGCTGGCGACCTGGGTGGGCGGTTCGCTTCGCGCGGCGCTCGTCTCGTTCGTCGTCGGCGCGGCGGGTCTGTTCATCGCCGTCCTGTTCACCGCGCGGGGTTGGCCGGACCGCGCCGGAGACGCTCCGTGGTGGGTCTGGATCGGTGGGTTGCTGGGCGCCTTCTACGTGCTCGGCTCGATCGTCACCGCCCCGAAGCTCGGAGCCGCGACGCTCGTCGCGCTGATCCTCGCGGGCCAAGCGGTCGCGTCCCTCCTCGTCGACCACTACGGCTGGGTCGGCTTCGAGGAGCATCCGGTCAGCGCGCTCAGGATCGCGGGCGTCGTCCTGCTTGCCGGCGGCGTCGCGCTCGTGCGCCTGTCATGAGGCTCAGGGAGCTGCCGCTTCTCGCGCGCGTCGCGTTCTACGCCGGTCTGCTCGGCGGGCTCGCTCTCGCCGATGTCCTCGTCGACGATTGGTACGGACCGTTCGCGGTCCTCGTCGGCTTCCTCTTTTTGGTCCTTCCGATGGTCGTTCGGCGCTTCGGCCGGAGCGGAGGCGCGATGCCGAAGGCGAGCGGCCGAGCGGTCGTCACTTTTGCCGCCGTCCTGACGGCCCTGACCGCGATCGAAGTCGCCCTGATCCCGGACTTCGGTCTCGGGGCGCTCGTCTGGATCATCGCGATCCTCATTCCGTCGCTCGAGTGCCTCGCGTTCGTCACCCGCCGGGAGGCTCGCGCTTCGACCTAGCGTCGGCGGCCGTACCTCCTCGTAGCCCGTGTCAGCAGGTGAAGGCCGGCTTCTGGGCGCCGGCGAACGTACTCTCGGCGGTCTCCTCCGGATATTCCCTCCCCCGGAGGAGCTCCATTCGAATCGTGTCGTCGTCGGGGAGAACGTAGACGCCGTACATCGCCGGGTCCCAAGGCCCGCTCTTCGGCGTCGGGGTCACGAAGTACTTGCCCCCACTGTGCGCGAGCAGCGTGAAGCCCGAATACTGATAGCGGTAGGTCGACTTCGGTGACTGGGTGACATCGATGGCCTGGCACTCACCGAAGGCGCCCGAGGCCAGGCCCTTGGGATCGATGCCCAGATTGACCTTGCTATAGACCACTGCTTGCGGGCTGACGTGGATGTTTCGGGCCAGCCTCCGCGCGGTTTGGAACCCTCGCGTGTCCGCGTACTCCGCCGTCGCCCAAAACAGGCTGAGGATCACGACCCCGACGGCGACGAAGCTCATGGCCGTGAGCGACGCGGTCCCCCTCTGCACCCCGCGCCAATGAGCGAGGGCGTACACGATGAGCACGGCGCCGAAACCAAGGCCCAGGGCCTGCACGTAGATCGCCCGCGAGGACGCGGGGTGCCCGAATGCGAGCGCGAGGCCGACCGCCATTGCGGCCAGGCCGACCGCGCCCACGACCGGCGCTGTGTAGGCCGACTCGATCCGGTCTGCAAGGAGAACGTGAACCGCGAGGACGCCGAAGGCGACGAGGAGCAGTGCGGCGACCGGAACGAACAGGGCGTCCACGCTGCGGAGGACGTAGTCGCTGGACGAGAACTCGAACAGCGCCGGGTCGATACCGAAGTAGCCGGCGAAGGCCTCTTCCCGTCGCCAGCCGAAGTAGTACGCGAGCCCGGCCAGGAGGGTCGTGGGAGCGACGACTCCGGCGAGGATGCCGGCGAGCCTGCTTGCCGCGCGGGTCGTTGTCACATCGGAGCTGCCGTGCTCGGACATCACGCGCCTTCGGTCGAAGTCATTCGAGCGTACGACCTAGGCTTGCGGTTGTGAAGAGGACGCCTCTCGCTCTCGGAGGCATCGCCGCTGTCATCGCCGGAATCGACCTGGCTCACAAGGTTGCGACGAGCGCGGACTACTTCCACGCCCGGTCGTCGGTCTACGTCGTGGTCGTCCTCGGACTGGCGGCGGTCTGGGCTGCGGCGATCCTCGCGACCCGGTCGCTATCGATGGCGCTCGGTGGCGGGGTCCTCGCCGGAGGCGCGTTCGGCAATCTTGCTTCACTCGCGCTCTGGCCGGGCGTGCCGAACCCCATCGAGCTGAACCGGATCGCGTTCAACCTCGCGGACGTGTTCGTGCTCGCCGGCTTCCTGCTCACCGCCGGCGCCACGCTCGTGTTCGCTCTACGGAACCGCGAGCGCCTGGGCGAGCCGGTCCGGCTGCGCTAGTTCTGGTCCCAGCCGGCGCTGAGCGCGACCAGGACGACGAGCGCGAGCAGCGTCGGGATCAGGACGGCAAGCGCGCCGGTGGCTAGACCTGTCCGGGCGCGACGGCGCACCTCCGAGAGCAGCCCGACGGCGCCGGCGAGCGCAGCGACGAGGCCGAGCACAACGCCGAGCACGCCGAGCACCCAGCCGGCGGTTCCCAGAGACGGGAGGCGGTTGAGTGCCAGTAGCCAGACGAGAAATCCCCCGGCTGCACTCGCCAGCGCAATGGGGCCGAGGAGGCCGCCGAGGTCGGCGGACCGGCGAATGAGCGTATGGACCTGCGGCTCGTCCATGCTCGTCCCTATCGGCACGAGTCGGCCGCCGGCTTAGCCCTTCTCGAGCCACCTCATCGTCTTCGAGGCAAGGCTGTCCAAGGCCTGTACCGAGAGTTCGAGGTGTTCCTCTTTCGTGTCCTCGAGCTTCGTGTGGGAGAGCCCGCGCAGGCTCTGGACGAAGAGCATCACGGTCGGGATGCCGGCGCGCGAGACCTCGGCGGCGTCGTGCAGCGGGCCGCTCGCCAGCCGGTGTGATTGCGCTGACACCTCGCCGATCGCCTCGTCCGCGAGCCGGACGAGCTCGTCGTGGAACAGGATCGGCTCGATGCTCCAGATCCGCTCGAACTCGACCTCGATGCTCTCCTCCTCGGCGAACTGACGGCTGCGCTTCTTCGCGTCGGCAAGCATGGCGGCCAGGGTGTCCGCGTCGAGGTGGCGCTGGTCGAGAAGCTGCTCCGCAGTCTCGACGACCGAGGTGACGATCCCCGGGTGGCACACGACACCGCCCGAGGTGCAGACCGCGCCGCCGCCGGCGCGCTCCGCGATGTGACGAAGCTCGAGGGCGAGCTTGGATGCGCCGGCCAGCGCGTCGCGGCGCTGATCCATCGGCGTCGACCCAGCGTGGGCGGCCTGGCCGCGCCACACCACCCGGTGGCGCTCGACTCCGAACGTCCCCAGTACGGTGCCGAGCGCGAGGTCCATCGACCCCAGCACCGGGCCTTGCTCGATGTGCAGTTCGAGGTAGGCGGCCGCATTCTCGAGCTGCTTCCGAGCGTCGGTGGCGTGGTCGAGATCGACGCCGTGCGCGCCGATCGCATCCGGTAGGGAGATTCCCTCGCGGTCCGTCAAGTGCCGCAGCTCGTCCTGGTCGCTCATCGACCCGGCCGCGGCGCTCGAGCCGAAAAGCGACCGGCCGAACCGCGCGCCCTCCTCGTCGGCCCAGCTGACGAGCCGGATCGTGACGGGCGGATCCCCCTCCTCGGCGATGCGCCGCAGCACCTCGGCGCCGGCGACGACGTTCAGTGCGCCGTCCAGCCAACCGCCGTTCGGGACGGAGTCCAGGTGCCCGCCGATCAGGAGCTCCTGGTCGGAGCGTCCACGGAGCGTCCACCACTGGTTCCGGGCTTCGTCGAACTCCATCTGGGCACCGGTTCCCTCGAGCTTCGACGCCATCCACTCCTGCGCCGTGACCCACGTGTCTGTCCAGGCGACTCGCTGTGCGCCCTCCTCGTTGCCCGTGAACTCACGAAGCTCCTTCAGCTCCGCCACCGTTCGACTTGGATCGAGCGCCATGGGATGCGAGCTTAAAGCCACCGTGCGAACCGGCAGAGCCGGCACGCCCTCGGTCGGCGCCGCCCAGTCGGCGCCTCAGACGTGGTAGGTATCTCGCTCATGGCGACCGTCGCCGTCCAACAGCCCGGCCGCACGATCCCCTGGCGTCCGGCGCTGGCCCGGCTCGGGATGATGGCCGTCGTCCTCGTCGCGCTGTGCACGCTCTGGGAGGTGTTCAAGTGGATCGGCGAAACGACCGGGCTGCGCCTCGGGACATTTGAGGTCAACGACAAGACCTTCCCGCACCTGTACGACATCGTCGGCCAGCTCTTCGAGCCGTCGCGACGTAATGGCCCCCTGCTGATCGAGGTGCTCTGGGACGCTTCGCTTTTCACGGCGAAGGAGGCGGCGGTCGGCTTCGCGCTCGGCGCGTCCATCGGGTTCGCCCTCGGCGTCCTGCTCGCCCACTCGCGACTGTTGCAGCGCGGGTTCCTGCCGTACATCGTCGCCTCGCAGACGATCCCGATCCTGGCCGTGGCTCCGATGGTCGTCGTCTGGTTCGGCGGTCGCGGCTTCCCGGACTGGTTCTCGGTCTCGATCATCGCCGCCTACCTGACGTTCTTCCCGGTGACGATCAACGCCCTCCGCGGCCTGACCGCGGTCGACCCGAGGACGCTCGAGCTCATGCGCTCCTACGGAGCGAATCCCCTGCAAATCCTCTGGAAGTTGCGGATGCCGAGCTCCCTCCCCTACCTCTTCGCCGCCTTCAAGATCTCGGCGACGGCGAGCGTCGTCGGAGCGATCATCGGCGAGCTGCCGGCCTCGATCCAGGACGGCCTCGGCGGCGCGATCCTCAACTTCAACCAGTACTACTCGAGCCGGCCGGAAAGCCTCTGGGCTACCAACCTGGTCGCCGCGAGTCTCGGCATCACTTTCTTCCTCGTCGTCCTCGCCGCCGAGCGCCTCTTCGTGCGGCGGGCACCGGAGAACGTCGCGTGAACATGCAGCCGAGCGTCGTCCAGCTCCGTGGCGTCTCGAAGGAGTTCGGCCAGGGCCACGTCCAGGCGCTGACCCGCATCGACCTCGACATCCGGCCGGGCGAGTTCATCTCGCTGATCGGCCCTTCTGGCTGCGGCAAGTCCACGCTGCTGCGGATCGTGGGAGACCTGATCAAACCGAGTGGCGGCGAGGTCGTCGTCAACGGAAAGAGCGCACCCCAGGCGAGGCTCGACCGGGACTACGGGATCGTCTTTCAAGACGCCGTCCTCTTCGACTGGCGAACGGTCGAGAAGAACATCGGGCTCCCGCTGGAGACCATGGGCTGGAACCGGCGCAAGCGGAGCGAGCGCATTCGCGAGCTAGTCGAGCTCGTCGAGCTCAAGGGCTTCGAGAGCCACCATCCGTGGCAGCTCTCGGGTGGCATGCAGCAGCGCGTGTCGATCGCGCGGGCCCTGTCGTTCGGACCTCCGCTCCTCCTGATGGACGAGCCGTTCGGCGCCCTGGACGAGATGACGCGCGAGCGCCTGAACCTCGAGCTGCTTCGCATCTGGGAGCAGAGCGGCAGCACCGTCATCTTCGTCACGCACTCGATCTCGGAGGCCGTCTTCCTGTCGACCAGGGTCGTCGTCATGTCGGCCCGGCCCGGGCGGATCGTCGGGATCGTCGACGTCGACCTCCCGCAGCCGCGCAACATCGAGACGCGCGAGGAGCCGCGCTTTGCTGAGCTGATCCGCGAGGTGCGGCGGCTGCTCCGCGAGGGCGGTGGCTTCGACGCCGCGGAGCCCGAAGGCGAGGCGGAGCTGATCGTGGCCGAGGAAGGCCTTCAGTGAGCACGGCCGTCGTCGAGCCGATTCCGCGCGGGACGCTCGGCGCCCGCGTCGGCCGCAGCCTCTGGGACTGGGTGCCCGCGGTCGTCGTCTTCGTGGGCGGGATCGCGCTGTGGGAGGGGCTCGTCCGCGGCCTCGACATCCAGAACTTCCTCCTGCCGCCACCCTCGGACATCGTCCGGACCCTCTGGACCGAGCGGGAGACCCTCTGGGGCGCGGGCTGGTTCACATTCGAGGAGGCATTCGGCGGCTGGGTGATCGGCTGCGGCGCCGCGATCCTGGCCGCGCTCGTCCTCGCCCGCTGGCGGACGCTCGCCACCGCGCTGATGCCGTTCGCCATCGCCGCGAACGCCGTCCCGATCATCGCCTTCGCCCCGATCACGAACAACTGGTTCGGCACGCTGAACCAGCTCTCGAAGATGGTGATCGCGGCCGTCCTCTGCTTCTTCCCGGTGCTCGTGAACACCCTGCGCGGCCTCACCTCCGTGCGGCCGCAGCAGATCGAGCTGATGCGCTCCTACGCGGCCGGCGAGCGAGAGATCTTCCGGCGGGTGCGGATCCCGAACGCGCTCCCGTACCTCTTCACCGGCTTGAAGGTGGCGACCGTACTCGCGATGATCGGTGCGATCGTGGGCGACTACTTCGGCGGCTCGCAGGACGCGCTGGGGATCCAGATCCGGCGGCAGGCCGGGATCTTCGCGTTCACGGAGGCGTGGGCGGCGATCCTCGTGGCGAGCATCCTCGGGATCCTCTTCTACGGCGCCGTCGCAACCGTCGAGCGGCTTACGATGCGCTGGCATCCGTCGGCACGGGGGACCGCGGAGTGAGGGACAGTGACCTGAAGAACGGAAAGGGGAAGTGGATGCGGAAGAGCAAGTGGTGGTCCGTCGCTGCGCTCGCAGCTGCGGCGATGTTCGCGCTCGCAGGGTGTGGGGGCGACGACGACGGCGGCGGCGGAGACAGCGCGGGCGGCGACCTCGACAAGGTCACGCTGCAGTCGAAGTGGGTCGTGCAGGCGCAGTTCGCCGGCTACTACGCGGCCCTGGATCAGGGCTACTTCGAGGAAGAAGGCCTCGACGTCAACATCCGGCCGGGCGGGCCCGACATCGTCCCGGAGCAAGTCGTGCTCGGCGGCCAGGCGGAGTTCGGGATCAACTGGCTCGACAGCACGCTGGCGACGCGCGACAAGGGCCAGAACATCGTCAACATCGGCCAGGTCTTCACGCGGTCCGGCATGACCGAGGTGACGTGGAAGGACACGGGGCTCGACCAGATCACCGACCTCCGCGGCAAGAAGGTGGGCGTCTGGCTCGGCGGCAACGAGCACAAGCTCTTCGCGGCCCTGAACAAGAACGACATCGATCCGCAGAAGGACGCGGAGATCGTCGCGCAGCCGTTCGACATGGAGCTCTTCCTCAAGCGGGAGATCGATGCGGCCGCGGCAATGACCTACAACGAGCTCGCCCAGGTGCTGGAGTCGAAGGACCCGGACACGGGCGAGC
>JBKKAR010000223.1:0-11666 GCA_046714355.1 Gaiellaceae bacterium | reverse complement strand
CGACGCCGAGCGGCCCGAGCGCCCAGTTGAGGATCCCCTCGCCCGCGAGGATCGTTCGCCAGGCGTAGACCTTTACGAGGTAGCTCGCCCAGAGTGGGGTCAGGATCGCGACGACGAGGATGCCGCGCGTCCGGGGCGAGGCCACCCGGGCCATGTAGTACGCGATCGGCGGCGCCAGCAGCGCGTCGGTCAGGGTCACCGCCACTGCGAGTCCGACGGTCCGCAGCGTGATCCGGCGGTAGACGTCGGCCTCCCACAGCGTCCGGAAGTTGTCGAACGAGAGGTCCCGGACGATTTCGGCGGTGAACGGGTCGAGCCGCCAGAGCGCCGCCCAGAAGAGGACGGCGAGCGACCCGAGGTAGGCCACGAGCAGCCAGGCGAGCGGCGAGGCGAGCAGCGCCGCCAGGCGGGCCCGGGGATGGCGGAAGAGAAAAGTCGAGAGGCGCCGCCCCGGGCCTTGCCGGGGTGGCGCCTCTCCGTACGAGGCCGAGCTCAGAGCTCTAGCCCTTGATCTCGGTCCAGGCCGCTGTCCATTCGGAGTAGTCCTTGCAGACCGCGCCCCGGTCGTCGCCGCAGTCCTTCACCGGCGTCTTCCAGTACACGACCTTCGAGAAGTAGTCCTCGTCTTCGGCGTGGAAGGTGGTGCAGTGATTCTTGTCCTTCGTCAGGCCGCAGGCCTCGGCGTTGACCGGGGCCTCCCCGAAGTACTCCGTCGCCATGGCGTTCGCCTTCGGTGAGATGATGTAGTTCATCCAGAGGTACATGCAGTTCGGGTTCTTGGCCTTGGACGAGATCATCCACGTGTCCGACCAGCCGGTCGAGCCCTCCTTCGGAAGGATCGCCTTGACCGGAACCGGATCCTTCGCGCCGGTCAGCTGATTCGCCTGGTACTGCCAGGTCGTGCCGACGACGGTGTCCTTGCTCGTGAACGACTGGATCTCCTTCGCAGCGTCGGACCAGTACTCGCCGATATTCGCCTTCTGCTGCTTCAGCAGGTCGACGGCCGCCTGGAACTGCGTGTCGTCCAGTGCGTAGGGATCCTCGATGCCGAGGTCCGGCTGCGTGGCCTTGAGATAGAGCGCCGCATCAGCGATGTAGATCGGGCTGTCGTACGCGGTGATCTTTCCCTTGTACGGCGAATTCGCGTCCCAGACGACGCTCCAGCTGTCCGGCTCGGGCTTGACGACGTCGGTCCTGAACATCAGGAGGTTCGCGCCGCGGCCGTGCGGGACGCCGTACGGCTGTCCGTCGACGGTGTTGTGCGGCTGGTCCTTGAGCCCGTCGAAAACCGGCTCGTAGTTCTCGATCAGGTCGGTGTTGACCGGAGCGACGTCCTCACCCGCAATCAGGCGGAGCGTTGCGTCGCCCGAGGCCGACACGCCGTCGTAGTTGCCGGTCTTCATCAGCGTGACCATCTCGTCCGAGGTCGCGCCGACTTTCGAATTGACCTTGCAGCCCGTTTCGGTCTCGAACGGGGTGACCCAGTCCTTCTCGACGTATCCGGCCCAGTTGATCAGGTTGACCTGTCCCTCCGGCTCGCCGATCGACGTCGGTAGATTCGACTCCTCCGTCGTCGTCGTGCCGCCGCCGGCGCTGTCGCCGTCGTCGTCACCACCGCAGCTCGTCGCGGCGAGAAGTGCGACCACGACGTAGGTAGCGAGTCCGATCCATCGGAGCCTGCGCCATCGTGCCTTGCTCATTCGTCCTCCGTCTCTCCCCCCAAGGAGATCTCGTAGGTGTGCTCTGACGCCACTCGAGGCGGACTGGACGACCGCGCGCCTCGACGACGTCCGCCGAGGTGGTCTCGAGGTTCTGCTTGACGACGGTCAGTGCGCCGCCGCCCTCGAGATCGACCACGTACCGGGTGACCATCCCGACGTAGACGACCTCGCGAATGCGGCCGCGCTCGCTATGTGACTTCGAGCCGGCCGCCGGTTCCTCGTTCTCGCCGAGGAGCCGAATCTTCTCCGGACGAACGGTGAACCGCCGCCCGCCCCGCTCGAGGACGTTCGAGACGCCGACGAAGCCGGCGACGAACTCGCTCTCGGGGTGCTCGTAGACATGTGCCGGTGAGCCCACCTGCTCGATCCGGCCGTCGCGGAAGACGGCGAGCCGGTCGCTCATCGTCAGCGCCTCCTCCTGGTCGTGCGTCACGTAGACGAACGTGATCCCGACCTCGCGCTGGATGCGCTTCAGCTCGATCTGCATCTCGTGGCGCAGCTTCAGGTCGAGCGCGCCGAGCGGCTCGTCGAGCAGGAGCACCTGCGGCCGGTTGACGATCGCCCTGGCGAGCGCCACCCGCTGGCGCTGGCCACCCGAGAGCTGCGCGGGCCGTCGGTCGCCGACGTGGCCGAGCTGCACCATCTCGAGCGCCTCGCCGGCCCGTTTGTGGCGCTCGGCCCTCCCGACACGCTTGACGAGAAGCCCGTACGCGACGTTCTGCTCCACCGTCATGTGCGGGAAGAGGGCGTAGTCCTGGAAGACGGTGTTGACGTCGCGGTCGTACGGCGGTCGGTCCGTTACGTCCCGCCCTTTGAGCAGCACCCGGCCGGAGTCCGGCCGCTCGAAGCCGGCGATCAGCCGGAGCGTCGTCGTCTTCCCGGAGCCGCTCGGGCCGAGCAGCGTGAAGAACTCGCCGGGTGTGATCGCGAGGTCGACGCCGTCCACGGCCACGACGTCGCCGTAGCTCCGGTAGAGCGCGACCGCCTCGACGTCGGGGACGGCCGGCTCCGACGTCTGCGCCTCGCTAGGCCGCGCTGGCGCCTGCGTGGACAAGCGACTCCTCCAGGAGCTCGAGGCCGCGGCCGAGGTCCTCGTCCGACACGACCAGCGGGACGAGAATCCGGATCACGTTGCCGTAGAGACCGCACGAGAGGAGCACGAGCCCCTTCTCCCGCGCTGCGGCGGTGACGGCCTTCGCGAGGTCCGGCGTCGGCTCGGTCAGCTCGAGCGCGAGCATCGGGCCGAGCCCGCGGACCTCGCCGACCGTAGGCACGCGGCTCGCGATCTCCTCGAGGCGGGCGCGGATCGTCTCGCCGAGCTGCCTGGCTCGTTCCAGGAACTCCGGCCGCCGGACTTCTTCCAGCACGGTGACCGCGGCCGCACAGGCGAGCGGGTTGCCGCCGAACGTCCCGCCCAGCCCGCCGGGCTCGACGCTGTCGACGATCTCCGCGGGGCCGGTCACTCCGGCGAGCGGCAGGCCGCCGCCGAGCGACTTGCCCGAGACGACGAGGTCGGGCTCGACCCCGTACTGCTCGATCGCCCAAACCGTGCCGGTACGGCCGACGCCGCTCTGCACCTCGTCGACGACGAAGAGGATCCCGTGGCGTCCGAGCAGCTCCTGGAGCCGACTCGGAAAGTCCGGCGGCATCGGGATGAAGCCGCCCTCGCCCTGGACCGGCTCGAGCACGGCGCAGGCGATCGACTCTGGATCCGCCTCCGCCGTGAACAGGTGCTCGAGCGCGGCGATCGCGTCGTCTGAGCTGACACCCCGGTAGGGGTAGGGTGCGGGGGTGCGGTAGACCTCGGGCGCGAAGGGGCCGAAGCCCTTCTTGTACGGGACGACTTTGCTGGTCATCGTCATCGTCAGCAGTGTGCGACCGTGGAAGGCGTGGTCGAAGACGAGCACCGCCTGCCGTCCCGTCGCCGCCCGCGCGATCTTGACCGCGTTCTCGACCGCCTCGGCGCCGCTGTTCAGAAGGATGCTCCGCTGCTCGGCGCCGTGACACGGCGACACCTCGGCGAGCAGGCGGCAGACGTCGACGTAGGGTTCGTACATCCCGACCATGAAGCACTGGTGGAGATAGCGGTCGAGCTGCTCGCGGATCGCCTCGACGGCGGCAGGGAGGCCATGGCCCAGGTTCTGGCAGCCCAGTCCGCCCGCGAAGTCGATGTACGTGCGGCCCTCGACGTCCTCGATCCGCGCGCCCTCGGCCCGGGCGACGACGAGCGTCGGGGTGGCGATCCCGCGCGCGACATAACGTTCGCGGGCCGCGATCACCGCCTCGGACGACCCCGTCCGCTCCCGGATCGACATGCTTGGAGAGCCTAATGAAATCGCCTCGAACCTTTCACAACCTGTGATCGCCGTCGTCGGAGCCGCAGGGACGATCGGCCGCCGCGTCGCCGGCTTCCTCGAGGAGTGGGGCGCGCCGTTCGTCCGTCGGGATGCACGGCTCGAGGGAGAGGAGGCGCTTGACGCATCGGACGCGGGATCGGTCGCACGGGGCCTGGCGGGCTCGACTGTCGTGGTCAACGCCGCGGACTACCGACTCAATCTGCCAGTGATGCGCGGCGCGCTCGAGGCGGGTGCCCACTACGTCGACCTGGGCGGGCTCTACCACGTCACGAACGAACAGCTCGGCCTGGATCGGGAGTTCGTCGAACGCGGCGTCGGCGCGCTGCTCGGGATGGGCTCGGCGCCGGGGAAGACGAACCTGCTCACTGCCGCCGCGGGCTCCCGGTTGGGCGAGGACCCGCGCTCGCTCGAGATCTGGGCGGCGGCGCGGGATCCGGCTGCAGCCGAACATCCCTTCCCGGCGCCGTACTCGGTGCGAACCCTGCTGGACGAGCTGCAGATGAAGCCGGTCGTGGTGGAGGACGGCGAGGCGAAGGAGGTCGAGCCTCTCTCCGGCGAGGCGGAGCGCGAGCTTCCCGAGCCGGTCGGTCGCGCGAAGGGGATCTACACGCTTCATTCCGAGCTCAAGACGCTGCCGAGCGCCTTTCCGACGCTGGAGTCGGCATCGTTCCGGCTCTGCCTCGCACCCGGGCTGCTGGAGAAGCTGCTGGCGCTGGAAGAGGGCGAGGAGCCTCAGCCCTACGAGCAGTCGGAGGCCGCGGTCGCCGTCCACCTCGTCGACTTGCGCGGGGCGGAGCGGAGGGTCGTCGGTTGGACGCTGACCCGCGGAGGGTCGGCTCGGTCGACGTCCGAGCCGGCGGCGCGCGCGGCGGTCGAGCTCCACGAAGGGCGGCTCCGGTTCAGCGGCGTCCGGCCTCCCGAAGACGCCATTGAGGATCCCGACGGCTTCCTGGAGCTGCTCGATACCGAGGTCTACTGGGAGATCGCGTGAGCGATCCAGCGGGGCGCGCAATCGTCGTTGTCGCCCCCTTCGCGGATCGTCCACGAGATCTGTCGCCGTCCGGCTGACCGGACATCGACCGCGTCGAACGCCGAGGCGAGGTCGCGCGGGATGGTCACGGTGACGCCGCCTTTGAGCGTGACTCGCACGAGCTCCTCGGTTATGTGGGCGATCCCTCCCGCCGGGGTTGGGCCCGCGATCGCGTCGGCATCGCGTCTGCGCGCGATGGCGGCGATGTCCTCACCGTCGTCGTAGACGCGAAGGTCGACCCTGCATCCCGTCTCCCGCTCGAAGCGCGGCACATCCTTGGCGATGCCGACGGGAGCCAGCAGCCGGACTTCGCGGGCCGCAGAGTCGCCGCCGCAGCCGACGAGGGCGGTGAGGAGCGCCGCGGCGACGAGTGCGCGCATCGACATACTCGCCATTGTGTCCACGTTCGATCGTGTCGCGGACCTGCCGCTCCTCGTCGAGGGGTACGAGCTCGAGCGTCTGGAACAGCCGATCTCCAGCGACTTCACGAGGGTGACCACCCACGTTCGCCTGCGCGGCGGTGGGGAGGAGGGCATCGGGGAGGACGTGACGTACAGCGGCGAGGATCACGACCGGATGCACGCGGCGGAGCGTCATCCGCTCGAAGGCGAGTGGTCGATCGCGTCGTTCTCCGGTCACCTCGAGGGCCAGGAGCTCTTCCCGGAGCCCCCGGGCATGGCTGCGTTCCTCGACTACCGGCGGTGGGCCTTCGAGAGCGCTGCGTTGGATCTCGCTCTGCGCCAGGCGGGCCGTTCGCTCGCCGACATCGTGGGGCGGACGCCGCGGCCGGTTCGCTTCGTCGTTTCGACGCGGCTAGGCGAGCCGTCGTCGGTCGAGCCGCTGCGCAGCTTGCTTGAGGACTATCCGGGAACGCGATTCAAGCTCGACCCCCTGCCCGACTGGACGCCTGAACTCATCTCGGAGCTCACGGCTCTCGGCGCGGTGGACGTCGTCGATCTGAAGGGCCAGTACGAAGGAACGGTCGTGGACAACCCGGCTGATGCGACGCTCTACTGTCGGGTTGCAGAAGGGTTCCCCGAGGCGTGGATCGAGGACCCGGCGCTGACCGACGAGACCGACGAGGTCCTCGTGCCTCATCGCGACCGGATCACGTGGGACGCGCCGATCCACTCCATGGCGGACGTCGACGGTCTGCCGTTCCCGCCTCGGACGATCAACATCAAGCCTTCGCGGTTTGGCTCTGTGGAGCGGCTCTTCGCCGCCTATGACTACTGCGCTGAGCGGTCGATCGGGATGTACGGCGGCGGGCAGTTCGAGCTCGGCGTCGGCCGTGGGCACATCCAGTACCTCGCGTCGCTCTTCCACCCCGAGACCTCGAACGACGTGGCTCCCGGCGGGTACAACCTGACCCCTCTGGCCTCGGGGCTGCCTACGAGCCCGCTCGAGCCGAACCTCGAGCCGGTTGGCTTTCGCCGAGGCTGACTCCGGCCCACTTTCGACACAGAGCCGTTACCCACGCGCGTGGATTTCTGGCCTAGCGTCGGCTCCATGACCAAGATCACGACCGCCTGGGGCAAGGCGAAGCTCCTCGAGGAGGTGACGCTCCCGCAGCGCGCCGGCCAGAAGCGGTTCGCGTCGGTCGTCCAGCTGCTCGAGGACGACAAGGGCGACTGGCTCGTCCGCTTCGCGTACACAACCGGCGGCACGGCCAGGCGCGGGCCTGTGACGTTGCGTGGCGCCGATCTCGAGCGACTGCGCGATCGGCTCGGCGATCATCCGTCGCTCGCGGCTGCGCTCGGGTTCGTCGGGGGGTGACGCTCGACTAGGCCGCTATCGCATTTCGATCTCGCGCCGCCGCGATCAGCCCGCGGAGAATCAGCGCGCCGTCGCTCGAGCCGAGGAGTGGGTCGACCGCATGCTCGGGATGCGGCATCAGGCCCATGACGTTCCGGCCGGCGTTGACGACGGCGGCGATGTCGGCGATCGAGCCGTTCGGGTTGTCCCGGTAGCGGAGGACGACCTGGCCGTTCGCCTCGAGCTCGGCGAGTAGCTCGGCGTCGGCAAACCAGCAGCCCTCGCCGTGCTTGACGGGGATCGTCAGGGTCTGGCCCGGCTCGCAGAGGCTCATGAAGGGCGAGTCGCTGCGCTCCACCCGCAGATCGACATCGCGACAGACAAACGACAGGGACGCGTTCGGGCGCAGGGTGCCCGGGAGCAGCCCGGCCTCGCAGAGGATCTGGAAGCCGTTGCAGATCCCGAGCACAGGCCCGCCGTCGGCGGCGAACGCCGCGACCGCGCGCATCGCGGGCGAGAACCGCGCGATCGCGCCGCAGCGGAGGTAGTCCCCGTACGAGAACCCGCCCGGGAGGACCACGCCTGCGACGTTCGGGAGCCGCTCGTCGGCGTGCCACACGGGCACAGCCTCGGCACCGAGCTGGGCGAGCGCTTGGAGCGCGTCCCGGTCGTCGTTCGAGCCGGGAAAGGTGACGACGGCGATGCGTGGGCGGCCCGCGGTCACGGTCCACCGCCGAGCTCGATTTCGTAGTTCTCGATCAGCGGGTTCGCTAGCAGCTGCTCGCACATCCGTTCGACCTCCGCGCGGGCGGCAACCTCATCGGCTGCATCGATCTCGAGGTCGACGACCCGACCGACTCGCGCGTCGCCGACAAGGAAGCCCAGCTGGCGCAGCGAGCTCTCGACCGCCTGTCCCTGCGGATCGAGGATTCCGGGCTTCGGGCGCACGAGAACGGTCGCTCTCATCCGAGCACCACGTCCGGATCCTCGAGGTAGCGGCCGAACGGAAGCTCGGTGAGCCGCTCGAACGCCTCGACGTAGCGCGCCCGCGTCCCCATCACGACGTCTTCGGGAAGCTCAGGGCCCGGATCGGTCTTGTCCCAGCCGAGCGACTCGCAGTAATCGCGAACGAACTGCTTGTCGTAGGACGGCTGAGGGCGGCCCGGCTCGTACTCGTCGGCCGGCCAGAAGCGTGAGGAGTCGGGCGTGAACGCCTCGTCCGCCAGCACCAACTGTCCGGCCTCGTTGACCCCGAACTCGAACTTCGTATCGGCGATCAGGATCCCCCGCTCGGCGGCGTAGGCGGCGGCGAAGCCGTAGAGCGCCAGTGAAGTCGCTTCGACCTCGCACAGCCGATCCGCGCCGACGAGTTCGGCGGCCTGCTCTCGCGTGATGTTCTCGTCGTGCCCCGTCTTCGCTTTCGTCGCCGGCGTGAAGATCGGCTCGGGCAGGCGATCCGACTCGCGCAGCCCGGCAGGCAGCTGGTGGCCGCACACCTCGCCGCTTGCGCCGTAGTCTTTCCATCCCGACCCGGCGAGATATCCCCGAACGACGCACTCGATCGGCAGCATCTCGAGCCGCCGACACTCGAGCGACCGGCCGTCCGACCGGATCCCCAGCAGATGATTCGCGACGAGCTCGCGTGTTCGCGCGAACCAAAACGCCGACAGCCCGGTGAGCACCCGACCCTTGTCAGGGATCTCGGTGGGCAGGACGACGTCGAACGTCGAGATCCGGTCGCTGGCGACCAGCAGCAGCCGGCCGTCGTCGAGCGCGTACAGCTCGCGGACCTTGCCGCTGCCGACGTGGGTCGTGGTCTCAGGCATGAACTGGCTCCTCTCTTCGGTTCAGGGCAGACAGGCGGTCGAAGACAACGTCGACATGGCGGGTGTAGGCGGCGAGGTCGAAGACGGCCCCCAGTGCCTGCTCATCAAGTGCGGATGTGATTTCGCCGTCCGAGCGGATGAGGGTCTCGAAGTCCTGCTCCTCCTCCCACGCGCGCATCGCGTTCCGCTGCACGAGCTCGTACGCCTGCGATCGCTCCAGGCCGGATTCGACGAGCGCCAGCAGCAGCCGCTGGCTGAAGAAGAGGCCGTGGCTCGACTCCAGGTTGCGGCGCATGCGCTCCGGCCGCACCACGAAACCGTCCACGAGCCAGGCGAAGCGGTCGAGCATGTAATCGAGGGCTAGGAAGGCGTCCGGGATCACGACGCGTTCGGCCGAGGAGTGCGAGATGTCGCGCTCGTGCCAGAGCGCGACGTTCTCGAGCCCCGTGACGGCCGTGCCGCGGACGACGCGCGCCAGCCCGCAGATCCGCTCCGAGACGATCGGGTTCCGCTTGTGCGGCATCGACGACGAGCCCTTCTGGCCGCTGCCGAATGGTTCCTCGACCTCGCGAACCTCGGTGCGCGCGAGGTGGCGGAGCTCGAGCGCGAACCGCTCGAGTGAGGCGGCGAGCAACGCAAGCGCGTTCAGCACCTCGGCGTGCCGATCACGCTGAATGATCTGGGTCGAGCTCGGCGCCGGCTCGAGGCCGAGGCGCTCGCACGCGATCCGCTCGACCTCGGGATCCGCAGCCGAGTAGGTGCCGACCGCACCGGACAGCTTGCCGACGCGGATCCCCTCGAGCGCGTGCGTGACACGTACGCGGTCCCGCTCGAGCCCGAACGCCCACCCGGCAAGCTTGAGGCCGAACGTCGTCGGCTCGGCGTGGACTCCGTGGGTACGGCCGATGGTGATCGTACGTCGGTGCTCCTCCGCCCTGGCGGTGACGGCGACGAGCGCGCGCTCGACCCCGTCGAGGATCAGCACCCCCGCCTCGCGGAGCTGCAGCGCCAGCGCGGTGTCGAGGACGTCCGACGAGGTCAGACCGTAGTGGAACCAGCGGCCCTCCTCGCCGAGTTGCTCGGCGACCGCGTCGACGAAGGCGGCGACGTCGTGGTGAGTGCGCGCCTCGAGCTCGGCGACCCGCTCGGGCGTCGGGGCTTTTGCGGTGGCGCGGATCGCATCGACCGCGGCGTGTGGGACGACGCCGGTCTCGGCCCACCCGTCGAGCGCGGCGAGCTCGACTTCGAGCCAGCGCGCGAGCCTTGCCTCGTCCGACCAGATCGCCGACATGGCCGGGCGGGAGTAGCGCGGGATCACGCAGCGAGTCTAGCGCCCGCTCCGGCGCGCCTCAGGCTGCTGGGCTGGATGCAGCAAGCGCAATGTCTGTGCGGTAACGCACCCCTGCGAAGGTGATCCGCGCACAGCCCGCGTAGGCCTGCTTGCGTGCCTCGGCGATCGTTGCGCCGGTGCCCGTGACGCCCAGGATCCGGCCGCCGTTCGTGACCAGCCGGTCGCCTCGAAGTGCCGTGCCGGCGTGAAAGACCAGTGCCCCGGCCGCCTCCGCGTCCTCGATGCCGGCAATAGCCGAACCGGTGTCGGAGCGCTCCGGGTAGTCCCCCGCGGCGAGCACGACCGTTACGGCGGCGGCGCCCGACGCGGCGAGCTCCACCCCGGCGAGCTCACCGCCCGCCGCGGCCGCCAACGCGCCGAGGAAATCGCCCTCGAGGTGCGGCAGGATCGATTGCGTCTCCGGGTCGCCGAAGCGGCAGTTGAACTCGAGCACCTTCGGGCCGGAGTCGGTCAGCATCAGCCCGGCGAAGAGCACACCGACGAACGGCGAGCCCCGCCGAGCAAGCTCCTCGACGACCGGACGGTGCACCTGGTCGACCAGCTCTGCCACCTCGTCGGCACCGATGCCCGGCACCGGGGAATATGAGCCCATGCCGCCGGTGTTCGGTCCGGTGTCGCCGTCGCCGATCCGCTTGAAGTCCTGTGCGGCCGCGAGTGGCACCACTCCGCGTCCGTCTGCGAGCGCGAAGATCGACACCTCGTTCCCGGCGAGGAGCTCCTCGATGAGGATCGGCCCGGGAAAGGCCGAGGCGGCGCGAAGCCCGTCGTCGAGCTGCTCTGCCGTTTCGCAGACGAACACGCCCTTCCCGGACGCGAGACCATCGACCTTGACGACGCAGGGAACCCGAGCCACCGCCAGCGCCTCCGCGGTCGGGACGCCGGCGACGGTCATGACGTCCTTCGCGAAGCTCTTCGAGCCCTCGATCCGCGCCGCTGAGCGCCCGGGCCCAAATACGGCGACACCGTTGCGGCGCAGCTCGGCGGCGACCCCGGCGACGAGCGGCGCCTCCGGGCCGATCACGGCCAGGTCGACGTCGAGGCTGCGCGCGAGGCTGAGCAGTGCCTCGCCGTCCTCGGCCCGGACCGGGTGGCAGTCGCCGAGCCGGGCAATGCCCGGGTTACCGGGCGCAGCGTGGAGCGCCGCCAGCCCCGGCGCCTGGGCGAGCTTCCAGGCGAGCGCATGCTCGCGTCCGCCCGAGCCGACCAGGAGCACCTTCACGGCGGCCGAGTTTACTTCCCGTGTTTCGCGCGCGTCCCGGCCGCGCATGAACGATCGCATGAGCATGAGCGAGCCCGGTCTCGACCTACACGAGTGGGAAACCCGCTGGGCCGAGATCGAGGAAGCACTGGCTGAGGATCCCGCCGGCGCCCTGCCGGACGCTTGCGACGTGATCGAGCAAACGCTCGGGCGCGACTACGTCAGCGACGAGCTTGCGGTTTCGTTCCAGTCCGCGCGCGAGACAGCGGACGCGATCGAGCGCGGCGAGGACGTCGATCCGGGCGACCTCGGCAACGCAGTCGCGAATCTGCGCGCGATCCGCGCCGCGATCCGACCGGGCACCTAGAGGCTTGATGTGAGACTCGGGTGCGTGCGGGGATGGGCCAGACCAAGCGGTTCCGCCGGAT
>JBKKAR010000222.1:0-4561 GCA_046714355.1 Gaiellaceae bacterium | reverse complement strand
GGAACCCCGCCGTCTGCGGCTCGCCTTCGGCGGGGAAGTCCGGGAGCAGGAACGTCCAGAGGACGAGGACGATCGTCATCAGCCCAAGGAAGCGCTCCAGCCCGCCCGGCGCCCGCTCGAACGTCGTCGTGAAGCGGTAGAGCAGGTACGGGAAGAGGACGAGCAGCGCGATGTTGATCCGCTGGACGATCTCCTGCGCGTCGTTCACGGGGTCGTCCGGAAGCAGGAGTCCGTCCAGGACGACGATGCCCACCGCCCCGAAGCTGAGCGCCGCCCACAGGGCCGGCCCGCCCTACCCCGCAGCCAGAGAACGAGCCCAGCGAGGGCGAGCGCACCGAAAACGGCGACGTTCACGTACTCGACTGTTTGGACGGCAGTGGCCACCGCGTCGCGTCCCGGTTGAAGTGTGCGGCTTCGCGACCATGCCTTCCTGCTTTGCGGCGGAGCCGACGCCTTAGAATGGCCGGACGTTGGTCGAGATCGTCTTCCTGATGCTCGTCCTGAAGCTGCCGATCATTTACCTGGTCGCGGTCGTGTACTGGGCCGTCCGGGCCGAACCTCGGCCGCCCGAGCCGGCTGTTCTGCCCGTCGTGGCGGACGGCGACTCACCAGTCGGTCCGCGGCACCTCCGGCCTCGCGGCCCTCGGCGAGGTGGGCCGCACGACAGAGGCCGTCCGGTGCGCAAAGCGGAGCGCGTCGCCCCCCGGTGAGCACCGTCCCGCCAGTCGCCGATCGCGAGGGACCGGCCGAGACGATCGCGGGCTTCCTCGCGACCCTGGCCATCTTCGGAGGGCTGATCGCGATCGCGCAGCGGCCGGTCACGATCGGGCTCTTCTCGCTCTTCGTCGGGCTCGTGGCCGCCGCAATGGCCAGTGGGCGGCACCGGAACCTCGCCGCTGCCGCGGTCGCGATCGCGGGCGCTTCCTGGCTCATCGGGATGATCGTCTGCGTGATCACGAATCGCCCCCTCTGGTAGCTCCGGGCGCCGCGCGACCGGCCGCAGGGGAAAGCGCCCTGCTACAAAGAACAACGAGGGATCGTGGCTGAAGTCGACGGACTCAACGCGGGATACGCTCGCGCCGTTCTCGAGGAGTACCTCGAGAATCCGGAGGGCGTGCCCTCGGAGTGGCGCGAGCTCTTCGAGGGTGGCAGCGAGCTGCTGACGAATCATCCGGGCGTCGTCCGGCTGATCGAGCTGCTCGAAGCCGAGGACAACGGACACCAGGCGCCCGTCCCCGAGCCGCCCGCCCCTGCTGTAGCGCCGGCGCCGGCTCCTGCCCCGACCGCTGACGAGACGCTCCTCGGCGCCGTTGCGGCCGCCATGGCGCTCGTCAAGGCCTACCGGACGCACGGACACCTGGCTGCCCGTCTCGACCCGCTCGGCTCCGAGCCGGTCGGCGACCCGGCTCTCGAGCCTGAGCGCCTCGTGCCGGCCCTGACGCCGGAGCTCCAACAACGCATCCCCACCAAGCTGCTGCGCGTCCACTTCTCCGGCGAGACGCTTGCCGACGTGCTTCCGAAGCTTCACGAGACCTACTGCGGCACGAGCGCCTACGAGATCGAGCACATCTCCGACCACCAGGAGCGCGTCTGGCTGCGGCAGGCAATCGAGTCGGGCAAGTACCGGCATCCGTTGCCCGCGGAGGACAAGCGGCGCCTGCTCGCCCGCCTCTCCGAAGTCGAAGGCCTCGAGCGCTATCTTCGCCGAGCGTTCCTCGGCCAGAAGCAGTTCTCGATCGAGGGCCTGGACGTGATGGTGCCGATGCTCGACCTCGCGCTCGAGCTGGCGGCCGAGGACGGAGCCCACGAGGTCGTGACGGGCATGGCCCACCGTGGACGGTTGAACGTCCTCGCCCACCTGGTCGGTCGGCCGTACGAGACGATCCTCCGCGAGTTCGAAGGCGAGCGAAACCTCGCTGCGATCTCCTCACAGCCGGCGGGCTCGAGCGGCGACGTCAAGTACCACCTGGGCGCCCAGGGCCGGCGCAAGACCGCTGCCGGCGACATCACGGTCACGCTGGCCGCCAACCCGAGCCACCTCGAGGCCGTCGATCCCGTGGTCGTCGGCCTCGCGCGCAGCGAGCAGACAGACCGTTCCACGCCCGACGGCGCTCACGACGCGCGCGTCGCGCTCGCGATCCTGATCCACGGCGACGCTGCTTTCCCGGCTCAGGGCGTGGTGGCTGAGACTCTCAATCTCCAGGGTCTCGGCGGCTACTCGACCGGTGGCACGTTGCACGTGATCTCGAACAACCAGGTCGGGTTCACGACGGATCCTGCGGACGCTCGCTCGACCCGCTACTCGAGCGACCTCGCGAAAGGCTTCGACGTCCCAATCGTCCATGTGAACGCCGACGATCCGGAGGCGGCGGTCTCCGCGATCCGGCTCGCCATGGGGTTCCGGCGCCGCTTCGGCCATGACTTCGTCGTCGACCTCGTCGGCTACCGCCGCTGGGGGCACAACGAGGGTGACGAGCCCGCGTACACCCAGCCGCTGATGGTCGAGCGGATCCAGGACCACCCCAGCGTCCGCGAGCAGTACGTGGCGAAGCTCGTCGAGGAAGCGGTCGTGACGCAAGAGGAGGCGGACGAGCTCGCCCGCGAGGTCGAACAGAGCCTTCGCTCCGCGCACGACACGCTCAAAGCGTCGTTCGGCCTCGTTGCCGACGTTCCGCCGCCCAGCGAGCGGACGCCGCCCACCGTCGGCACGGAGGTCGTCACGGCCGTCGCGGCGGACCGCCTTCGCACGCTTAACGAGGAGCTCCTGCGGGTGCCGGACCGCTTTACCGTCCACCCGAAGCTCTTGCAGCAGCTGGAGCGGCGGCGGGCCACCATCGAGCAGGGCGAGATCGACTGGGGCCAGGGCGAGGGGCTCGCCTTCGCGAGCCTCCTGGTCGAGGGGATTCCCGTGCGACTCACCGGCCAGGACACCGAGCGTGGCACGTTCTCGCACCGGCACCTCGTCCTCCACGACCCCGGGAGCGGCGAGCAGTACACGCCGATGAAGAACCTGAAGGATGCGTCGGCCTCCTTCGAGGTCTTCAACTCACCGCTCTCGGAGTACGCGACGGTCGGGTTCGAGTACGGCTACTCGGTCGGCGCCCCCGAGGCGCTCGTCATCTGGGAGGCACAGTTCGGCGACTTCGTCAACGGCGCCCAGATCGTCGTCGACCAGTTTCTCGTGGCGGGACTTTCGAAATGGGGGCAGACGGCGCGCCTGACGCTGCTTCTCCCTCACGGGTATGAAGGGAACGGCCCCGAGCACTCGAGCGCGAAGCTCGAGCGCTTCCTGCAGCTCGCCGCCCAGGAGAACATCCGGATCGCGAACTGCACGACCGCGGCGCAGTACTTCCACCTGCTGCGCAGGCAGGCGCTCGACGCGACCGCTCGGCCGCTCGTGGTGATGACGCCGAAGGGCCTGTTGCGCCTGAAGCAGGCCGGTTCGAAGCTGGCCGATCTCAGCGACGGCCGTTTCGAGCCGCTGCTCGACGATCCGCGTGTCGGCTCGATGGTGGATCGAACGACGGTGAGGCGGCTCGTCCTCTGCTCCGGGAAGGTTTACTACGACATCGACGGACACGAGGACCGGGCCGCTGCGACTTCGGTGGCGGTCGCTCGCCTCGAGCAGCTCTATCCGTTCCCTGCCGAGGCGGCCGCGGCGCTGAGCGCTTCCTATCCCAACCTCGAAGAGCTGGTATGGGCACAGGAGGAACCACAGAACATGGGAGCGTGGCGGTCGATTCGCCACCGGCTGGAGGCGGCCTCGCCCGGCGGAGTCGCCGTTCGGTACGTGGGGCGGCCGTGGCGTGCGAGCCCGAGCGAAGGCTATCCCACGGCGCATCGCCTGGAGCAGGACCGCATTGTCCGCGAGGCGCTGTCAGTTGGCGCAAGATGAGCGTCCGCGGGAGCGGATGCTCCTCGCGCAAAGATCCCTGAAGGGGCCGCTTCGCGGCTCAAGACCCTTGTCTTTAGCGGCGCGGCTTGCGCTTGGCCAGAATCGCGGCCGCGACCTTGGGGCCATGCGTGCGGGCCGTCTGGAGCACCCGCTTGCGCTGGGCCGGCGGTAGCCGACGCCAGAGCTGATAAGCAGTGAAGGCGAGACCGATTGGGCTGGTGGGGCGCAGGCGGGGCATCGGGGCCATGTTCGCACACACCGAGGCGGCAGTTCAGCCGCCCTTCCCGTTTCTCTTCCCGTATCCCTTGCCGCGATCGTTGTCGTCCTCGTGCCCGCCGCGGTTGCGGTCGTCGTCGCGGCCGTCATCCTCGCGGTCGCAGTCGTCCTCGGGCTCCTCGTCTGTGACCGGCGCGGTGGCGGGAGGAGTCGCGGTGGGCTGCTCCTCCCGCGTCGGCTTCTGCTCGTGCTTGGGCTTCTGCTCGTGCTTGGGCTTCTTCTCGTGTTCTGTCTTCTTGGCCCTCCCGCTCCGCCCCGCCGACGCGTCGACCCCGGGAGCCGCGGCGATGGTGCGCACGTTGCCGGCGCCGGCGGAAGGCGCGGCCGCGACCTGAACGGTGGTCGGCGTGGGCGTGGGCGTGGGCGTGGGCGTGGGCGTGGGCGTGGGCG
>JBKKAR010000221.1:0-4118 GCA_046714355.1 Gaiellaceae bacterium | reverse complement strand
ACCGACAGAGCGTCTACAAGCTTAGGCTGCCCTTCAGATTCGCCCGCCGGCCGGTGGACAGCCGACCAACCGCCGGGCTAGTCATCCTTTGGTGTCGCGCTTCGGGCGATGACATTCCCTAGGCGCCAAGCCCGTTTTCTGACGCCGCTTGACCGAGCCACGGGCCGAGCTCGGAGCGACGCGCTTCGCTACTGGTTAGGCAGCGAGAGCGAGTGCGCGATTGTTATCCGCACTTGCTGTTCATCCCGGTTGTTTTACGAGGCCGACCGGGGACCTCGGCTTGCAACTCTGCCGGAGAACCGACCACGTCGAAACCAGGTCGCCCCCGTATGTGTGGCTCCAATTGTAGCCACGCTCAGCGAGAACGCTCTTTGAGGGCCCGCTGGATCTGGCGATCGGCGTCCCGCTTCGAGATATCGCGCCGTTTGTCACGAACGTCTTTACCCTTCGCGAGTGCGATCTCGACCTTGGCTCGGCCGTTCTTGAAGTAGAGGCGGGTGGGGACGATCGTGAAGCCGCGCTCCTGCACCTTGCCGATCAGCGAAGAGATCTGGTTTCGGTGCAGGAGCAGCTTGCGATCGCGATCGGGATCGTGGTTGTTGTCCCCCGCCTGGTCGTACGGGGCGATGTGAGAGCCGACGAGCCACAGTTCGCCGTCGCGGATGTCGGCGAAGGACCGCTTGAGCTCCGCGCGGCCCTCCCGCAAAGACTTCACCTCGCTGCCGGTCAGGACCAGGCCGGCTTCGTGGCGCTCGAGCAGGTGGTACTCGTGCCGCGCCTTCCGGTTCTCGGCGATCAGTTTCTCGCTGGGGGCCATAGGCCCCCATTGTGGCCGCTAGTCCTGCGCGGCCGAGTCCCCTAGGTTCCCCCGTTTCTTCCCGACGCGGGCCGCGCCGCCCGTGACGTCGTCCTGCTGCTCCTCGGCGACGGGAAGATCCTGCATCTGCTCGTCGGTGTGCTGGTCGGCGCTCGGAGTCTGCTCTTGATCGGACACATCCGCTCCTTCTGTCGAGGTTACGTTCACGGCATGCAGCTTGCCATGCCTGCCGAGTGGCCAGAGCACCAGCGTTGCCTCATGGGTTGGCCCGGCCGCGACCAGGTCCCGGAGAGGCTGATCGCGGAGGCGCGCGAGGCTCACGGAGCGATCGCGCGAACGCTCGTCGAGCACGAGCCGGTTCTCATGATCGCGCACCCGGGGCTCGGCCGGCAGGCCGCGCACGCCTGCGGTCCACGGGTCGACGTGCTCGAGGTGCCGCTCGGAACGGCGTGGATGCGCGACGCTGCGCCGCTGTTCGCGGTCCGCGACGGGAACGAGATCGTCGCTGTCGACTTCCGCTTCAACTCCTGGGGCGCGACGTTGCCGCCGTACGCCGGGTCGATCGGCGAGCGGCTCTGTCGCCGCCTCGGTCTGGCGCGCGAGCCGGTCCCGCTCGTCCTCGAGGGCGGGTCGATCGCCGTCGACGGCGACGGGACGCTGATCGCGGTCGAGAGCTCGATCCTCAACGCGAATCGCAATCCGGGCGCGACGCGCGAGCAGTTCGAGGACGCGTTCCGCCGGCATCTCGGCGTCAACCGCACGGTGTGGCTCCCGCAGGGGCTGCCGGACGACGACACCGGCGGCCATGCCGACAACATCGTGGCCTTCGTCGGGCCGGACCGTGTGCTGAGCCAGCTCCCCGAGCACCGGCCGCTGCTTGAAGAGGCCGGGCTCCACGTCGTCCCGTTCGACTTGCCGACCGCGCCGATCCGCTACCTCAACTTCTACGTCGGGAACGGCTGCGTGCTCGTACCGCTCGCCGGTCAGCCGGCCGACAGGCGGGCGCTGGCGCTCCTGCGCGAGGTCTTTCCGGATCGCGAGGTCGTCGGAGTCGACGGCGGCGCGCTCGTCCGTGGAGGCGGCGGCGTCCACTGCATCACGCAGCAGATCCCGCTGGTCTGACCTCGACCTTGCCGTCGGAGCGGTTCACCTCGGCGACGGCAATCTTGATCGGGTCGCCGAGACGGAACGTCCTCTTCGTGCGCCGTCCGACGAGCGCCGTGCCGAGCGTGTTCAGCTCGTAGTAGTCGCCCCCCAGCCGGCGCACCGGCAAATAGCCCTCGAAGACCTCGCCGAAGCGGACGAAGACGCCGGAGCCGATCACGCCGTTGACCTCCCCCTCGAACGGCGTCTCCCACCCACGCTCGAAGAGAACGTCCCCGAGCAGCCAGGCGAGGCAGATGTCGTCGGCCCGGTACTCGATGTCCGCGTACCTCCGCTCCTCGGTCGAACAGTGCTCCGCGAGCCCGGCCAAGTCCTCCGGCAGCGGGTCGTCCGCGACGCCCAGCTCCTGGAGGAGGGCGCGATGGACGAGGAGGTCGGGATAGCGGCGGATCGGAGACGTGAAATGGCAGTACGCCTTGCTGGCGAGCCCGGAGTGGCCGAGGTTCCGCGTGTCGTAGCGGGCCTGCTTCAAGGCTCGGAGGACGAGCGAGGGAAACGTCTCCCTCCCCCGGCCCGACCGCTCGACGTAGTCGGAGACCGCCTCGCTGATCTCGGCGGCGGTCTTGGCCGCCAGGCCCGCGGTCAGACGCTCGACGTCCGGGACCGGCGGCGTCGGCACCTCGAGCTCGGCGAGCTTCGCCAGGAGATGGGCGACCGCCTGAGGGTCAGGTCGCTCGTGGACCCGGTAGAGCGCCTCTCGTCGGCGCCCGGCGAGGAGCGCCCCGACAGCCTCGTTGGCGAGGATCATCAGCTCCTCGACGAGCGAGTGGGCGTGCGGCTCGGACTCGAGCCAGGCGCGCTCGACTCCGCCCTTCCCGTCGAAAGCAAACGTCGTCTCGCCTTTCGTGATTCGCAGGGCGCCGCGGGCGAAGCGGCGGCGGCGGAGCTCGAGTGCAAGCGTCTCCGCGAGCCGGAGCCCTTCGGTCACCTCGGCGTCGGCTTTCTCCTCGCCTTTGAGGATTCGCTCCGCCTGGCCGTAGGTCAGGCGCTCGCGGCTGCGGATCACCGAGCGGTAGAAAGTGGGCTCCCCAGCCTCGAGCTTGCCGTCAAACGGCACCTCGACGGTCACGCAGAGACGGTCCTGGTGTGGCCGCAGGCTGCAGAGGTCGTCCGCCAACTCCGGCGGCAGCATCGGCGCGACCCGGCCCGGGACATAGACGGAGAAACCGCGCTCCGCGGCGCCCAGGTCGAGCGGCGTTCCCGCAGGGACGAAGTGGGACACGTCCGCGATGTGAACCCAGGCCCGGAGGCCGTCGCTCTCACGCCGGACCGAGATGGCGTCGTCGAAGTCCTTCGCCGTGTCCGGATCGATCGTGAACGCGAGCTGGTCGCGCAGGTCGACCCGTCCCTCGAGGCTCGGCGGCGGCGGATCATGCGGCTCGAACTCGGTGCGGACACCCTCGTGCTCGAGCAGTGCCTCGAGAACGTTCTCGATCCGGTCGGCCGGCCCCAGTGGCTTCTCGAGGCGCGCTCGCCCCCGCCCGGTCGAGACCACGGCGAGCTCGCCGGGCCGCACCTTGTCGAGGCCTCGCTTGTCGAGCGGGAGCGGGACGCCGGGCGTGAAGAACGGCTCGCCGACGAAGAAGCGCCCGCGCCGGGCGACCTCTACGACGAGGCGGTCAGCCAATCAGACTCGGAGGAACCGGCGAAGCGTTAGCCCGGAGCCCGCCGCGCCGAGCAGCAGACCGAGGCCGAGCAGGATCAGCGCGTTAAGGCCGAAGCCGAGCGCCCGCACGTCCGGGTCGCTCGTCAGCCGCGGTAGGAGAGACGGCAGCGCGGCCTCTTTGCTGATGAAGAGGAGGACCACGGCGAGCAGCGAGCCGACGACGCCGCAGATCAGCCCCTCGAGCATGAACGGACCGCGCACGAACCAGTTCGTGGCCCCGACGAGCTTCATCACCTCGATCTCGCGCCGCCGAGCGAAAATCGACAGCCGGATCGTGTTCGCGATCAGGATCGCGGCCGCCGAGAGGAGCACGAGCACGGCGATGCCGAAGATCGCGTTGATGATGTTCGCGACCTTGAGGATTCGCTTCGCCTTCTCCTCGCCGTAGGTCACCTGGTGGACTCCAACCGGGTAGGGGCTCGCCTTCGTTCCCTCCCCGAGCCGTTGCGCGATCTCCTCCACGTCCTCTGC
>JBKKAR010000220.1:0-8277 GCA_046714355.1 Gaiellaceae bacterium | reverse complement strand
CGCTGATGTTGCAGCCGACCGGGCACATGCCGCAGACCGACGGGACGTTCTGGATCTCCCACGGCCGAGCGACGAACCGGTACGGGGTCGAGGTGAGCGCGCCCACAGGGCACAGCTCGATCACGTTGCCCGTGAAGTGCCCGCGGTAGGGCTCGTCCTCGAAGGTCGCGATCACCGACTGCGCGCCGCGGTTCCTCGCGATCAGCTGGCCGTCCTCGGCCACCTCGCCGGAGAACCTCGTGCAGCGGTAGCAGAGGATGCAGCGCTCCCGGTCGAGCGCGATCAGCGGGCTGATCGGAATTGGCTTGTCGAACGTCCGCTTGGGGAAGGTCATCCGCGTGCTCCCGGGGCCGTAGCGGAACGTCAGGTCCTGGAGCGGACACTCGCCGCCCTTGTCGCAGACTGGACAGTCGAGCGGGTGGTTGACGAGGATGAACTCGAGGGTGGACTCCTGGCCGTCGGCCGCCAGCTCAGAGGTCTGCGCCGTCTTGACGACCATCCCGTCCTGCGCGGTCAGCGTGCACCCCGCCTGGAGTTTCGGCATCCCCTCGACCTCGACGAGGCACATGCGGCAGGCGCCGATCGGCGGTCCGATGCGCGGCTCGTAACAGAAGACCGGGATCTCGATGCCCCCAGCCGCCGCTGTCTCTACGAGGCCTGTCCCCTTCGGGACCTGAACCTCGAGGCCGTCGACGGTGATCGTGACCAGCTCGACCGAGCTCACGCCACCGGCCTCCTTCGGCTCCCGCCCGCCAGAGCCGGGCTCCGCCGAAGGCTGACGTCGCTGGCGGCAGGATGCTGCGCCCTCGACGCTTGTCCGTGCGTCAGTGCACTGTCCTGCGCGTCGAGGGCTTGCCTCCTTTGCCAGCCACGCCCCGGTGACGTGAGCAAGCTCACGCGGGCACCGGAGAGGCGACGGGCGAGTGGGTGTGCATGTCGCTCGGCGCGACCACGCCTTCGATCGACGAGGTGCCGCCAAAAGGACAGCCGCCCTCGTCGATGTGGCGCTGAAACTCGTCGTAGAACTTGTCCACGTAGCTCGCGACGCAGTAGACGGCGAAGTCGCCGAGCGCGCAGAGGGACTTGCCGAGGATCCGGTCGCAGACGTTGCGGAGGAGGTCGAGGTCGCCCTGGCTTCCGTCGCCGGACTCGATCCGCTCGAGGAGCTGCACGAGCCAGCGCGTTCCCTCGCGGCAGGGCGTGCACTTTCCGCAGGACTCGTGCATGTAGAACTTCTCCGCCCGCAGGCCGAGCTGCACCATGCACGCGCGGTCGTCGACGACGATCACCGCCGCCGAGCCGAGGAACGAGCCCGCTGCCTGCACGGAGTCGAAGTCAAGTGGGACGTCCAGCTGATCGGGGGTGAAGACCGGCACGGACGAGCCGCCGGGGATGATCGCCTTCAGCCCTCGGCCCTCGGCGACACCGTGGCCATGGTCGAAGATCAGCTCCCGCAGCGTCGTCCCGAGCGGGAGCTCGTAGTTCCCCGGCCGGTTGACGTTGCCCGAGAGCGAGTAGACGACGGTGCCGGGAGCTGCCTCGACTCCCAGTGCCGTGTAGTGCTCGACGCCGAGCTCCAGGATCGCCGGGACGCTGGCGATCGTCTGGACGTTGTTGACGAGCGTCGGGCCGTCGTACAGGCCCTGCACGGGAGGGAACGGCGGGCGGGGCCGGGGCTGTCCGCGCCTGCCCTCGAGCGAGTCGAGCAGCGCGGTCTCCTCGCCGCAGATATATGCGCCGGCACCCCGGTGGACGAGGACGTCGACGTCGCCGAACACGCCGGCGTCTCGCGCCTCCTCGACGGCACGCGACAGCACCTCGTACTCGGTGAGGTACTCGCCGCGGATGTAGATGAAGACGTTCCGGGACTGGATCCCGTGCGCCGCGATCAGGCAGCCCTCGATGAAGCGGTGCGGTACCCGCCGCATGATCTCTCGGTCCTTGAAGGCACCCGGCTCCGACTCGTCCGCGTTCGCGACCACGTACGCGGGGCCGGACCGCTTGTCTGGCGGCGGCACCAGGCTCATCTTCCGGCCCATGGGGAAACCGGCGCCGCCACGGCCGCGCAACTTGGCGTTCGAGATCTCGTCGATCAGCTCCGCCGGAGTCATCCTGCGCGCCTTCTCGAGCTGCTGGTAACCGCCGCTTGCGCGGTACGAGTCGAGCTTCGTCAGGTCGCGCTCGCCGGCGCCCTGGAGGATCGTCAGCTCAGCGGCCACGGAGCTCCTCCACGATCGCGGGAACCTGGTCGGCGCGCACCGGCTCGCGGTACCGGTGGTCGACCACGACGACGGGCGCATATCCGCAGCCGCCGGCGCACTCGATCAGACGGAACGTGACCTCCCCGTCCTCGGTCGTCTCGCCCGGCGGGACCCCGAGCTCGCGCTCGAAAGCGTCGACGACCTCCTGGGCGCCCACGAGCGCGCACGAGAGGTTCGTGCACACCTCGACGGCGTGCCGCCCGACCGGCGCCAGGTGGTACATGTCGTAGAAGGAGGCGACCGACTGGACGTAGGCCGGCGTCAGCTCCATCGCCTCGGCGACTTCCTCCAGCGCCTCGGGCGGCAGCCAGCCGCCGTGCCGAGCCTGCGCCAGGTGGAGGGCGCCCATGATTGCCGAGCGGTCGTCCGGGTAGCGCTGCCGGAGTTGCTGCACCTGATCCTGGAACTCCGCCGTGCTCAACGGTCGGTGTCCCCCATCACGGAGTCGAGCGAGCCAACGATCGCGACCAGGTCGGCGATGAGCGCGTCGCTCATGCAGGCGGCCGTCGCCTCCAGCGCGACGAACGACGGTGCCCGGAACTTCACCCGCCACGGCCTCGGCCCACCGTCGGACACGACGTAGCAGCCCTTCTCTCCCCGCGGGGACTCGATCGCGACGTAGACCTCGCCCTCCGGAACTCGATATCCCTCGGTGACGATCTTGAAGTGGTGGATCAACGACTCCATCGAAGTGTGGAGCTCGTGCCGCGGCGGCAGGACGACCTTGCGGTCGTCCGCGATCCACGGCTCGCCCTTCATTCCCTCCAGGCGGTCGATGCACTGGGCGACGATCCGCACCGACTGCCGCATCTCGACCATCCGGACCCGGTAGCGGTCGTAGACGTCGCCGTGCTGGTAGACCGGGACGTCGAAGTCGACCTCGTCGTACGCCAGGTACGGCTCGTTCTTGCGGAGGTCCCAGTCCACGCCCGACGCACGAAGCACCGGCCCGGACTGGCCGAGCGCGATCGCATCGTCTGCGGAGAGGAGCCCGATGCCCTGCGTCCGCTCCAGCCAGATCTCGTTGCGGTCGATCAGCGACTCGTAGTCGTCGATTGCCTTCGGCATCCAGTCGACGAACTTGCGGGCCTCGGCGTAGAAGCCGGGCGGCATGTCCTCGGCCAGGCCGCCGGTCTGGAAGTACCGCGTGTGCATCCGCACGCCCGTGACCATCTCGAAGAGGTCGAGGATCAGGTCGCGCTCGCGGAAGCAGTACCAGAACATCGAGATCGCCCCCAGCTCGAGCGCCGACGTGCCGAGGAAGACGAGGTGCGAGTGGATCCGGTTCAGCTCGCAGAGGAGCATCCGCATCCAGGTCGCCTTGGGCGGGACCTCGATCTCCAGGAGCTTCTCGATCGCGAGCACGAAGACAAGCTCGTCGTTCTGGAAGCCGACGTAGTCGATCCGCTCCGGGTACGTGATCGCCTTCCACCAGGACTTCTGTTCCATCGACTTCTCGAAGCCGGTGTGGAGATAGCCGATGACGGCCCGGATCCCGACCACCCGCTCCCCGGCCAGGTCGACAACGAGCCGGAGCACGCCGTGCGTCGAGGGATGGTTGGGGCCGAAGTTGACCTGGAGCAGGTCCGGCGTGCCCCGCAGCTCCTCCCCGACCTGGAGGATTGTCGGGATCGGTGAGGGAATGCGCGTGCCCTCGTAGATCCGGGGGCGCTCGACGATGGCCATCAGTGCCCCGTCCAGTGATGCTGTCGGAGTTCTGGGACGCGAGCACCAAGCCTGAGCGCGCACTCCGACGAGTCAAGGCTGGGCAGCCTTGGCGAGGAGGAGGGTCGGCTCAGGCGCCGCGTGATCGCGGGCCAGAAGCCGACATGTATTGCTGGATGGGGCACCCGCTCCTATTCCTCGCCGGAGAAGCGGACGGGCTCGCCGCCGACCGGATAGTCCTTGCGCAGCGGGTGCCCATCCCAGTCGTCCTCCATTAGGATCCGGCTCAGGTTGGGGTGACCCTCGAAGCGGATGCCCATCATGTCCCAGGCCTCCCGCTCGTGCCAGTCGGCGGTCGGCCACACCGAGACGACGCTCTCGAGCGCCTCGCCGTCGTCGATCCAGGCCTGGACGCGCACCCGCGGCGCCCCGTCTCGCAGCGCCAGCAGGTGGTAGTTGACGGAGAACCGCTTCGCCTTCGGGCGCGGCGCTCGCCCGTAGCCCTGCGATGCGACCGAGACCCCGAGGCCGGCCGGCGCATTGAGATCGCGGCCGGACTCGGTGCCGTAGTAGCCCGCGACTCCCCGCTTGCCCCAACCGAGGTAGTCGGCGGGCGTGATGTCGGAGAGGAAGTTGAAGCCTTCGACGTCCCGTAGGTGGAGGCAGGCCTCCCGGATCCGCGCCGGGTCGACGACGAGTGTCGTCTCGCCGTGCTCCTCTCTCGTCTCGACCAGCCCGGGGACGCTCTGGTACGTCAGGAGGCCACCCCGCGGATCTCGTAGGCGGGCGGGACGCCGGCCGCGATCTTCTCCTGGAGCCGGACGATCCCCTCGACAAGCGCCTCCGGCCGTGGGGGGCAGCCGGGCACGTGGATGTCGACGGCGACGATCTTGTCGACGCCCTGGAGGATGGCGTAGTTGTTGAACATTCCGCCGGAGCTCGCGCACGCGCCCATAGCGATCACCCATTTCGGTTCGAGCATCTGGTCGTAGATCTGGCGCAGCGGCGCTGCCATCTTGTGCGCAACGCGGCCGGAGACGATCAGCAGGTCGGCCTGGCGCGGCGAAGAGCGGAAGACCTCGGCGCCGAAGCGCGCGATGTCGTAGCGCGAGGAGACGATCGACATCATCTCGATCGCGCAGCAGGCGAGGCCGAAGGTCGCCGGCCAGATCGAGTTCTTCTGCGACCAGGCGACGGCCTTCTCGACGGTCGTCAGCATCAGTTTCTGCTCGAGGTCGTCGGGGCCGAGCTCCTGCTCGAAGACGCCGGGATCCCGATTCGGCATCAGGACGCGCTCGGAGTGGATGCCGAAGTCGCGCAGCCGCTTCGGCTTGCCTACCGCCACTCGAGGGCTCCCTTCCGCCAGATGTAGACGTAGGCCACGGCGAGGATGCCGATGAAGAACGCGAGCTCCCAGAAGCCGAACCATCCGAGTGGCTCCAGCACCACGGCGAGCGGGTAGAGGAACACGATCTCGATGTCGAAGACGATGAACAGCAGCGCCGTGAGGTAGAAGCTGATCGTGAATCGCTGGAGCTTCGGCGGGCCCAGCGAGACGCCGGACTCGAACGGGATCGCCCTGGTCCTGGTGCGGTGCGAAGGCCGCGTCGCAAACGCGAATGACATCCCCACCATCGAGAGCGGGATGGCCAGGGCAAGCAGCCCGTAAATCAGGAAGGGCAGCCAGTTATCGAGCATCGCTGCGTGGCGCTACGGCCCCCACCTCGGGCGCGAGTCTACACCCGCGCGCGCCTGCAACGAGCCGTGGCAGAAATCGCTCAACGAAGCGTGAAACAGGTGTTACAAAGTCGGTCGACGACGACCCTCGGGCGGGGGAGGGTGGCGGCCTGTCCCGCTGCTACGATTGGCCCGCAGTGGAGATCACCGAGCGCCCCATCACCGTCGTCTCGATCACCGAGCGCGCGGCCGTCAAGATCAAGGATCTGATGGCCGAGGAGCCCGAGGGCGAGGCTTCGGTCCTTCGCATCGCCGTCCAGGGCGGCGGCTGCTCCGGCTTCGAGTACGCACTCGGCTTCGACCGCGGCTCGATGGAGGGCGACCAAGAGCTGGAGGCCCACGGAGTCCGGGTCGTGGTCGACCCGTTCAGCGCTCCCTACCTCCAGGGCACCGAGATCGACTTCGTCGACGGACTTCAGGGCGGGTTCGCGATCAACAACCCGAACGCCACGTCGGGATGCGGTTGCGGGCACTCGTTCCAGGTCGAGGACGAAGCCGGCGGCGAGGTCCACTCGCACAGCGGCGGCGGCTGCGGCTCCGGCTGCTCGCACTAGCCGCGAGCGGCTAACCGCCCACTAGCATTCTCCGCACCATGAGCGACGGCGTCGTCGACATCACCATCCTCGGGGCCGGCCCGACCGGTCTCTCCGCGGCGTACTACGCCGGGCACCGCGACGGCACGGTGCGGATCGTCGAGTCGCTCGAACAGATCGGCGGCCAGGTCGCCGCGACGTACCCCGAGAAGCACGTCTACGACGTCGCCGGGTTTCCGAAAATCCTCGGCCAGAAGCTCGTGGACATGTGCGCCGAGCAGGGGCTCCAGTACGGCGCGGAGGTCCGGCTCGGCGAGGAGGCCAAGACGCTCGAGCAGATCGGTCAGAACGGCGAGGAGCTGCTGGCGCTCACCACCGACAAGGGCAACACCTACCTCTCCCGGACGATGATTATCACCGCCGGCCACGGGGCGTTCGAGCCCCGGAAGCTCGGGGTCGAAAACATCGACGAGTGGCAGGGGCGCGGCCTCCATTACGTCGTGCGGGAGAAGGTTCAGTTCGCCGGCAAGCGCTGCGTGATCGTCGGCGGCGGGGACTCGGCTCTCGATTGGACGCTCGGTCTCCAGGACACCGCCGACCTGCCGATCACCCTCGTACATCGCCGAGATCGATTCCGTGCGCTCGAGACGTCCTTGAACGAGGCCCGACGCCTCGAGGCGGACGGCGCCGTTCGGATCCTCACGCCGCACGAGGTTCGGGAGGTTCACGGCGACGGCAGCATCGAGGCCGTCACGATCGAGAACACCTCGACGGGCAAGCAGGAGCGCTACGACTGCGAGGCGCTGATCACGCTGCTGGGCTTCGTCTCGCATCTCGGCTCGATCGCGGAGTGGGGCGTCGAGCTCGAGGGGAAACGGCAGATCAAGATCGACCCCATGACCTGCGAGACGTCGATGCCCGGCGTCTACGCGGCCGGCGACGTCGCCGGCTACCCCGGCAAGATCACGCTGATCACGGTCGGCATGGGTGAGGCCGCCATTGCCGCCAACAATGCAATCGCGGCAATCCGCGGCGAGAAAGTCCAGCCGAAGTACAGCACGGACTAGCCGCTCCGACTGGCATCACTCGTTCGAGGGGTCACCCCCGTGACTGTTGTGGCCGAATCTCGAAAGGTGGAAAAGGTCCGGATCGAGTGTCTCTCGTGCGGCGACCGGCGCAGTGTGGCCGGCGACGTCCGCCACCTCGATCCCGGCGAGTGCCCTGAGTGCAACTACGTCGGCTGGGCACGGGTCGCCGATCTGACCGAGGTTGCCCGCAGGATGCTTCGCGAGCGCCCTCTCGAGCGCCGCAGCCTCCGCGTCGTCTGATCCAGACGCGTCCCGGTGCCAGGTACGGGGACACGGCCCTACTAGACTGAACTCGTGGCCGACGTCGATACGCGGACCGAGCTCTGGGGCGGCGAAACACGTAAGGCGCTCGCCAACTTCACCGTCTCCGGCGAGCCGATTCCCGCGGCCGTGGCCCACTGGCTCGGCCGGATCAAAGGCGCTGCTGCGCGCGTGAACGCCGAGCTCGGGCTCCTCGACGCGGACAAGGCCGAGCGCATCGCGACCGCCGCCGAGAGGGTCGCGTCGGGCGAGCTCGACGACCAGTTCCCGATCGACGTCTTCCAGACCGGCTCCGGCACCTCCTCGAACATGAACGCGAACGAGGTGCTCGCCACCCTCGCGGGCGAGGACGTGCACGCGAACGACGACGTGAACATGGGCCAGTCCTCGAACGACGTCTTCCCGTCGGCCGTCCACCTGGCCGCGCTCGACCAGATCGTGAACGACCTCCTGCCCGCGCTCGAGGGCCTCGCCGGGACGCTCGCCGGCAAGGCGGACGAGTTAGCCGACGTCGTCAAGTCGGGCCGCACCCACCTGATGGACGCGGTCCCCGTCACGCTCGGGCAGGAGTTCGGCGGCTATGCCGCCCAGGTGCGAGAGGGCTCGGCCCGCATCGAGTCGACGCTCGAGCGGCTGGGCAAGATCCCGCTCGGCGGGACCGCGGTCGGCACGGGCCTGAACACCCATCCGGAGTTCGCCGAGCGCGTGCGCGCGCGCCTCATCGAGGAGACC
>JBKKAR010000219.1:0-8612 GCA_046714355.1 Gaiellaceae bacterium | reverse complement strand
TCGGTCTTGATCGACGGCGCCAGCATGATCTCGGCCTTCTGGAAGTCGTGGATCGACTCGTAGCCGCAGGTCGCCATCGCCGTCCGGAGCGCTCCCATCAGGTTCAGCGTCCCGTCGTTCTCGGTCGCCGGCCCGATGACGATCTGCTCGAGCGTCCCGACCTGATCGACCTGGACGCGGGCGCCGCGGGGAAGCGTCGGGTGGAACGTCGCCATCCCCCAGTGGTAGCCGAGGCCGGGCGCCTCCTTGGCGCGCGCGAGCGGCGAGCCGATCATCACGGCGTCCGCGCCGCACGCGATCGCCTTCGCGATGTCGCCCCCCGTCCGCATCCCGCCGTCCGCGATCACGTTCACGTACTTGCCGGTCTCGAGCAGGTGCTGGACCCGCGCGGCGCTCGCGTCGGAGATGGCCGTCGCCTGCGGGACGCCGACACCGAGGACGCCGCGCGTGGTGCAGGCCGCTCCCGGCCCGACGCCGACAAGAACGGCGGCTGCGCCGGTTCTCATCAGGTGCAGCGCCGTCTGGTACGAGGCGCACCCGCCGACGATGACCGGAATCGGAAGTGTCGAGATGAAGTCCTTGAGGTTCAGCGCCGAGCCGTTCGAAGAGACGTGCTCCGCCGAGACGACCGTCCCCTGGATGACAAGGATGTCCAGGCCCGCGGCGAGCGCGATCTCGTAGTGGTCGCGCACCTTCTGCGGCGTCAGCGAGCCGGCGGCGAGCACGCCCTTCGCCTTGATCTGCTCGATCCGCTTGGCGATGAGCCTCGGCTCGACGGGTTGCGCGTAGATCTTCTGCATCGCACCCGTCGCCTTCTCCTTCGGGAGCTTGGCGATCTTCGCGAGCTGGATGTCGGCGTCCTCGTACCGGCTGAAAATGCCCTCGAGGTTGAGTACGCCGACCCCGCCGAGCTCGCCGAGCTTGATCGCGGTCTCCGGCGACATGACGCCGTCCATGGCCGAGCCGAAGAGCGGCAACTCGAGCAGGTGCGGCCCCAGCTTCCAGCCGATGTCGACGTCCTGCGGATCGCGCGTCCGCCGGCTCGGGACAATCGCGATGTCGTCGAACCCGTAGGCCTGGCGCGCCTTCTTTCCTTTCCCGATCTCTACTTCCACGACCTCACCCCTCTAGATGCACGAAGGCCCAGGCTCCTCGCGGTTGGCCTGGGCCGGAAAAGACCTCTCTTTGTCACGCACTCTCAATCGAGAGCCGATGGTAACAACGGCTCTTGACGGCACCCGTCAGCGGTTCCAGTCCGGGTAGGCGACTCGCCCGGTCGCGAGCTCGCTCGCCCGGCCATCTTCCACCGAGTAGGTGCGGATCGTGCAGGGGAACTCGGCGCCACAGGCAGCCCCGACGACATGCCGTCCGTCGCGCGAGACGTCATCCACGTACATCTGCGTCACTGTGCGAGGACGGGGATCGAGATCCGGCATCCGCACGCTTCCGTTTTGGGTGTTGACGATCGCGAGAACGAGCCCCCACTCCGTCGGGGAGGTGGCGACGATCAACGGTCGCCCGGCCACCCAGGCGTGGGGCCGCACACCGTAGAAGCCGCTATTCGCGAAACGCTTGGGCAGTGTCCGCATGATGGGCGTCGCCGACCGGCCGTCGGGCCGCATCTTCCAGATGCGGGGGACGAAGCAGTCCGCACCGGCCGGACGGTGAGCGAAGGCGATCCACTCTTTGCCCCACACCGGCCTGCTGCTCCGGCCGTCTTTCGTCAACCGCTTCCTCGAGCCGCCGTCGGCGTCCGCGACGTAGATGTCGGAGCGCCCTTCACAGGGCCCCGACGTCCGCTCGTAGAGCTCGTAGGCGACAGCCTTGCCGTCGGGCGAGATGCTCCAGGTGACTGGGTCGTTCCGCGCGATGACAGCGACGCTGTCGTCCTCCACGTCGATGTTCACGAGCGCCTTTCCCTGAATCGCCAGCAAGTGCCGGGAGTCGGAGAGCCAGAGGGCGGGCTTTCCGCGGGCGACGAGGCGTTCCCCGCGTGCGTCGGGACCGAGCGTGTGGATCGCCGATCGCCTCGAGACGGCGATCGTCCTCCCGTCCGGCGAGACGAGCCCGAAGCTCCCGCGGGTCAGCCGCCGCATCCGCCGCCCCTCGACGTCGCCGATCCAGATCGCCTGCTCGGGAAGGTCGAGCGCCCTCGTGTAGACGAGGTACTGCCCGCCGGCCGCGCGCGGCTCGTCGTCAGCCCCGCCCATGCAGGCGGCGCAGAGCAGGGCGGCGACGGCGACCGGCGCCGCCCGCAGGATCACAGCTCGGACGCGACCGGCTCGAGCTTCTCGATCTTCACGCCTTCGGCGAGCCGAGCGAGCTCCCGAGGCTCGAACCGCCCCGCGCCGACCTCCTGGACGGCGGCGGCGCCCGCGGCGACCGCTCGTCCCAGCGTCTCTTCCGGCGAGAGACCCTCGAAATGCGCTGCGATGAACCCCGCGAGCAGCACGTCGCCCGATCCCGCCGGCGAGAGTGCTTCCACCGGCGGAACCGCAGCGTAGAAGCGCTCGACTTCCCGCTCTTCCCGCAGGAGGGCGTAGCAGCCCGAGGTCAAGGTGATGAGGACGTTCCTGGCGCCGAGGTCGGCTATGTGGTCGAGGGCCTGGACGAAGTCCTGCGGGTCGTGGAACTCCTGGCCCACGAGCCCTTCGGCTTCTCGCTCGTTGGGCGTGACGAGAAACGGCTCGGCCTCGGTTCCGAGGCGGAGCGGCTGGCCCTCCGCGTCGAGGACCGCCCGAATCCCGCGGCGGTCGAGCTCCCGGACGGCCTCGGCGTAGAAGCCCTCGTCGACGCCGCGCGGAAGTGTGCCGGCGAAGACGACCATGTCCGCACCGCGCGAGAGGTAACGCAGCTTCTCGAGCAGAAGCTCCAGCTCCTCGGGCTTGACGTGCGGGCCCCACTCGTTGATCTCGGTGTACGTACCTCCGGTGGGGTCGACGACGGCCGTCGAGGTTCGCGACTCGTCGGCGATGCGGACGAAGTCGTTGAGGATCCCCTCCCGCGTCAGCTCGCTGACGACTCGCGCACCCGTGCGTCCGCCGGCGAGGCCGGTCGCCACGACGGGGACGTCCATCCGCTTCAGCGCCCGCGCGATGTTGACGCCCTTCCCGCCGGCGAGCGTGAGGCCGGCGCTCGCCCGGTGCCGCTGGCCGGGTTGGAAGTTGGGGACGGTGAGCGTCCGGTCGAGCGCGGCGTTCATCGTGACCGTGATGATCACGACAGCCACCCTCCGACGTGATCGACCGCGCGGCCCGCGTACCAGCCCGAGCGGTCGAGGAAGCCGGGCTCGTCCCGCGACTCGGCGGCGACGAGCGGAGAACGACCGACCAGGCGCTTCCTGTCGAAGACACGGACCTCTCCGACGACCTGGCCTCGGCGCACCGGCAGCTCGAGGAGGTTCGCGAGGACGACCTGCTCGACGAGCGGCCGTCCGATCCGGACCGGCCGGCGCAGCGGCCGGGTGGCGACGACGGGTACTGCTTCGCGGCCGAACGTCACGGGTACCCGGCCGTACACGCGATCCGGCGGCGCCAGGGAAACGACCGCGTAGCGCGAGAGCCCCCAGCCGAGGAGCTCCTCGAGGTCGGCGTTCCGCGTGGCCCGCGCGGGGCTGCCGAGGATGGTCACGTAGATCGTGACCCCATTACCGCGCACCGCGGCGACCTGGTTCCAGCCGGCGCCCGAAGTGTGACCCGTCTTGACGCCGAAGACCCCGGGAAACTCGCCGAGCAGGTCGTTCCAGGTGTGCAGCGACCGGCCACCCGAGATCGTCGCCGATTCCTGCCGGACGAGCTGCCGGACGACCGGATCCCGCATCGCCTCGACGCCGAGGCGCGTGACGTCCAAAGCGGACGAATAGTGGCCGGGAGTGTCGAGCCCGTCGGGCCGCGCGAAGCTGGTGTCGTCGAGGCCGAGCGCCTGAGCCCGACGATTCATCAGCGCGACGAACCGCCCGCTGTCGCCCCCTCCGACGTATTCCGCGAGCGCCACGGCGCTGTCGTTCGCGCTCTGGATCAGCGCAGCCGCCAGGAGGTCGCGAACGGGGATCCGCTCGCCGGCGCGGAGCCGGATCGTCGAGCCCGTCACACCGGCAGCGTCGGGGTCGATCGTGACGATCTCGCCCGGCTTCGTCCGGTCCAGAGTGACGAGGGCGGTCATCAGCTTTGTGATGCTCGCGATCGGCAGCCGGTCGGTCGCGCGGCGCGCGAGGAGCACCTCGCCGGTCTGCGGGTTCAGGACGACGTACGCACGGGCGTCGACCTCGGGGATCGCCGCGGCGGCTGGCGCGCAGAGGATGAGCACCGCGAGGGCTGCAGGTACCCAGCGCATCAGCGGGCTGAAGGCTAGCCGACGCGGATCGACTGGCCGACGCGGAGCGCCTGAGGATCGATCCCCGGGTTCAGCTCCATCAGTCGGTCGACGCTCGTCCCGAACCGGTCGGCAATGACCCCGAGGGTGTCGCCGCTCCGCACCGAGTACGCGCTTGCCCGGACGCTCTTCGTGCGGGGCTTGCGGGGCGCGGGCTGCAGGACCGGCGCGGCCGGAGCCGGCTGCACCGTCTCTCCGCCGTGCAGCGCGGGCCGAGCGAAGACCACGATCGCCGTCACCGCCGCCAGCGCCACGACCGGGAAGCCGTAGCGGACGAACCACCAGGGGATCGTCACCATCCGGCGGCCTTCCAGACCTCGCTGCGGAGGCGCGCCGCCTCGGCGCCGGCGGCGGAGCGCCAGTCCTCCTCGCCCTGGCGGTACGCGTAGATCACCGAGCGCGCGGCGGCGACGAGCGCACTCGCCGGGCCGCTGGTGAAGGCGCTCGCGACGTCCGACGGTGTCGCGCCCTGCGCGCCGAGTCCGGGCAACAGGAGGACCGACTGCGGGAGGAGGCGGCGGGCTTCCGCGATGGCGCGGGGATGCGTCGCTCCGATCACGGCGCCGACACTCGAGAGCCCGCGCTCGCCGACGACGTCCGCACCCCACTCGGCGACCAGCGAGGCGACGTGCTGCCACAGCGGCCGTCCGTCCGAGAGCACGAGCTCCTGGATCTCGCCGCCGCCGGCGTTGGACGTCCGCACGACGCAGAAGATCCCGCGCCCGTGGCGCCGGCAGGCGGCGAGATACGGCTCGACCGAGTCCCGCCCGAGGTAGGGGTTGACGGTGAGAGCGTCGGCGATCGGCTCGCCGCCTTCCTCCTTCGGCTCGAGGTAGGCGGCCGCGTACGCCCGCGCCGTCGAGCCGATGTCGCCGCGCTTGCCGTCCGCGAGGACGACGAGGCCTGCCGAGCGCGCGTATGCGCACACCTCTTCGAAGGCCGCGAGACCCGGTGGACCGAGCGCCTCGAAGAACGCCAGTTGCGGCTTGACTCCGACGACGTATGGGGCGACGGCGTCGACGATCCCGCGGCAAAAACGCGCGGTCGCCTCGTCCGGCGGCTCGCCCCGCAACTCGACTGGGAAGAGCTCCGGGCGGGGATCCAGCCCGACAAGGACCTGAGACCGCTTGCGGTCTACGGCTTCGGCCACGCGGTCGCCGAACGTCATTCCACCGACCTGCACGGTCGTCTCCAGCTCCGAGGCCACTCCTGCGCTGAGGCTACAGACGGGGTCAGACGCAGAGCGGGGGCCCTACGTAGGGCCCCCGCTCGAACTTCTCGTCGCGGCTCGTCTACATCGAGCTCTTGACGGCGGTCTTCAGCTGGCTGCCCGCCGAGAATTTCGGCACCTTCGTGGCGGGGATGTGCACGCGCTCCGTCGGATTACGAGGGTTCACGCCCTGCCGGGCCGCGCGATCCTGCACAGAGAACTTGCCGAAGCCGGTGAACGCGACTTCTTCGCCGCCCCGCAGGGCGTCGGTGATCGAGTCGAGGAACGCGTCGACGGCCTCGGCGGCTTCCCGCCTGCTCAGGCCGCTCTTCGTCGCCACGCGATCCACGAATTCATGCTTTGTCACGAAAGGATCTCCTCCCCTCGACATCAGTGCCAGTGCCTTGCAGGACCCTAACAGCGATCCTGTTTCCGCTCAACCATGCGGGTTTGCGGCGGTTTTCTAGGCCGGGACCAGGTCTCCTGCCCGAAATAGCGCCCGGAGGCGCACTCCGTGGCGCGCGAGCTCGTCGGTTCCGCCCTCCTCGCGATCGACCACGCAGACCGCTGTTCGACACTCCAGCCCGACCTCGCGGAGCGCCTCGACGGCGGCTATGGCCGCCCCTCCGGAAGTGACGACGTCCTCCACGAGACAGACGCGCTCGCCCACCTCGAACGCCCCCTCGATCCTGTTCGCGGTTCCGTAGTCCTTGGTCTCCTTGCGGACGATGAGGAACGGGAGGCGGGAGGCCAGCGAGGCGGCCGCCGCCAGGGCGACGGCCCCGAGCTCGGGGCCCGCGAGCCGTCCCGCCTCCGGCTCGTGCTCGGCGACGGTCGCCGCTATCCGGACTCCGATCGCCTCGAGGAGCTCCGGCCGGGTCTCGAACCGGTACTTGTCGAAGTAGTGCGTCGAGCGGCGGCCGGAACGGAGCACGAAATCGCCCTCGAGGAGCGCGTGCTCGCGAAGCGCGGACTTGAGCTCCAGGTCGGTCACGCCAGGATCGTGAGCAGCTCGCCGGCGTCGTCGAGGAGGTCGTTCGCTTCGACGCCTCGGTCGAGCCGGAGGAGCGACCCGTCGTCGTAGACAACGTCCACGCGCTCTCCGGTCCCGGCGGCGCGACGCCATAGGAGGATTGCGGCTAGGCCGGCGAGCAGCAGGACGACCCTACGACGAGGCATTCGCCTTCTCGCGTGTGCGACCGCCGGCCTTCCTCAGAGCGGTGCGGAGGTCGTGGAGGACGAGTCCCGCGACGGGGTCAGTCCCGGTCGCGGCGACAACAGCTCGGTCCCCTTCGCGGACGACGAAGACGCTGCCGTCCGACGTGGCGGCCTCGAGGCGCCGGGCAGTGGTTTCCGTGCGGAGCGTGTCGGCGTAGGCGAGCATTGCGGCGGCGATCTCGGCGGCCGCACGAGCCTGGTCGTCGCCGACCGATGCGGCGAGCGGCTCACCTTTCCCGTCGAGAAGGACGGCGCCGACGACGTCTTCCGAGACGTCCAGCAGCTCCCGAAGGGCCTGATCTCCGGTCATGCCGGGAACATACTGCGGCGATGCGCAAGCCGCTTGCCAAGTTCTTCGCCGACCGCGGGCCGCACCTGGCGGCGATGATCGCCTACTTCGCGCTGCTCTCGCTCGTGCCGCTCGTGTTCCTCGCGCTGGCGCTGTTGGGGCTCTTCGGACGGGCCGACGAGTCGACGTACCTCGTCAGGGAGTTGAAGAACGTCCTGCCGTCGGCATCGATCTCCCAGATCGTCCGCGTCGTCAACGACATCCGGGACAACGCCGCCACGCTCGGCCTGATCGGCGGCGTCTTCCTGCTCTGGACGTCCCTCTCGCTCTTCAGCGTGCTCGAGTCGGCGTTCAACATCGTCTACGGCCGGCCGAACCGGTCGTTCCTGCGCGGCAAGGGCGTCGCCGTCGTCGTGATGCTCGGGACCCTGATCACGCTCTTCGCCGGACTGGTGATCGGCACCGTCGGATTCGCGCTCGTGCAGGACGTCGCGCCGGGCTTCACCGGAAATCGCTGGGTCGCCTACCTCTTGTCGCTGATCCTCTCGACCGCTGCGGTCTTCGTCTTCCTCGTCTCGATCTACTACCTGCTGACGAACGTGAAGCTGAGCTTCAAGGACGTGCTCCCGGGCGCCGTGCTCGCGAGCGTCCTGCTCCAGGTGAGCTTCCAGACGCTGCCGATCTACGTAGCGCTGTCGCAGCGGGACGAAGTACTGACGCTTCGCGCCCTCGGCGCCCCCGTCATCCTCCTGATCTGGCTGTACGTGATGGCCAACGCGATCGTCTTCGGCGCCGAGGTCAACTGGTGGCGAACACGGGGTCAGGAAGACGAACGGGACGCGGTTCCCGGCCTGGCGTAGAGCTAGGTCAACGCGCGGCTGAGCGCCTTGGCGGCTCGGGCTCGGTGCGAGTTCGCTCGCTTCCATCCGTCCCCGAGCTCGGCGACCGTTTGCTCCTCACCCTCGGGCTGGAAGACCGGGTCGTAGCCGAAGCCGCCCGTGCCGCGCGGCTCGTCGGCGATCCGGCCCTCGAGGATCCCTGTGCCCCGCACCTCTTCACCTTCGGGTGAGAGTGCAACGAGCTCGCAGACGTACCGGGCGCGACGGCCGTCTCCCTCAACGCCTTCGAGCTCCGCGAGCACGCGCTCGACGTGCATGCCGCGCGCGAACCGGGCGGACTTGATCCCCGGCGCTCCGCCTAGACCTTCGACTTCGAGCCCCGAGTCCTCGCCGAGGACCCAGGCGCCGGACCGGTCTACGGTTCGCCCGAAGGCGGCTTTGCCGCGAGCGTTCTCGTAGTACGTCTCGCCGAGCTCCGGCGGGTAGTCGTCGGCGTCGATCGGCTCGATCTCCCAGCCGGGCAATGCGGGCCGCAGCTCCCGCAACTTGCCCTCGTTCTGGGATGCCAGCAGAGCTCTTAGGGATTCCAGCGGGCGCCCCGAACGGCTTCGGCCTGCGTCAGGGCGTCGATCAGCTCGGCCGCGGGGCGGCCCCGGCCGCCCCCGCCCCCCACCGAGGCCCCCCC
>JBKKAR010000218.1:0-5391 GCA_046714355.1 Gaiellaceae bacterium | reverse complement strand
GGGGTGATCCTGGAGGCCGGGGAGCCCCAGATTCGAGGTTGCGTTCCGCAGTTCCGAAGCATCTTCACTACCCGATGTGGTCCGCGGGGTCTCCGCCGACTCTTCGTTGCCAAGCGCAGCCCTCGCGACGATGACGACCCCGAGGGTCGCGAGCGCAGCCGCTAGAGCCGCCGCCACGATCAGGCCGCGGGTGCGCCGGCCCGCGTGGGGATCGCCTCTCTTCTCCTGGCCCTCTGCGGGCGTAGTTGAGTTGTCCTTCAACGCGGTCTCCTACCAAGTCACGGAGCAGCCTTCCGCACAAAGGTCGAGAGGCCTGCTTCGGTCCCCGCATGTCGCTCTGCCTGATCGAGACGTCCGTTTACGGGGTCTAGGCTAGTCGCTTCTCTGGAATCCCCCCGATGCCGATGGGGAGCCTGCCGTGTACCAGATCGAGAACGCCGCCGCAATCCTCCGAGCCCGCCGCGCGGGTGGCCGCCTGAGCGTCGGCCGCAATGTCGTCTTGATCGGGGCGGTCAGTTTCCTGACGGACATCTCCTCAGAGATGGTCGCCACCGTCCTCCCGCTCTATCTGATCTACACGCTTGGTCTCTCGCCTCTCCAGTTCGGCGTCGTCGACGGCGTCTACCACGGTGCCACGGCCGTCGTTCGCCTCGCGGGCGGCGTCGTCGCCGACCGCTGGCGCCGGTACAAGGAGGTGGCCGCCTTCGGCTACGCGCTCTCTGCGTTCTGCAAGCCTGCCTTCTTGCTTGTCGGGGGCGCCTGGGGCGCGCTGACCGGCATCGTTCTCGCGGACAGGGTAGGGAAGGGGATTCGCACGGCGCCGCGTGATGCGCTGATCTCGCTGAGCGCCCCACCGCAGAATCTCGGCGCCGCGTTCGGAGTCCATCGCTCGCTCGACACGGCCGGTGCGATGCTTGGCCCGTTGCTCGCGTTTGGAATCCTGGCTCTCGCGCCCGGCGCCTTCGATGCCATTTTCGTCGTCAGTTTTTCGTTCGCATTGATCGGGCTTGGCGTGCTCGTCCTGTTCGTCGAGAACCGCGGTGTAGGGGCTCCCGACGGCGTGGCAGCGCCCGCGGCGGTCGCTGCTCCGCCGGTGCCCTCGATCCGCTCGGGTCTCAGCCTTGTCACCGAGCCCGGTTTCAGAAGAGTCGTTGTGGTGGCAAGCGGGCTTGCGCTCGCGACGATGAGCGATGGGTTCTTGTATCTCCTGCTTCAGCGACGTCTGGATCTCGACCCGACGTACCTGCCCTTGCTGTTCGTAGGCACTGCGATGGCTTTCATGGTGCTGGCGGTGCCGGTCGGGTCGCTCGCCGACCAGGTCGGTCGCGGCCGTGTCTTCCTTGCGGGCTATACGCTGCTTGTCTGCGTGTACGGCTCACTACTCCTGCCCGCTGCCGGGGTGGCGAGCCTTGCGCTGATCCTGGTCGCTCTCGGCGCCTATTACGCGTCGACCGACGGCGTATTGATGGCGCTCGTTAGCGCTCGGCTTCCATCGGAACTGCGTGCGAGCGGGCTTGCGCTGCTCGTCACAGGGACGAGCCTCGCGCGGCTCCTCGCGTCCGTCCTCTTCGGAGCACTCTGGACGGCGTTCGGCGTCGAGACCGCCGTTACCGTTTTCGCCGTCGCGCTCGGGTTCACAACCGCTACGGCAGCATTGTCGCTTCGCGGCTTGGAGTCGAAGCGGACGGAGGCGGTCGCGTGAGGCGCGGCCTGGCCTTCGCGGCCCTCGTCACAGCTTGTCTCGCTCTCGCCGGTGGATATGTGGGCTGGAAGGTCTCGCTCGACTCGACGGCTTCGACCGCGGGGAGCTCGACCGGCGCGGGAGACCTCGACGACGGGCACCGGATCGTCTTCCAGAACGTCGACCGAGACGAGGGGTATGCGCAGGTGTCCTCCGTACCGATCTCGAACCCAGGCGCGAAGCGCCTGCTCACGGGGCTCGTCTGCGAGCGAGTCCACTATTCGGCCGGCCGCGGGCTCTGCCTGGTGCCGCGGCGGAATGTCCTCGCGGCGTCGTACGACGCGCTCCTGCTCGATTCGACGCTGCGGCGCCGGCACCGCGTCTCACTGCCAGGGATCAACAGCCGGGCACGGGTCTCTCCGGACGGCCGCTTTGCTGCGTCGACGGGCTTCGTCTCAGGCGACTCGTATGCGGATCACGCGTTCTCGACGCGCACTTTCATCCTCGATCTCGAGCGGGGCAAGGCACTCGCGAACCTCGAAGCCTTCGCCGTCTACCGCGACGGCGAGCAGATCCGCTCGCTCGACTTCAACTTCTGGGGCGTGACGTTTGGGGCGGAAGGCGTCTTCTATGCCACGCTCGAGACCCGCGGCCGGACCTACCTGGTTCGCGGGGACGTCGCTCGGAGGCGCGTCGACGTCGTTCACGAGGGTGTCGAATGCCCGTCACTCTCGCCGGATGGGAAGAGGATCGCGTTCAAGAAGCGAACCGGCCAGGCGAGCTGGCGTTTGTCGGTTCTCGATCTGGCGAGGCTCGTGGAGACTCCGCTAGCCGAGACGCGCTCGGTCGACGATCAGCCCGAGTGGCTGAACGACGACGAGGTCCTCTACGGGCTTGATTCGGCAGTCTGGGTCGTTCCGGCCGACGGGGATGGAGAGCCACGCATGCTCATCGCGAACGCCCTCTCGCCGGCCGTTCCTCGACAAGTAGCGGCCCCGGGGCCGGGTGGCGCGCCGAGTTAGAGCGTCCTCAGTAGCCCAGGCTTTAAGGCTTCTCGCCTTCGTCGACGTCCGCGAGGCGGTCGCCGAGCAGCGCAGGCGACTCGTCGGGCAGGCCGACCATGCTCTCCCCGCCGCCGCGGATCTGCGCGCGTTCCTCGACTGCGGTGTCTCCACCGGAAACCTCGGCCGCTGACGCGCCGCCGGCGTCGTCGAGGCCGTAGTGCCTCGCCACCGCGTCGCCGTCGAAGTCGTCGTCCACCTTGGGCGACTCGCTGATCAGGTCGCCGGACAGCGTGGTGCGGACCTGGTGTGCTTGCTCGTCCACGTCGACTGTCGCCTCGGGCACCGCGTAGCGATGCTTCCGCAGCGTCCCGTGCTCGACGATGACGTAGTCGTTCTGCCGCCCGACAACGGTTCCCCACTGCTTGTCGTCGACCGCCGTTATGAAGTCATATCCGTCCATACCGTCCGGTCTACCCGGAATAGCGGTCCCCGAACCGTCGTTTCGTACGTAGTGAACACGGCTGCTACGGTCGAGCGCGTGGGCGACACCTCGGAGAGCCCGGCCCGGCAGCTCGCAACGGACGCACGCGACCGCGTCCGCTTCGAGGAGGAGGCACTCTCACTGTCCGACCAGGTGTATGGCGTTGCCCGACGGCTCGTCGGCTCGCGCGAGGAAACGGACGATCTCGTTCAGGAGACCTACGCGCGCGCGTTTCGCAGCTGGCGCTCGTACCAGCCGGGGACGAACCTGCGCGCCTGGCTCTTCCGGATCCTCACGAACCTGAACATCGACCGCGGTCGCAAGGTGCAGCGCACGCCCGACTTGCAACCGCTCGAGGAGAGCGACTACTTCCTCTACAACAAGCTCGAGGCGTCGACCACCGACGGGAACCCTGACGAGCGACGTGTCATGGAGCGGTTGTCGCAGAACGACGCCGTCACCGCGCTCGCCGACCTGCCGCACGACTTCCGCGACGTCGTCCTGCTCGTCGATCTCGCCGACTTCACGTACAGCGACGCGGCGCAGATTCTCGACATCCCGATCGGAACCGTGATGTCGCGGCTGCATCGCGGCCGTCGTATCCTCAAAAGGACGCTCGCCGATTCGGCTCTGGAGGAATCGTGATGTCCGGCTTCGCCTTCGATCCCTGCGACAAGTGCGAGCAGATGATGCAGCCGTATCTCGACCGCGTCCTCACCGACGGCGAGATCGCCGAGGCCGAGCAGCACCTCGACGGCTGCGAGTACTGCCGGAAGCGCTATCGCTTCGAGGTCACGTTCAGAACGTTTGTCCGGCAGGCGGTCGCCGAGCCGATGCCCCCAGAACTGAAGGCGAAGCTGCAGGCCCTCCGGACTCCGCTGTAGCTAGCTGAGGGCCCTGGGCGGGCCGACGATCACAACGAGGCGGCGCGGGTTCTTTCCGGCGGGGAGAGGGCGCGCGGGGACGCCCAGCTGGCTCGCCAGCCTGCGGCCGATTCCCTCGCCGCCGGGCGGGAAATAGACGGAGGTCTCCGGGTAGTCGAACCGGCCCGCGCGGCTTACTCGCTTGATCTGGTACGCGAAGGAGCCGATCCGGTCGGCGACGCGACGCGTGTAGGTGATGTCGCCGCCGCCGTTCAGGACGTCGACCGAGATCCTCCAGGGCGGCGGTAGCGCTCGTGCCGAGCCGGCCGCGCCGTTCGAATGGTCGGCGAGGCGCGGCGGGATGACGAGCGCGAGGACGACGGCGAGGGCGGCGGCCGCGACACCGGCTGCGACGGCGAGCCGCCCGCGGGGGTTGCTCGAGAGGGGCCCGACCGGGAGCCCTGCGAGGCGTCTCGCTTCCCGGCGGCCGATCCCCAAAGAGGTCGCGTAGAGCAGGAGCGCAAGGGTCGCGCGCTCGCTCGACCGGAAGCGGTAGAGCCGGCCCTCCTCGAGCCACTCGACCTCATCCGGCGTCAAGCCCGCGCGCAGCGCGGCCTCCTCCGGAGTCAGCTGTCGCTGCAGGCGTGCCCGGGCGAGCGCCGAAGGCTCGTCGCGGACTTCCGTCAAGACGGCTTCCATGAAGGCGTTCATTCTGCGGACTCCTCTCGCAACCTGCCGGTAATCTCATCGGCAATATCGACGTCTCCTGGAGATCCGAGGTCGTCGCACGGGACGAGAACGGGCTCCAGGAGGCGGGCGCCCTCGTCGGGAATCCGTGTCCAGACGGCGCGGGCGAGTACGACCGGATGCCCTCGGTCGCCGCCGTACGAGGCGGCGACGACCTCGCCGTCGCCGTCGCGCCAGGCCGCCACGAGGCGGTCGACCGCGTCGGGTGAGAGGTCGGGCCCGTCGGCGAGGACGACCACCGCCGCCTCGACTTCGTCGCCGAGCGCGCGAAGGCCGCAACGGAGCGAGGCGCCGGGGCCCCGCTCCCACTCCGGGCACTCGACGGTCCGCGCGTCCGTCTGGAGCGCGTGAGCGCCGGCCACGACGACGATCTCGTCCACGGAGCTCTCGCGCACCCGGCGCAAGACCTCGGGCAGCAGCAGCGACTGCTTCGGCGCCCCGAACCGCGACGCCGCGCCCGCTGCGAGGACGATCGCTGCGATCACGGAGAGATTGTCACGCCGCGGAACGGGCTTTGCCCGTTCCGCCGAGAACGCTTCCTGGATCAGGAAGGACCGCTGTGCACTTCCGCCGCGCGCCGCGAAGCGCGCCCGGCTTCAAACCGTCGCTGAAAGT
>JBKKAR010000217.1:0-3837 GCA_046714355.1 Gaiellaceae bacterium | reverse complement strand
TCAGGCTTCGAGCTTCTCGAGCACGGGCGTCATCGGGACGACGTGACGCTTGAACTTCAGCTCCGAGTCCTCGAGGCCCGCCGCGACTCCGATCAGCTGCGAGAGGTGGAGGATCGGCATCTGGAACTTCCGGCCGGTCGAGGCCTCGAGCTTCTGCTGCCAGGCGTCGAGCGAGAGGTGGCACAGCGGGCACGGCGTCACCATGGCGTCGGCGCCGGCCTCCATCGCCTGTTCGATCGGCTGAATGAGCTCGCCCAGCGCCGTCTCCTCCCGCGCCTGGATGATCGGGAAGCCGCAACACTTGATCTTCGCCGGGTAATCGACCGGCTCCCCGCCGCAGGCCTGGATGATCGCCTCGAGCGACCACGGCCGGTCGGGATCCTCGAAGCCGAGCAGCTTGGAGGGCCGCAGGATCTGGCAGCCGTAGAAGGGCGCGATCTTCAATCCCTTGAGACCCTTGTGTGCCGCTTGTTTGAGCGCCTCGTAGCCCTCCCCCTCCGCGATCATCCAGAGGAGGTGCTTGACCTCGATGCCGCCCGAGTACGCGGGCACGCCGACCGCCTGGAGGTTGCGGTTGACCCGCTCGCGCAGGTCGTCGTCCTTTTGGAGCTGGAAGTTCGCCTGCCGCAGGTTCAGCGTGCAGACGTTGCACACGGTCAGCAGCGTGTCGGAGCCCGTCGCCTCGCCGTAGGCCAGGATCCGCGCGTTCAGATGGAGGTAGTAGTCGGGCTCTGCCTCGTGGATGTCGCCGGCGCCGCAACACGTGACCGACTCGAGCTCCTCGAGCTCCAGGCCCACACGCGGAGCGAGTGCCTGCGTCGCGCTGTCGAGCTCCTTCGCCGACAGGGCCGCGAGGCAGCCCTTGTAGTAGGCGACCTTCTTCATTCGGCTCCCTTTCGCGGACGCTCGCCGGGCGTGATGTCGGCCTGGTCCCGGCTGCCCCAGCCGCCGCCGCTGCCTTCCGGATGCTCCTGGTCGATCCGGGCCAGCGCTCGCTCGCCCTGGACGATGCCGAGCGCACCCCGGCGCCCGTCGTTCTGGACGATGTCGTAGAGCGCCCGCGCCTCCTCGACCCCCTCGGCGACATGCGGGGGGAAGGGCAGCGGCACCTTGCCGTGGCGGAAGAGCTTGAGCGCGAACTTCGTCTGCTTGATCGCCTCGATGACGCCCTGCGTCTTCGGGACGAGCTCGGTCTCGCGTAGCCAGCCCGTCGTCTTCGCCGAGGTGACGAACCACTTGGCGTGCTTCGCGCCCATGTCATGGTCGATTCCCTGCTTGATCGACTCGGCGCCGAGCTTGGCGATCGCGTCGCGCGGATCGACGCCCTTTGGGCAGCGCTCGTTGCAGAAGTAGCACCGGGTGCAGTCCCAGATCCCGTGCTCCTCGTTCAGGTCGTTGAGCCGCTCGACGTCGGCCTGGTCGCGCGGGTCCCCCACCATCCGGAACCCCTTCGCGAGCGCCGCCGGCCCGAGGAAGTCGGGGTCGGACTCCATCGAGTTGCACTCGGAGACGCAGCAGCCGCACATGATGCAGAGCGCTTCCTTGTGGATGACGTTCATCGCCTGCTGCGAGACGATCCGCTCCTTTTCAGCGGCCTCGTCGTACCCGGCGTCGAGCCAGGGCTTGACCGCGCGGATCTTGTTCCAGAAGGGGCCCATGTCGACGACGAGGTCCCGGATGATCGGGAGGTTGCCCATGGCTGAGATCACCGGAACATGTCCACGATCGACGATCGGCTTCATCCGTTCCTTGCAGGCGAGGACAGCGGCGCCGTCCATTCGCATGCCGCAGGAGCCGCAGATCATCATCCGGCAGCTCTTCCGGTAAGCGAGCGAGCCGTCGACCTTGTCCTTGATCAGGTCGAGGACGTCGAGGAGGCAGGCCCACTCGGGCGCCTCGATCTCGTAGTCCTTCAGCTCCCGCTCGCCGGTCGAGGCATCGAAGCGCCAGATTTTCAGCGCGACCGTCATCGTCGCGTACTCGCTGCGGACGAGGGACTCGGTCTGGGCCATCAGTACGTCCTCTCCTGGGGCTGCCACTTGGTCATCGTCACCGGTTTCCACTCCAGCTGAACCTTCCCCTGCGCGTCGAGGGTGGTCATCGTGTGCTTGAGGAAGTTTGCATCGTCGCGGTCCGGGAAGTCGTGCGGCCGGGCGTGCGCGCCGCGGCTCTCCTTCCGTGCGAGGCCTGCAACGACCATGCACTGAGCGAGCTCGAGCATGAATCCGAGCTCGAGCGCCTGCGTCAGGTCGTTGTTGAAGATGTCGCCCTTGTCGTCGACGACGACGCGCTGGTAGCGCTCGGCCAGGCGCTCGACGATGCGGCCCTGCTCGAGCATCTGCTCCTCCCGGCGGAAGACCCCGAAGTTCACGTGCATCGTCTGGGCGAGCTCGTCGCGGATCGCCCACGGGCGCTCGCCGTCCGTTCGCGCCAGCAGCTCCTTCAGCTCACGCTCGGAATCGGCCTCGACCGACGGCGGGACGCTCACGGTCGTGTTGGTGAGGGCCCACTCGGCGGCCGCACGCCCTGCCCGCTTCCCGAAGGTGATCGTCTCCATCAGGGCATTCCCGCCGAGGCGGTTGGCGCCGTGGACCGAGACGCAGGCACACTCGCCGGCGGCGTAAAGGCCAGTGACCGAGGTGAGCCCGTCGACATCCGTGTCGACGCCGCCCATGTGGTAGTGGGCTCCCGGCCGGACCGGAATCGGCTCGTAGATCGGGTCGACGCCCGCGTAGGTGATCGAGAGCTCGCGCGTCCCATGCAGCCGCTCGTTGATCTTCTCCGCGCCGAGATGGCGCAGGTCGAGAAGGACGTTGCCGTCGATCCCTCTCCCCTCGTCGATCTCCGTCTGCTCGGCGCGGGAGATGACGTCCCGGCTCGCGAGCTCCATCGCGTTCGGCGCATAACGCTCGAGGAAGCGGTCGCCTTCCGAGTTCAGGAGATATGCGCCCTCCCCGCGGCAACCCTCTGTGATCAGGATCCCGGTGGGCGCCAGCGTCGTGGGATGGAACTGCATCATCTCCATGTCCTTCAGCGGGACGCCGGCCCGCAGCGCCATCGACATCGCGTCGCCGGTGCAGGCGTAGGCGTTCGTCGTGCCCACGTAGAGCCGACCGGCGCCGCCTGTGGCGAGGATGACGGTCTTCGCGTCGATCGTCTTCAGCCCGCCGTTCAGGAGGTCCCAGGCGATCACGCCCTGGCATCGATCCTCGTTGAGGACGAGCTTCCAGGCGAAGAACTCTTCGTAGGTCGGGATGTCTCGCTTCATCACCTGCTCGTAGAGGACATGCACGAGGACATGGCCGGTGATGTCGGCCGCGTAGGCCGTGCGCGGCTCGCCCGCGGCGCCGAACGGGCGCTGCGCGATCTTGCCTTCTTCGGTGCGCGAGAAGACGGCTCCCCAGTGCTCGAGCTGGTAGACGTCGTCGGGCGCCTCGTTGCAGAGCACCTCGATCGCGTCTTGGTCGCCGAGGTAGTCGGAGCCCTTGACGGTGTCAAACGCGTGCTTCTCGGGGTCGTCGTCGGAGGCGTTCCCGAGCGCGGCGTTGATCCCGCCCTCGGCCGCGCCCGAGTGGCTGCGAACCGGGTGGATCTTGGACAGGAGCGCCACGTCGGCTCCCTCGTCGAATGCCTCGATGGCAGCGCGCATTCCCGCGCAGCCGGCGCCTACGACGAGCACGTCGTGCGTCGCTTCCACTACCGCTGGACGCTATCTGACGCCCGGCGCGTCCGGCGTCGTATCGAATGGGGCAATGCGCCTCCGGGCGGGAGCCTAGACGTGCGGTCCCGCCTCGGCGACCGCGTCGCCGGCGTCCTCGGCGAACTGCTCGAAATTGT
>JBKKAR010000216.1:0-8056 GCA_046714355.1 Gaiellaceae bacterium | reverse complement strand
GGGAATCCGCGCCTGCGCCGCGGTCGCAGGCGCGGTGCCGTCAGTCCCCCGAGCCGACTGAAACCGGCCCGAGGCTTCTAGAAAGCGGGTCCTCCCCCGTGAGTAGCCGGTAAGCAACCGGGATCTGCCGGCGCCGGGCTACGCCGAGTTTTTGCCGCAGTACGTCGCAGTGTGCCTTGGCTGTGCGCGGCGAGATGCCCAGTCGCTCGCCGACCTCCTCGTTCGAGCATCCGGCGGCGATCAACTCAACAACCTCGAGTTGGCGCTTGGTGATGCTCGGCGAGACCCTTGTCAGTGCTTCCTGCATGCCGGCGACGCTAACAGCGGCCTCACGTCGTTCCTATTGACCGAACGGAGTATTTTTCGGACTACGCCCTCTGGAGCACTGGCTCAGCGGGAACGAAGCTCGCCTCGTGCCCGCGGCGGTTCGCCTCTGAGACCCGCTCCTCGTCGAGGGCACCGATCCGCAGCAACAGCTCGAACTCGTCGCGGAGGTGGGTGCGCATCATCTCCGGGCCGTCGGTGGCGATCGTGAACGGCACTTCGTGCTCGGTGAAGGCGCGGAAGGTGTCGCGGACGGCGTCCTCGCTCTCGAGCGCCTTCGTCAAGAGATTCGAGGTGGGGCAGATCTCGAGCACGATCTCCGTCTCGCGGATCTGCTCCATCAGCTTCGGGTCCTGAGCGGCGAGGATCCCGTGGCCGATCCGGTCGGGGCGGAGCGTGGACACGACCTCGCGGATCTCGGCGATTCCGAACTCGCCGCCCTCCTCACCGACGTGGATCGTGACGCCGAGACCGGCCTCGCGGGCCTCTTTCACGCGCGGCAGCAGGTCGCGGTAGGGGTACGGCGCTGCGCCGTCGGGGCGCGGGCCGGCGATGTCGATGCCGACGATCCCGCGCGGCGCGTAGCGGATCGCCTTCTCGACGATGATCTCGTTCTGCCGGTCGGTGAACGTCCGGTCCATCATCAGGATCAGGCCGGCGCGCACCTGCGGGTACTCCAGGCTCGCGCGGTCGAGCCCGCGGACGGCGGCCATGATGATGTGGTCGAGGTCGCGCTCGCCGCCACGGTTGCGCTTCATCGGGTTGAAGCGGAGCTCGAGCGTCGTGATCCCCTGCGAGCGGTAGGCGCCGCCGATCGCAGCGTGCACGGAGCGCTCGACGGCGAGCGGGCTCGACTGGATCAACTCCGTCCACTTGTAGATCTGGTCGAGCGCGGTCAGGTCGGGGACGCCGCGCGGGTCGGAGACGGTGACGAGCCGGTCGAACTCCCAGTAGTCCTTGACCGGTAGCGCGATGCCCTGCTCGTGGGCGAGCGTCCACATGATCTCGGTGGCGACCGAGCCGCCGAGGTGGGTGTGGAGCTCGGCGAGGCCGTTCTGGCTGCTCACCCGCCTGAGACTACTTGCGCAACTTCTTCCGCTTCGTCGGGCTGTGATCTGCCGGCTTGGTGGAGCCGAGCCGGGAACGCCGACGTACTCCACCGCGAGCGTGTTTGGTTTGGCCGACGCCGGCCGTGAACGTCAGCTTCCCGTTCCAGACCTCGACGATCCCCGCGAGAGCCTGTGGGGGCTGCGTCGATCCAACACTCCTTACACCCCGACTGATGGAAGCACGGGAAGTTCGCGAGGACTACGCCCCAGCGGACGGTTTCGCGGAGAGCCCTTCATCTAGGTGCGGACGGTTTGCGAGGAGGGTCAAGAGCACGCAGAATGAAAGAAGAACGCGTCGAGTGCCCAGGCTCCCAGCTCTGACGGAGGATTGACGTGGCCAAGAAGGCTCTGACCACCCCCCCTACGGCGGCGAAAGCCAACGGCGCTCCAGCGGAAGGCGCCCTCGCTGCCGACATCATCATCGCGAACGCACCCGACCCGGTGTTCGTGTCCGACCTGGAGGGGAAGATCCTCCAGGCGAACGACGCGGTCTCAGAGTTGCTCGGCTTTCGCCGGGACGAGGTGCTCGAGCAGTCGCTGTCGCGGTTCATCAGCGAGGAGGAGACGCGAGAGTTCACCGCTGCTCTGCGCGAGGTCGTCGAGCACGGCGTCACCCGCAACGCGGTCCTCAACCCACGTTCCGCCACGGGCGAGGTGATCCCGACCTCGCTGAACGCCTCGGCGCTCCGCGACGAGGACGGCAACGTGATCGGCGCGATCGGCGTGCTCCGCGACATGCGCGAGCTGGACAAGGCGCGCGCCTATGCGGAGAGCCTGATCGAGAACGCTCCCGACCCGGTGTTCGTCTCCGACCTGGAGGGGAAGATCCTGCAGGCGAACGACGCCGTCTCGGCGTTGCTCGGCTTCCGCCGGGACGAGGTCGTCGAGCAGTCGCTGTCGCGGTTCATCAGCGAGGAGGAAACGCGTGAGTTCACCGCGGCGCTCAAGGAGGTCGTCGAGCGCGGAGTCACCCGCGACGCCGTCCTCAATCCACGCAGCGCCACCGGCGAGATCATCCCGACGAGCCTCAACGCGTCTGCCCTGCGCGACGCCGACGGCAAGGTGATCGGCGCGATCGGCGTGCTCCGCGACATGCGCGAGCTGGATAAGGCGCGCGCCTACGCGGAGAGCCTGATCAAGAACGCTCCCGACCCGGTGTTCGTCTCCGACCTGGAGGGGAAGATCCTCGAGGCGAACGACGCGGTCTCCGAGCTGCTCGGGTTCCGCCGGGACGAGGTGCTGGAGCAGTCGGTCTCGCGGTTCATCAGCCCGGAGGAGACCCGCGAGTTCACGGCCGCCCTCCGCGAGGTCGTCGAGCGAGGCGTTACCCGCAACGCCCGTCTCAATCCGCGCAGCGCCTCCGGCGAGATCATCCCGACGACGCTGAACGCGTCCGCCCTCCGCGATGCGGACGGCAAGGTCATCGGCGCCATCGGCGTGCTCCGCGACATGCGAGCGTACGAGGAGGTCGTCCGCGACCTCGAGCGCTCGAAGACGGAGCTCCAGGAGAAGATCCTCGACCTCGAGAAGTTCGAGGAGGTCGTCGTCGGCCGCGAGCTGAAGATGATCGCGCTCGAGAAGGAGCTCGAAGGGCTCAAGCAGGAGCTCGGCACACTCCGGGCGGAGCGTCCCTCAGCCTGATGGCCGTCGAGCCGGACGCCCGGGCGGCCGGGGCGAACGGGGGCTCGGGACCGCCCGACGCCGAGAACCTCGAGCGCGAGGTCGAACAGCTTCGCGTCCGCGTGCAGCAGGCCGAGGAGCGCCGCCGCGCCCTCATCCACATCATGGGCGACCTGAACGACTCCAACCGCAGGCTCGGCGACCAGCGGAAGGCGATGCTGCACATCCTCAAGGACTCGAACGAGACCAACCTGAGGCTCGCCGACAGCCGCAAGGCGATGATTCACATCATGGGCGACCTGCGTGAGACCACGCAGGAGATGGAGCGGCGCGAGCAGGAGCTACGGGAGAAGCAGGAGCAGCTGATCCAGGCCGGCAAGCTCGCGACGCTCGGCGAGCTGACGACCGGGGTCGCGCACGAGCTCAACAACCCGCTCAACAACATCGGCCTCTACGTCGGGAACGTGATCGACCAGGCCAGGCTCGGCGAGCTCGACGGTGGTCGCCTCGTCGGCGATCTCGAGAAGGCGATGGAGCAGGTTCGGAAGGCGACAGAGATCATCTCCCACCTGCGGACGTTCGGCCGGGCGGCGCCGATCACCCTCGAGCCCGTCGACATCGACGAGGTCATCGAGCGCTCACTCTCACTCGTGCAGGAGCAGCTGAAGATCCGGGGGATCGAGGTCGACTTCAAGCTTTGCCCAGACGAGCTGATCGTCCTCGCCAACCCGATCCAGCTGGAGCAGGTCTTCATCAACCTGCTGACGAACGCCCGCGATGCGCTCGAGGACGCGAAGACAAAGCGGGTCCGGATCCTGACGGAGCGCCAGGGCGACCGCATTCGGATTTCGGTGTCGGATACGGGTCCGGGAATCCCGCCGGAGCTTGAGACCCGCGTGTTCGATCCCTTCTTCACGACCAAGGAGGTCGGGTCCGGGACCGGCCTCGGGCTCTCGATCAGCTACAGCATCCTCAAGGAGCACGGCGGCGAGATCTCCGTCTCCTCGCCGCCGAGGCGAGGCGCGACGTTCGAGATCCTCCTGCCCGTCGTCGATCGGCCCGTCGAAAGGCTGGGGCCGTGATCGACGGGCCGCGGATCCTGCTGGTCGACGACGATCCCGCTCTGCTCGAGGCCTTGCCCGAGGCGCTCCGGCTTCGGCTCGACGGCATCGAGATCGACACCTCGGAGACCGCGAGCGACGCGCTAGAGCGGCTTCGCGCAAGCGACTACGACGCGATCGTCAGCGACATCAAGATGCCGGGGATGGACGGCCTCGCCCTCCTCGCGGAGGCGGCGGAGATCCGTCCGGGTGTTCCGGTGCTGCTGATCACGGGTCACGGCGAGCACGATCTGGCCGTCCAGGCGCTGCGCGGAGGCGCCTACGACTTCGTGCAGAAGCCGATCGACCGCGACTACTTCGTTGCCTCGCTGGAGCGGGCCGTCCACATGCGCAAGCTCGACCGCCAGGTGCTCGAGCAGCGAACCATGCTCGAGCGGCATGCTCGGCTCCTCGAGCACGTCGACAACGGCGTCTTCCTGGTCGACACGACTGGGATCGTGCGGTACTGGAATCCGGCCGCCGAGGCGATCACCGGGCTCGCCGAGGAGACCGTCGTCGGGCGACCCGTGTTTCAGGCGCTCGTCGGCTGGGAGGGGGTTGTGGCCGGCGTGCCCGTGTCGTCCGAGCCGGGACCGTCAGCTCGCGACGCCACCGTGCCTCTGGATGTCGACGGCCGCGAGGTCTGGATCTCCGTGTCGGGCGTCGAGCTCGAGGACGGCATCGTTTACGCGTTCCGGAACCTGACCGAGGAGCGCGCGCTCGACAAGCTGAAGAGCGAGTTCGTTGCGACGGTGTCCCACGAGCTGCGCACGCCGCTGTCGGCGATCTACGGCTGCGCGCAGACGCTTCGGCGCCGCGATGCCGACGTCGACGCCGAGACGAAGGAGCGGCTCCTGACCGTGATCGCGCAGGAATCCGAGCGGCTGACCCGCATCGTCGGCGACATCCTGCTCGCGAACCAGCTCGATTCGGGAAACCTTCGGCTCGAGCGGCAGGAGATCGTCATCGGACAGCTGGTGGGCGAGGTAGTGGAGGAGATGCGAGTCTCGCTTCTCTCCGCCCGCGAGGACATCTCCTTCGAGGTTGACGCGCCAGACTCGATCGCGCCGGTCGTCGGAGACGGGGACAAGCTGCGCCAGATCCTCCTCAATCTCGTCGACAACGCGGTGAAGTACTCGCCCGAGGGCGGCCGAGTGGGGATCAGCGTCGAGGCGCGCGAGGGCGGTGTTCGCTTCGCGATCACCGATCAAGGACTCGGGATCCCGCACGGCGAGCACCACCGGATCTTCGGAAAGTTCTACCGAGTCGACCCGAATCAGACCCGCGGGGTGGGCGGGACGGGGCTCGGCCTCTACATCTGCAGAGAGCTCGCCCGCAGGATGGAGGGCCGCGTCTCCGTGACCTCGCAGGAGGGGAAGGGGTCGACGTTCGTGGTCGACCTCCCGTTGGAACCCGTGCGCCAGGCCGAAGCGGCGACGCAAACGGCCTAGCGCTCCGAGGCGAACCGCAGGGGGCGCGATACGCTCCGGGCGATGAAGGTCGGGATCGTCGTCCCGTACTCCTGGTCCTTCTGGGGCGCCGTCGTCGAGCACGCCGAGCTCCAGGCAGAGGCGCTCCGGTCGCTCGGAATCGACACTCGGACGATCATGGGCAACGACCCGCCCGGCCAGTTCACGCGGGCGCTCCATCCCCGGGTGGGGCGCGACGGGCCGCCGCCGCCGGACGTGATCCCGGTCGGGCGGTCGGCGATCGTCCCGGCCAACAAGTCGCTGCCGAACATCATTCTGGGCCCACGATCGGTTCGTCGAATCAAGCAGGCGCTCGAGCGGGAGAAGTTCGACCTGATCCACGTCCACGAGCCGTTGACGCCGACGATCGCGATCGGGGCGCTGGCGATGAATCGCGCACCGGTCGTGGCGACGTTCCACGCCTCAGGTGATCTCGGCTGGACGAAGCTCGCGGTGCCGGTCTGGGGCTTCCTGCTCGATCGGATCGACGTCCGGATCGCGGTCTCGGAGCAGGCGCGCGCCTCCGCGAGCCGCTACTCGCCGGCCGAGTACGAGGTAATCCCGAACGGCGTCCTGATCCCGCCCGAGGCCGATCCGTCGGGGCGCGAGCACCGCGTTCTCTTCGTCGGTCGGCAGGAAGGGCGGAAGGGGCTGCCGGTGCTCTTGCGCGCCTGGCCGGAGATCCGCCGGCGAACGGGCGCGAGCCTACGCGTGATCGGCGCCGACCCGCTGGCCGTCCGGCTGCTGATGGCGAAGCTGCGCACGCCCGACGACGGGATCGAGAACCTCGGCTTCTTGACTCAGGAGCGGCTGACCGAGGAGCTCTTGAAGGCAAAGGCAATGGTGGCTCCCTCGCTCGGCGGCGAGAGCTTCGGGATGGTGCTGACGCGGGCCTTCGCCTGCGCGACTCCGGTCGTGGCCTCGGATATCGAGGGTTACCGGGACGTGATGACGAGCGAGACGGGCCTCAGCGTCCCGCCGGAGGATCCGTCCGCCTTGGTCGACGCGGTGGCGGCGTTGCTCGCGGACGAGAAGGCCCGGTGCCAAGCCGGGCTCGCGGCTCGCCGGCTGGCGCAGGAGCGGTACTCGTGGGAGGGGATTGGCCGGCGCCTCGTCGACGTGTACGAGCGGGCTCTCGGACGGATGCCCGTGGCGGCGTGAGGATCCCCGCCTCGAAGGTCGGCCGGTTGGCGTTCGTGGCTCCGGGCCTGGTCGTGCTCGGTTTCCTGCTGTGGTGGCGAGGACCTGAATGGTCGCAGGTCGGGGACGCCTTTCAGCTCGTGGAGTGGACCTGGGTCTCGATGGCCCTGGGGCTGAACCTGCTCTCGGTTCTGATCCGGGCGGCCGCCTGGCAGACCGTGATCAGGCAGGCGCTTCTCCCGCCGCGCCCGGCCTTTCCGCAGGTCTTCTCGGCGTTCTCGGTCGGGCTGCTCGCGAATGCCGTCCTGCCGGGACGCATCGGCGAGCTTGCGCGGGTGGCGGTGCTCGCCCGGCGGATGCGGCGCGGAGAGGGTGTAACCGGCCGACTGCTCGGCACGGTGTTCGCGCATCGGCTCTTCGATCTCGTGCCCGCACTGCTCCTGACCGCGTTTGTTCTCGCCACGACGAGAATTCCGCACTGGGCGGTGACGAGCATCGAGATCGTCGCGGTCATCGGCATCGCGCTCTTCCTCCTCGCGATCCTTGTCGCCGGTCGCGAGCTGCGACCGCTGCCGGAAAGCGCCCTCGCCTTGCGGCGACTTCTTGTCATGGCGCAGCGAGGCCTGCACGTCATGCGCGAGCCGAAAGCGGCGGTTCTCGCCGCCTTGCTGCAGACGGCCGGCTGGTTCGTTCAGATGCTGGCGGTCTGGATGATGATGAAGGCGTTCGGCATCGGCGCACCCCTGTCCGCGGCAGGCGTCGTCCTGCTCCTGATGAACGTCGCGACAATCTTCCCGCTCTGGCCGGGGAACATCGGCTTGCTCCAGGCGGTGGTGGCGCTGCCGCTCGTCTCGTACGGGGTCGCGTACGCCACCGGGCTCGCGTACGGGCTCGGCCTCCAGGTGCTCGAGATGTCCGTCGGCGTGGGGATCGGGCTGCTGTTCCTGACGCGCGAGGGCCTGTCGTTCGCGGCGCTGCGGCAGATGCCCGAGGAGGATTCTGAGGAGTCGGCCGTCGCCGAGCTCACGCGGGAGAAGCCTCGTGCGCGCGCTGGCGTCTCCGGCTAGCCTCAAAGGCGTCCTCGGAGCGGGTGCCGCGGCGGCCGCGCTGGCCGAGGGGCTGCGGGCCGGCGGTGCGGACGCGGTCGAGCTGCCGGTTGCGGACGGTGGGGAGGGGACGCTGGACGTCGTCTTCGCGTCGCTCGGCGGTGAGTGGCGCGAGGCGGAGGTCTCGGATCCGCTGGGCCGTCCCGTGCGGGCGCGCTGGCTCCTGCTCGAGGACGGGACCGCGCTCG
>JBKKAR010000215.1:0-19594 GCA_046714355.1 Gaiellaceae bacterium | reverse complement strand
GGCGCGCTCGGCGCCGCCAGATTCGGACCGGCCGACGAGGCCGAGGACGCCGCTCGCGCCGCCCGACGGGAGCTACGGATCGTCCTCCGTGCCGTCCGCCGCCGACTGAGCCCGAAAGCGAGACTTCGCGGCCTCTTGTCGCTCCGCTCGCTCGGCCTGCGCTCCACTTGACCATCGAGGCGGTCGTGATCGCGGCCGGCGAGGGCCGGCGTCTCCGCCCGATCACCGAGCATTGGCCGAAGCCGCTCCTTCCGATCGACGGACGGCCCGTGATCGCGACGCTCTTGCGCGAGTTGGCGTTCGCCGAACGCATCACCATCGTCACCGGCCACCTGGGGGACATGCTTCGCCGCTTCCTCGACGGGTGGGACGTCGAGTTCGCCGACCAGCCGACTCCGCTCGGATCGGCTGACGCGGTTCGATGCGCGCTCGACTCAGGCGCGAAGCCACCGATCCTCGTGACCGCTGCGGACACGCTCTACACCCCGGGCGATGTCGCGCGCTTCGCGGAGGCGTTTGAGCGCTCCGGCGCCGCAGGCGCTACGGCCCCGCCTCTGTGGGCACTAGGCGTCGAGATCGTGCCGTACCTGGACGACCTGCCCGGCCCGCCGCACGAGCTCCGGTTCGCCTTCGGGCGGGCAGTCCAGGACGGGCTCACCGTCGAAACGGTCCAGATCGGCCCGACTCGGAACATCACCACCCCGGCCGATCTCGTGCGGGAGAACTTCGTCTACCTTGATGAGTAGTGCCCCTCCAGGCAATCCACGCCTACTTCTGTCCCGCGATCACGCTGCGCCAGAGCCGACCCTCGCCCTCGCCAAGGCTTCCTAGCCTTGCCTCGGCCGAGTGCGCGCTCTGGCTTGGTGCTCGCGACCCAGAAGCTGGGCAGAATCACCTGAAGGGGCACTAGCCCATGAGCGAGACGTACGACCTCTTCCAGCAGGGCCGCAGCCATCTCCGGAAGGGGAGAGCCGCGCAGGCGACCGTCGCCCTCGAGAAGGCGAAACGGCGCGAGCCGGACAAGGCGTCGATCCGCGAGGCGCTCGGGATCGCCTACTTCCGGATCCAGCGCTATGACGAGGCCGAGCGCGAGTTCCGGGCGATGCTCGAGCTGTCCCCGGCGGACGACTACGCGCACTACGCGCTCGGCCGCTGTCTGGAGAAGAAGGGGCGCGAGCAGGAGGCCAACGGGCACTACAAGCTCGCGAGCTCGCTGCGGCCCGGGGCCGAGCACTATTCGGCTCGCATCAAAGACCTCGAGTAGCCCCTTTCGCTGAAAGTCTCACGACTTTCAGCGACGCTTTGAAGCCGGGCGACGCTTTGCGCCGCGCGGCCCAGGCTCGCGCGCAACTTCCTTCTCGATCGGCGTAGGCGGCGAAATGGGCAAAGCCCATTCCGCGGCGATCGGTCAGAGTTCGCGACCATGAGAGCGGTGGTTCAGCGGGTCTCAGTGGCTCGCGTCCTCGTCGAGGGCGAGGTGGTGGGGGCGATCGGGTGCGGGTTGTGCGTGCTCCTGGGCGTTGCGCGCGAAGACGGGGAGGAGGACGCGGCGCGGCTCGCCGCACGGGTCGCCCGCCTGCGGATCTTCGAGAACACTTTCGAGAACGCGGGGACAGGATTAATCCTGTCCCCGCCACTACAGAGTCGCTTCGACCGCTCGCTGCTCGACGTCGGCGGCGAGGCGCTCGTCGTCAGCCAGTTCCGCCGCCCTCGGCGGCGTCTACCTGCCCGAGGAAGAACAAGACCCGACGGCCCGGAGGCTCCTGCAACTAGACGCGATGGAAGTGGCGATGCGCGAGTCCGACCGCAAACTGAAAAGCCTCGGGCTGCTCTAGATGGGCGCCACCGCCACCGACAGCCGCCGCGACGCAATCGCCCTCCTGCTCGCAGACCTCGACGACGAAGGACTCGAGCGCGGCACGCTCATCCTCGGCACGTACATCGAGCAACAGGACGAAGGCGAACGCTTCCTCCACATCGGGATGCTCCTTCGCGCCCTGATCGACACCGCAATCGAAATCGGCACCGACCACTGCGGCATGACCCGCGAGGAGCTACGAGACGAGTTCCAGGCGATGGCCGAACGGCTCGCGCTCAAGGACTGAAACAGGGTTGAGCGCGACGATCCCTCTGCTGCTCGTCGCCGCTCACAACCAGGGCCGGGGTCTTCCCTCCTGATGCCCCGGCCCACGAGTGTCATGCACGCGGGGGAGACCGAGGCGCCGCTGCCAACTCGGGCCGCGGCGACCGGCGTCCGTAGTCGCTTCTACTGCGGCTTCGCGTAGGCCGAGGAGACACCGAAGTCGATCGCGATGCACGCCTCGTCGCCGATAACCCAGGCGTCATGTCCGGGCTCGATGCGAGCGACATCACCAGGCCCGATCTCGAGCTCGGTTCCATCGTCCATGGCGACGCCCATCCTTCCCGACAACGCGTAGAGGAAGTGCGGACTCTGGCAACTGTCCGTCTTCGCCAGCGGCTTCACGTGCTCCGACCACCGCCATCCCGGCTCGAACGTCCCGCGCATCACGCTGCCACCGCCGATGTTGACGACCTCGGCCTGCCCTTTGTCCACGAACGGCCTCGTCTCCTCGGGCGAGTCCAGACTCTTTACCTCTACGCCTGCCATCTCCACTCCTTTCGTCGCGAACCGACCTGAACATCCTCTTATCTCGCATCTACGGGCGACTCGTCAAGTGGCAGTTCGTTTCTTAGACACAGCGCGAATGACCCCTCGCACAAGGTTTCTCATAGATTTGCCGCGAGAAACAGCAATAGAAGCTAAAAAAGTCCGACCAACATCCGAGTCCTCTGCAGATCCCACAACTCAATGAAAGGGTGACCGGCCACTTTTTAGATACGACGAATCGCAGACCCTTCTGCAGGCTTTCGCGAAACACAATTGGAGAACGGCTCGACCATGCGGCAAAACGAGGCACTCGGCCGAGGTCTTCGACGAACGTAAATAGGCCGGAAATGAGCCCGCTCCGTCGTCCCCGTGAGACTCTCAGCCGAAGAGCATGCGCAGATCGCACATAGAAGCTGCTGTGTCACAAAGCTCGGCTCGCCGCCCTAGCCGCCGACGTTAGAAGGAACCGCAGCGAGGTCACTACGCCCCGGATATCCTCGGCGCACAGTAGGCGACTACGTACAGCCAGAGGTTGTCCCCCGAACGGTTCTCAGCATTCACTTCCCACCCTTGCTTCGATTGAGTGCGCCGATTGCTGAGGATCGAAACGCCGGACGCGGAACCGAAAAATGGGAACCAGAAATAGCCTCCAGAGATCGGCCCCAGCCCCGCCGGACAATCCACGCGGGCGGTGCCGCTGGCGCCCGAGGAGATGGCAACGCGCACTGGTGCTGTTTCGGTGACCGATGCGATCACCCCCGGCTCACCACGTGACCCACGCTGCCCACGCAGTGCGGCCTTCGCCCTCGGACTGATATCCACCAACTGAATCGTGCCGTTCTTGATGTTCTTGCTCGTGACCACAAACGCCGCCGTCGCCGACGCCGCCGAGACGAGCATCGCGACGATCGCAGCGATGATCGCGGTTCTCATGGTGTTTCCCCCTTTCTCCCTTTGCACGATTCTCTCCTGTTCACCGAACATTGGGAAGAGGGCCGGGGGCGAGCCGAAACGCCGCGGCGCTAGCAGCGCCTCCGGCCCCTTCGGTCGGCTAGTGGCTGTTTCCGGCCAAGGCGTCGTTGTAAGCTCGCCGCGTGAATCTCAGGGATTGGGTCCGCCAGCGCTTCGGTCGCCCCGCCGCAAAGAATCCCGAGTACTGGCGAAAGTGCCCAGATTGCGGGAAAGACGTCAAGCTTGGTGAAACGACGTGCCCGATGTGTGGGCACAGCTTCGAGCCGAGTTTCCGCCAGGGCGACGGCAGCTAGGTGTTCTGCCCACAGACGTTGTGAACGCGGCTGATGGGTGGCCGGTCGCCGAGTGAGCTGTGTGGTCGCCTGCGGTTGTAGTAGCGGAGGAAGCTTAGAAGCGAGCGAGCGCGAGCGTTGGAGGTGGGCCAGGTTCGGCTGTAGGCCCATTCGTTTTGCAGGGTTTGGATGAAGCGCTCGACCTTGCCGTTCCAACGGGGCGTGTAGGCGGGCGTGCGGATGTGGCGGAGCTGTTGGCGGCCGAGCAGCTCGCTGAAGCGGCGGCTGTTGCGGTAGACCATCGCGTTGTCGGTCATCACGGCTTCGGGCGGCTCGAGGCCGAGCTCGGCGAAGAAGCGGAGCGCCCGCTCGAGCGTGCGTGCGTTCGTCTCGGCGTCCTCGCGCGGGTGCAGCTCGACGTAGGCGAGCCGTGTGTGATCGTCGACGATGCAGTGCAGGTGGTCGTAGCCGCCGCCGCGGTTGGCAGCGATCTCGGTGCGATCGCCGGTGACGCGGTGGCCGGGGACGCTGAAGCGGGCGAGCTTCTTGACGTCCATGTGCAGCAGCGCTCCTGGCCGCGACCACTCGTAGCGGCGGTAGCTCTGCCGCAGCCCGCGCGGCCGGCGTGAGAGCCCGTGCCGGCGCAGCACCTTCCAGATCGTCGAGCGCGCACGCCCCACGATCCCCGCCAGCCGCCCCGGGCCGAGGTTGGTCTCCCGGCGGGCGCGCAGGATCGCCTCCTCCTCGGCCGCCGACAATCGCCTGGGCTGCCGCGTCGGCCGCGACGACCGATCCACGAGCGCGCTCACCAGCCGACCGCCGTCCAGCCAGCGATGCCACCAACGGTGCGCCGTCGCCGGCGAAACGCTGAAGGCGACAGCGGCCACCCTCAACGACAAGCCACCCTCGATCGCCAGCACCAACTCACGCCGGCCAGCCAGTCCGAGCTTCGCGTTAGCGTGCAACTCCATCACGGCCCTCCTTTGGGACGCAGGTCTTGGCGGACCCGCACAACTCTCAAAGGAGGGCCGGATGTATCACTCTCAGCCGTTCACAACCTGTGTGGGCAGATCAGCTAGGCGGCAGAGCGACTGTGTTTTCGGGGCAAGCCGGGGAGCTGAACTCCTGGCTGGCTGCGGCGCCCAGCTTCTTCGCCAACTTCTTGGCGTCGTCAGCGGATAGGTACGAAGCGCTGCTCCTCTTTATTGATTCGGAGTGCCAAGCCGAATCGCGAAACCGCCCAAGGCCGTACCTGTGGAGATCGTGATGTCCTTGGCGTGGATGATGATTCCGCGGATTTCCTTTTCCTCACTCACTTTCTAGACCTCCTCGGATCGTCCTGAAACTCCCGCTCGTCGCACTCCGGGCAGTAAAACCGCAACCGCGTCGTCGATAGTGAGTCGCCCAGTCCAACCGCGCTCGCCCTCACGGGACACACGGTCGCATTCGGCGCATTGGAGGCGGTTCGTGTAGACCGGCTTCGACTCCATCAGGTGTTTTCTTACCAGCCAGCGCCTGACGTGTGGTACGTACGGGCTAAATCAGGGCAGCCTTCACTATCCCCTGTTGGAGCCCAGGGTTCGGCCGCTCGCCCATAAGCTCGCACGTCTGTCTGGTCTTTCACGCTCCCCTACGATCTATGTGCGTCGGCCCCTGGAGCTCGCGTCCTTCCCAGTTCTTTCAGGGTGACTGTCGGAACTCCGCCCGAGAAGCCCAGTCGATCGGTCTCCATATGTCGGTCCACTCCGGCGCACCGTCCTGGCGGACAGCCGCGTGCGAGATGTTCTATGCGCCTGTCGTCTAGGCGCCCCGGCGTTTCGGGGGGAGGAGGACAAGCCGGTAGGTCTGCCCGTCGCGCTCGGCGGTGCCTGCGTCCTCTGCTTTCGCGAGGATCCGTTGTCCCGTCGCTTGCCGTCGGTTCCGTCGGAGGAGCTCGCGACAGGCGGAGCAGAGGCCGTTGTAGAACTTTTCGTCCTCGAGCCGTTGGAGGCGGCAGCGGCGGCAGCGAAACGGGAAGCTGCTCCTTCTGCGCTTCACCGGGCACCACCCAGGGCTTGCGGTTCACCCTTGGCGCGTAGTAGACACCGAGAAAGGAAACCGTCCGAGCTTCGGCGGGGCGGCGCGCCCCGGGCAGGCGGAGCCGCTCTACGAGGCGTTCTGCGCTGCCCTCCGAGAGCTTGAAGTGGAGGTGGCGACCGGCCGGTTCGGCGCCCGGATGACGGTGGAGCTGGTCAACGACGGTCCGGTCACGATCGTGCTTTAGGTGCCGGCCAGCGACTCGCGTTCGCGCCCGTCGCTGCCCCTCCGCTGGAGGTGGACGCGGACGCGGACGCGATTCCGTACATGGCCGTCTCGGCCGAGAGATGCATGATTCCCGCGGTGAGAACGGTGCTCCTGATGCTCGCAGCCTTGCTCCTGGCCGCCTGCGGAGGCGGCGAGACCGAAACGGACGCCCGAGGGGGGAGGACGTTCGAGCCCGCCCGGATCCTCGTCGAGCCCGACGGCCAGGTCCTTCTCGTCGGGATCGGGCGGCTCCTCGGCAAGGGCTACGAGTGCGGCGGCGAGCAGAAAGAGACCGCCGAGTTCGTCGCCGCTCGACTGCAGCCGACGGGCGAGGTCTCGGCCGTCTCGACCGTTCCGCAGGGGGCGGTCGAGTGGTGCGCCGAGGCCCTGGACGAGGCCGTCCTCCTCCCGGACGGCGGCTTCGCGTTGGGAGGCTCGGTCGCCGGACTTGCGGAGGCCGAAGGATCCGCCGATCGGGGCTTCGTCGCCGCGAGGTTCGCCCGGGCGGGCGGCGAGCCGGTGGAAACGGCGCAGGTGATGTATCCGACGGCGCAGCTGGCCGGCTGGCTCCTGAACCGCGACCCGCCGCTGGACGACGAGCCGCCAGAGGTTCGCGGCCTCGCGCAGGTGCCCGGCGGACGGCTCGCGCTCGCCAAGTACCAGACCGGCTGGCCGAACTACACGCTGTTCGAGGTGGGGAAGAGAGGGCAGCGCGTCGGAAAGGCCCTCGTGCACACGGCGACGGAGACCGTCGTCCTCAGCGTCGAGGCGAACCGGCAGGGGATCTACGTGCTGACCGAGGAGTTTCCGGTCGGCGAGGGCACCGACTACCGGTACGGCCTGTACCGCCACCGGCTTGATGGGCGTCGCGCCGAGCGTGTCGAGGCCGATCCGGGCCGCTCGAGGTTCGAGGTCGCGACGGACTTTGCGCTCCAGCAGGATGGGAAGACCGTCGTGGCCGGTGAGCTCGACCGTGGCAAGACCCGGATGCTCTACGTCATGCGCCGAGCCGCCTCAGGCGCGGTCGATCGCACCTGGGGGCAAGGCGGGATCGTCCTGAGGCCGCTCGGCCGGCTCGATCCGGACGACAACCTCTACCGCGACTCGAGAGCGGCGGTCGGCGTCCTCCCGAATGGCAACGTCCTCGTCGTCGCCTCCATCAGAGGGCGCGCCGCGAAGGTCTTCCGTTTGGACGCCGAAGGACGGGCCGACAAGAGCTTCGGCAAAGACGGAATCGTGAACCTGCCGCCGTTCTGACCCTTGCTATCCTGCAAACACCACATTTCGAGTTGCAGGACGAAATGGGCGCGCGGCGCCCGTTTTTTTTGAGGAGACACAGATGGCGGACGTCTACGACAAGGAGAAGACGCTGCTCAGGGAGATCACACCGAAGGTCGAGAACGCGATTCCGGGCGTCGAGGTGCTCGCTCTCGAGCTCTCTGGTCCCGAGCGCTTCACGGTGTTCATCGACCATCCCCAGCGCGTCGACCATGCGCTCTGCGTGCGCGTCACCGACGTGCTCCGCGACTATCTCCAGCAATACGCGATCGACGTCTCGTCGCCCGGTCTCGAGCGCCCGCTGCGGACGCCCGCCCACTTCGAGCGAGTCGTCGGCCGCAAGGTCGCGCTGCGCACGGCGACGGATATCGACGGCCGCAAGAGATTCAAGGGAGAGGTCGTCGACACCAGCCCGGGAGGGATCCGGGTTTCCGCGGACGGCAACGAATACGAGATTCCGTACGACTCCATCGTGCGAGGCAACCTGATCCAGGAGGGTGTGAAATGAGCCGCGAGATCGTGGAAGCAGTCCGCGAGTTGGAGCGCGACAAGAATCTCGAGAACGGGATCCTGATCGACGCGCTCCGCGACGGACTGCTCGCCGCCTACAAGAAGACGCCGGGCTCGTACCGGCACGCCACGGTCGAGATCGACGACGAGGGGGACTTCCGCGTCTTCGCGGTCCACATGCCCGAGGACCTCGAGGAGCGACTGCTCGAGGAGGCGCGCGAGAAGGCTCTCGACGAGCTCGAGAAGATCGAGGAGGAGACCGGCGAGAAGCAGCACACGCTGATCACGGACGACGACCTCGAGATCGACTGGGATCAGGTGCCCGAGAATCAGGTGCGCCGCGAGGACGTCACCCCCGAGAACTTCGGCCGCATCGCCGCGCAGACCGCCAAGCAGGTCATCCAGCAGCGGATCCGCGAGGCCGAGCGCCTGATCATGTACGAGGAGTACGTCGACCGGGTCAGCGAGGTCGTCACCGGCATCGTCCAGCAGGCCGGCGACCGCAACAACATCCTCGTCGACCTCGGGAAGGTCGAGGCGCTGCTGCCGCGCTCCGAGCAGGTGGACGGCGAGCGCTACGAGCAGGGGAGCCGGATCAAGGCCGTGATCACGGAGGTGCGGTCGGGGACGAAGGGGCCACAGGTGATCCTCTCGCGCCGCGATCCCGAGCTGATCAAGACGCTCTTCGAGCTCGAGGTGCCCGAAATCGCCGACGGCCTCGTCGAGATCCGCGGGGTCGCCCGCGAACCGGGCTACCGGTCGAAGATCGCGGTGGTCTCGCACGCACAGGGCGTCGATCCCGTCGGTGCCTGCGTCGGCCCGAGAGGCTCCCGGGTCCGCATGGTCGTCTCCGAGCTCCGCGGCGAGAAGATCGACATCATCCCGTGGAACACCGAACCCGCACGCTTCCTCGCCAAGGCGCTCTCGCCGGCGAGGGTGCGCGAGGTCTACATCGACGACGACACCAAGGAGGCGACGGTGATCGTCCCCGAGGATCAGCTGGCGCTCGCGATCGGCAAGGAGGGCCTCAACGCCCGCCTCGCCGCGCGCCTGACCGGCTGGAAGGTGGACATCCAGTCCGAGGCCGAGTTCGCCCAGTCCGAGGCAGAGGCCGCCTTCGCCGGCGGCGAGGCAGGGGAGGACTTCTCCGGTCGCTGCGCCGCCATCCTCTCGAACGGCAAGCGCTGCCCGAACGCGGCGATTCCGGCGACGAGGTTCTGCGGCATCCCGGCGCACATCGTGCTCGCCGGCCGCGAGGCCTCCGGCGAGACGATCGAGAGCGGCGAGGCCGTTCCGATCGCCGGAGCCGAGGAGGATCAGCCCCAGGCGGACGGCGAGGTGACGGAGCTGCCTTCCCCGGAACCGAGCGATATTCCGATACCGGAGCCGAGCCCGATGCCGTCTGGCCCGGAGCCGCTCGAGCTGCCGACGCCAGCGCCGAGCGAGCTGCCGACGCCAGCGCCGAGCAAGTTGCCGGCGCCGGAGCCCAGCCCGATGCCGTCTGGCCCGGAGCCGATGGAGCTGCCGACGCCCGAGCCGCCCATGGTCCCCGGGCCGGAGCCCGCGAGCCTGCCGACGATGCCGGCGGCCGAAGAGCCGCAGGAGGCGCCGCTCGAGGAGGGTCCGTCCGGGATTCCGGTCGCAGCGTCCGCCGAGGTCGAAGAGGAAAGGAACGACGCGCCTGCGGCGTGAGCAGCGCCATCGCCCAATCCGGACCTGCATCGGCTGCGGGCGCAAGGCCCCCAAGGACGAGCTCCTGCGGTTCGTCGCCGACGACGCCGTCGTCGTCTGCAACCCGACGGCGCAGGGTCGCGCCGCCTACACCTGCCGGCGCCTCTCGTGCTTCGAGCGAGCGGCTTCGCGCAACGCCTTCAACCGCACGCTCAGACGTCGCGTCCGGGTTGAACCCGGGCTCGCACGTGTCTTTCAGGAGCCCCTTCCACGATGAGCACGGGCTGCCCGACCGCGCTGGATCGGCGCGAGATCTGCGTCCTCAGTCGCGCCCGTATCCTCCGGGTACGAACGCTCCCTGCGTCCTTGTCTCGCATCCGCCCATCACGGCCAGTCAGCGCGTGAGTCATCGTGAAAGTCGCTCTACACTTGAGGTCTGACGATGGCTGACGAACAGGGAAAAAACCGTCCGAACCGGCCGATCCGGCCGCGTCAGGCGCCGGGCAGCCGGCGCAAGCGCCGCGTGGTCATCGACCAGCAGGCGAACCGGCCTCGCCCCGACTCGCGCCAGGCTCGTTATCAACAGGAAACCCGACCGAAGACGCCTCGCGAGGTCGTGCTCCCGACCGGTCCCGTGACCGTCCAGTCCGGCGTCACCGTCAAAGAGCTCTCCCACGCGCTCGGCATCCCGGTCGCTCAGATCATCAGGATCATGATGGGGCTCGGGGAGATGGCCACCATCACCAAGTCGCTTTCGGACGAGGCCGTCGGGCTGATCGCGCGCGACCCGAGCGTGAACCGCGAGGTCACGATCAAGCACGCGGACGAGGACGACGACGAGCCCGAGGTGTTCGACGATCCCGAGGAGGCGCTGCAGGCGAGGCCTCCGGTCGTGACGATCATGGGCCACGTCGACCACGGCAAGACGACACTGCTGGACGCGATCCGGCAGTCCGCGGTCGCCGAGACCGAAGCCGGCGGGATCACGCAGCACATCGGCGCCTACCAGGTTGTCCACGACGGCCGGAAGCTCACCTTCCTCGATACGCCGGGCCATGAGGCGTTCACCGCCATGCGAGCCCGTGGCGCCAAGGTCACGGACATCGCCGTGCTCGTCGTAGCCGCCGACGACGGCGTCATGCCGCAGACGCGCGAGTCGATCTCGCACGCGAAGGCCGCGGGCGTCCCGGTCGTCGTCGCCGTCAACAAGATCGACATGCCCGACTCGGATCCGAACCGGGTGCGCGGCGACCTCGCCGGCGAAGGGCTCCAGCCGGAGGAGTGGGGCGGGACGACGCAGTTCTCCGACGTCTCGGCCAAGCTCAAGGAGAATCTCGACGACCTGCTCGAGAAGGTCCTCCTCGTCGCCGACGCCGAGCTCCAGCTGACCGCGAACCCCGAAGCCGAGGCCTCAGGCCCGATCATCGAGTCCCAGCTCGACGTCGGCCGCGGACCGGTAGCGACGATGCTCGTCCAACGCGGCACGCTGAAGGTCGGCGACTCGATCGTCGCAGGCGACGCGTGGGGACGCGTGCGCGCCCTCTACGACTTCCGCGGCGAGAAGGTCGAGGAAGCCCGGCCGGGCGACCCGATCGAGATTCTCGGCTTCGACCACCCGCCGCCGGCGGGCGAGCTCGCTCGTGTGGTCGAGAACGAGCGCGATGCGCGCCAGCGCGCGCAGGTTCGGGGCGAGCGCCTTCGGCGCGAGCAGCTTGCCACCGCCGCGCGCAGCGGCCTATCGCTCGAGCAGCTGTTCACCCAGCTACAGGCGGGCGCTGTCCAGGATCTGAACCTGGTCCTCAAGGGGGACGTGCAGGGCTCGGTCGAGGCGGCTGTCTCGGAGCTGCAGAAGATCCAGCATCCCGAGGTGCGTGTGCATGTCATCCATCAGGGCGTCGGCGGCATCAGCGAGAACGACATCAACCTCGCCTCGGCGTCGAGCGCGCTCGTCGTGGGCTTCAACGTGCGCCCCTCGGCCGAGGCCCGGGCGCTCGGGGAGCGCGAGGGCGTCGAGATCCGGACGTACCGGGTCATCTACCAGCTCACCGAGGACATCCAGCAGGCTCTCGTCGGAATGCTCGCCCCGGTCACGACCGAGGAGATCATCGGCGAAGCCGAAGTGCGTCAACTCTTTCGTGTCTCGCGGCTCGGCGTCATCGCCGGCTGTTACGTCACGAGCGGGGTCGTCAAGCGCGGAGCGCAGGTGCGGGTGGTACGCGACGGCACCGTCATCTACGAGACGTCGATCTCCCAGCTGAAGCGATTCAAGGACGACGCCCGCGAGGTCGCGGACGGCTTCGAGTGCGGCATCCTCCTCGACAACTTCAACGACGAGAAGGAAGGCGACGCGCTCGAGGTCTACGAGACCCGCCAGATCGAGCGTACGGACCTCGATACGCCTCCCGCAGCACAGGGGTCGAACGGCGCCGACTCGGCGGAGTGATTTGAGGTGATGGGGACAGGATTCATCCTGTCCCCATGAGCTTGGACATGGGCGCCGGCTACGTCGGCATCCTCAGCGTCGAGCTCCACTTCCCGGAGGCGGGATCGCTCAAGGGGAAGCGGAAGTTCGTCAAGTCGGCGAAGGCGCAGCTCGAGAACCGTTTCGGCGCCTCGGTCGCCGAGGTCGACCACCACGAGCTTTGGCAGCGCAGCCGCCTGACCGTCGCGTGCGTCACGCGGGAGCACCGCGAGGCGGAGACACTGCTGGAGGAGGCGGTTCGGTACCTCCACGGGCAGGAGTACGAGGTCGTGCGCGTGGAGCGAGAGGTGGTGGCTCCGGGTGAGTGACCGCATGCGCCGGGTGAATGCCGCCGTGCGCGAAGTCCTTTCGGAAGCCCTCGGCGAGTTGAAGGACCCGAGGATCGGCTTCGTCACCGTCACCGGCGTGAAGACCGCGACCGACCTCCGCCACGCGGTCGTCTTCGTCAGCGTCCTCGGCTCCGAGCGGAAGCGGGACAAGACGATCGAAGGACTGCAGGCGGCACACGGCCTGCTCCAGGCGCGAATCGCACAGCAGCTCCGAATGAAGCGGACTCCGCAGCTGACCTTCGAATACGATCCGTCCGTCGAGCGCGGCGTGCGCATGACGCAACTCATCGATGAGCTCGACCCAGGCCCAGAAGCCGACCAGTGACGACCTGAAGGCGGTCGCGGACGCCGTCCGCGAGCACGACCGCTTCCTCCTGACGACCCACGAGAACCCGGACGGCGACGCGCTCGGCTCGCTGCTCGCGGCGAAGCTCACGCTGGACCAGCTCGGCAAGGACTCGGTCATGGTGCTCTCGGGTCAGGCTCCACTTCCCGCGGAGTACGGGTTCATGCCGCTAGAAGATCTCCGGCGCGAACTGCCGGCTGACGGCGACCAGCGAGTGCTCCTCGCGCTCGACTGCGCAAACGAGAGCCGGCTCGGGCAGGGGATGGAGGCCCTGGAGCGCGCCCCGCTCGTCCTCAACGTCGACCACCACCACGACAACTCGCGCTTCGGCGCCGTGAACGTCGTGATCGCCGACGCTTCGTCGACGGGGGAGATCGTCCGCGACCTCGCCCGGGAGCTCGGGGTCGAGCTGACGCCCGAGATCGCGGAGGCGATCTACATCGCGCTTGTCACCGACACCGGCCGCTTCCAGTACGCGAACACGACGCCGAAGGCCCTGCGGCTCGCCGCCGAGCTCGTCGAGGCTGGGGCGGACGTGCACCGCGTGTTCGAGAGCATCTACGAGTCCGTCCAGCTGGCGAAGCTGAAGCTCCTGGCACGGGCGCTCGAACGGGCGCAGGTGTACGAAGGCGGCGGGATCGTGGTCTCTCACCTCCTGAAGACCGACTTCGCCGAAGTCGGCGCCGCCGAGCCCTACTCGGAGGGGATCATCGACCTCCTGCGCGCCGTCGAAGGCGCCGAGATGGCGGCGCTCATCCGCGAGCCTCCGGCGCCCGGCCGTCCGGCCCGCCGCATCAGCCTTCGTTCGAGCTCCGACGAGCTGGACGTCTCGGCCATCGCGCGCGCCTCGGGCGACGGCGGCGGGCACCGACAGGCCGCCGGTTTCTCGTCCGAGCTCGAGATCCCGCAGATCGTCGACTTCCTCCGCCAGCAGTTCGTGGACGCGCGTGCCGCCGCGCGGTCTTGACCCGTCGGGCGTCGTGCTCGTCGACAAGCCGGCGGGGCCTTCGTCGTTCGCGATCGTCCGCGACCTCCGGGACCGGACCGGAGCGCGCGCCGGTCACGCAGGGACACTCGATCCATTCGCAACCGGCCTTCTCCTCGTCCTCCTCGGCCGATCGACGAAGCTCGCGGGCCGATTCGTCGGCCTCGACAAGCGCTACGTGACGGGGGTCGACCTCACTGCGCGAACGAGCACCGGCGATCCAGAGGGCGAGATCGTCGAGAGAATCGAGGCCCCCGCCCCCGACGAGCTGAAGCGCCGGCTGGCGAGCCTTCGCGGGGAGGTGGAGCTTCGGGTCCCGGCTGCGTCGGCCGTGAAGATCGGCGGAGAGCGCGCGTACAAGCTCCACCGGAAGGGCGTCACCGTCGAGATGCCGATGCGGCGCTCGACTGTCCGCGAGCTCGACCTCGTCTCCTTCGACGGTCGCCTCGCGACGCTCGACCTGCTCGTCAGCTCGGGAACGTACGTCCGGTCGATCGCCGAGGCCCTCGGCGGACACTGCGCGACGCTCCGCCGCATCGAGGTCGGGCCGTTTCGCGTCGAGGACGCCGACGACACGCGGGTGATCGACCCGGAAGTGGCGCTGGCGGCGCTGTGAGGGTCGCGAGCTCCCCGCAAGAGCTCGGCGCCGGCGAGCGAGCAGTCGCCCTCGGCACCTTCGACGGCGTCCACCTCGGCCACCGGAGGGTGATCGAATCCGCGCTCTCGGTCGAGTCGCAGGCGACCGTCGTGACCTTCGACCCTCACCCGCGGACGGCGCTCGGGAACCGTGTGGAGCTGATCTCGACGCTCGAGCGGCGGCTGGAGCTCATCGAGGCGCTCGGCGTCACCGAGACGCTCGTGCTCCCGTTCACGCCGGACCTGTCGCTCGTCACACCGGAAGAGTTCGCGCGCTCGGTGCTGGAACCGCTGGGTGCGCGGGTCGTCGTCGCAGGGGCGAACTTCCGCTTCGGTCGCGGCCGGTCGGGCGACCTCGAGCTGCTCGGCGAGCTCGGATTCGACGCGCGACCGGTCACGCTCGTCGAGGGCGTCTCGTCGAGCCGGATCCGGCAGCTCGTCGCCGCCGGCGAAGTCGATCGCGCCGCCAAGCTTCTGGGGCGCCCGGTGGAGGTCGAGGGCATCGTGGTCGCCGGGGATGCACGAGGCGGCACCCTCGGATTCCCCACCGCCAACCTCGCCGTGCCCTCGGAGCTGCTCGTCCCGGCTTTCGGGATCTACGCCGGGGAGGCGCTCGGGCAGCGGGCGGCCACGTCCGTCGGAGTGAACCCACACTACGGCGGCGAGGAGCGGCGAATCGAGGCGTTCCTGCTCGACTACGAGGGCGATCTCTACGGCCGGCGCCTCGTCGTCGAGCTCTGGAAGCGGCTTCGCGAGGAGCGCGCGTTCGCATCTGAAGAGGAGCTGATCGAGCAGATCGGACGGGACGTCGAGGCCACCAAAGCCGCTGTAAAGCCGGTGTAAAACTCCGTCCCCTCGGCGCAAGTTTCCGCTATTTGCGGGATCTAGCTGACATGGGAGTCAATAACAGCAACGGCGCGGGACCTCTGTCGAGGATCGAACGGGTCCGCTGCCTTAGCTGCAGCGCCCCGTACGTGAAGCCCAGGGGAGGCGGCACCGTCAGCGCGAACCCCGGCTGCCCGGAATGCGGCTACGTGGGTTGGGTGCTGGAGCGCATCCCGCTCACGATGGATGCCGCGCCGAGCCGCTCCTTCGCGGATCGCCTGCGGCGCCGGACCGGCTGACCGCGCTGACGCCACCGAAGTAATGATGGCGCGAGGGCCAGAGTTGAACGGCAAAGCCGGCGTCCTCGAGGGCGGCCGGCACGTGATCGGCGAATCCCGGCTCGAGGTGCACAAGGTCGCCGACGGGATGAAGTCGTGGCCGCTCCACGGCATCCCGAGCGCTCAGGCCTTCGTCGAGTATGCCGGCGACGACCTCGACGAGAGCGCTGCGGAGCCGAGTGCCGCCCGCGGCGCCAACCGCAAGCGCTAGCCCTTCGCCGTCGAAGGCGAGGGTGGGCGCCATCATGCTCGCCATCCGTCGCCCCGGAGCCAGGTCGCCTTCGAGCAGGTCAGCTTCGCCGAGCATCGAGTTCAGGTGCAGATCCAGGCCGGGAAGCCAGTCGCCGGAGCCGAGACCGAGACTCGTCGTGAGGACGACGGCATTGCCGGCGCCGTCGACGACCGTGATGTTCGTCGTGTCGCCCGACTGGTCCGATCCGTTCGCCAGCGCTCTCGCGAAACCGACCGGGTCGGTCCCGTGGAGCCGGCCAAGCGCCGGCAGGGGGCTCGCGAGACCGATCCGGCTGGCGATCTCGAAGGACCGGAACTCGATCCGGCCCGGCTCGCCCCAGACCGGCTCGTAGGAGTCGAGGTCCTTCCGCGTCACGAGCCCGCCGCGCTCCTCCATCAGAGCGAGCAGGGCGGCCTCGATCGTCGGGCTCGCCGCTCCTTCTTCCGCGATCGCTTCGCAGGCTGCGACCAGGCCGGGCTGCTGCATCCGCTCCCCGGTCTGGAGCAGACGGCCCGAAGGCGAGTAGATCCGCCCGCCTTCGCGCATCGTCATGACCGGCGCGAGCATCTCCAGGCAGGCGACGTGGGCCGCCGGCATGTCGACGCCCTCCCGCGCCAGCCGCACCGCCGGCTCGGCGAGCCGGGCCCAGGGGAGGCTTCCGTCCCGGCGCCAGAGCTCTCCCAGACCGGGGAGCACGCCGGGCACGCCGCACGAGCCGATCCCGACCTCGTAGTGGACGACCTCGATCCCGAAAGGCACCGCGAGCTGCTCCAGCTCGAGCGGCCTTGGCTCTGCGCCGAGCCCGGGGACTGCGACGAAGAAGTCGAGGGTGCGGAGATCGCCGTCGGAGAGGACGATTGCGTGCCCGCCGCCCAGGAGCCCGGTCATGACCGTTTCGGCCACACAGGAGGCCAGTGAGGCGGCCACGGCGGCATCCGCGGCGTTGCCGCCTGCCTCGAGGATCTCGATGCCGGCGCCCACTGTCGCCGGATGTCCGGCAGCGACGGCGGCGCGCATCCGTTGCTACCCTATCCGCGCCCGCAGACCCGGCTCGCCATGCAGCTTCCGCATGGCTCGGCGGGGACTGCGGATTCGTCTAGAGGAGGTCGACAGGTGACCCTCACCAAGGAAGCCAAGCAGGAGATCATCGGCAAGCACGGCCGCGTGGAGGCCGATACGGGCTCCGCGGAAGTGCAGATCGCGCTCCTCACGGCGCGAATCAATTACCTCACCGAGCATCTGCGGGCGCACGCGAAGGACCACTACTCGCGGCGAGGCCTGCTCAAGCTCGTCGGAAAGCGGCGCCGGCTCCTGAACTACCTGCAGAAGAAGGATCTCGAGGGGTACCGCAGCCTGATCAAGGAACTGGGTCTCCGAAGGTAGTCCCAGGTCGAAACCGGACGGTGGAAGTTTGGGCGAAGGCTCTTCTGACATCGCGGGGACAGGATTAATCCTGTCCCCGCCAACACAGAAACGAGCCTTGACCCAAACCTCCACCTTCCAAGGGAAAGATGGAGGACAGATGAGCATCGCAGTGCAGGGCCCGACTCGCGTCTCGGTCGAGATCGGCGGGCAGGAAATCTCTTTTGAGACCGGCAAGCTGGCCAAGCAGGCCGACGGCGCCGTTGTTGTTCGCTCCGGCGACACAATGGTGCTCTCGACGGCGCAGGGGAGGATGGAGGGCCGCGAGGGCGCCGACTTCTTCCCGCTGACGGTCGACGTCGAGGAGCGGATGTACGCCGCCGGGAAGATCCCGGGCGGCTTCTTCAAGCGCGAGGGGCGCCCCACGGAGCGGGCGATCCTGACGGCGCGGATGATCGACCGCCCGATCCGGCCGCTCTGGCCGAAGGGCTACAAGAACGAGGTCCAGGTGATCTGCACCGTCCTCTCGGCGGACATGGTCACCCCGCACGACATCCTCTGCATCAACGGCGCCTCGATCGCGCTGATGATCTCGCCGCTTCCGTTCATCGGGCCGGTCGGAGCTGTCCGCATCGCACAGATCGAGGGTGAGCTGCGAATCAACCCGACGCTGCAGGAGATGCAGGAGAGCACGCTCGACCTCATCGTCGTCGGGACGAAGGACGGCCTGACGATGGTCGAGGCCGGCGCCGAGGAGATCCCGGAAGACCTGCTTCTCGAGGCGCTCGAGATCGCTCACGCAGAGATCATCAAGCTCTGCGAGATCCAGGAAGACCTCCGCGAGCAGGTCGGCAAGTCGAAGTGGCTCGACCCTGCGCTCACCTCGGAGCTCGAGGAGCGTTTCGGCGACCGGATCCGCGAGCGGATCACGAGCGAGGGCCTGCGCGAGAGCGGCGCGATCGCTGAGGAGATCATTACCGAGGAGTGTTCGGCGCTCGAGATGAGCTCGAGCGAGGAGGACATCCTCAAGCAGCTCCAGCACAAGATGTCCCTCGACATGATCCTCGACAAGGCCCGCCTGGCGGCCGTCGAGGCGCCGGTGCGGGAGCAGTTCGAGGATGACCTGCGCGGGCTCACAGAGGCCGAGCAGGACTCCAAGGAGCTCAAATCGGCTAAGCGCCAGCTGCTCTTCGACCGTATCGGCGAGAGCGTGGAGCTGGGGTTCCCGGTCGGCCCGGCGACGGTCGACGGCGACGCGCCGGCCGTGAAGGACGGGCTCACGCGCCAGTTCGTCAAGCGCGCCGCCGAGGCGATCTACAAGGACCTCGTCCGGAAGAAGATCGCGGTCGACAAGCGGCGGCCGGACGGTCGTGCAGCCGACGAGATCCGGGCGATCGAGTGCGAAGTCGGCGTGTCGCCGCGGACGCACGGCTCCGCGCTCTTCACGCGGGGCCAGACGCAGATCATGTCGCTGCTCACGCTCGGCACGGCGAAGGAGGGTCAGCGCATCGACGACCTCTCCCTGGAGCAGGAGCGGCGCTTCATGCACCACTACAACTTCCCGCCCTACTCGGTCGGCGAGACCGGGTTCATGCGCGGGCCGAAGCGGCGTGACATCGGCCACGGTGCGCTCGCGCAGCGGGCGCTGGAGCCGATCATCCCGGCTTCGGAGGACTTCCCCTACACGATCCGCATCGTGTCCGAGACGCTCGAGTCGAACGGCTCGTCGTCGATGGGCTCGGTCTGCGGGTCGACCCTGGCGCTCATGGACGCCGGCGCGCCGATCAAGTCGCCGGTGGCCGGCATCGCCATGGGTCTCGTCAAGGAGGGCGACGACTACGTGATCCTGACGGACATCCAGGGTGCGGAGGATCACCTCGGCGACATGGACTTCAAGGTCGCCGGCACCCGCGAGGGCGTGACCGCGCTGCAGATGGACATCAAGATCACCGGCGTCACGCAGGAGATCATGCGGAACGCGCTCGCCCAGGCGAAGCAGGCCCGCGAGTTCATCCTCGACAAGATGCTGGAGGCGCTTCCCGAGTCACGCGAGCAGCTCCGTGACCACGCTCCCCGGATCTCGACGATCAAGATCAACCCGGAGTTCATCGGGATGGTCATCGGCAAGGGCGGCGAGACGATTCGCTCGCTCGAGGGCGACCACGACGTCCAGATCGACATCGAGGAGGACGGCACGATCCTGGTCTACGCCACCGAGGGCAAGAACGCCGAGGCGGCGATGGCGGCGATCGACGCGCTGACGAAAGAGCCCGAGGTGGGGGACACCTACACGGGCAAGGTCGTCAAGACGACGGAGTTCGGCGCGTTCGTCGAGCTCAAGAAGGGCACGGACGGCCTGCTCCACGTCTCGAACGTCGGCCCTGGCCGGGTCGGGCACATCGAGGACGTGATCAGCCGCGGAGACGTGCTGGACGTCATCGTCC
>JBKKAR010000214.1:0-6971 GCA_046714355.1 Gaiellaceae bacterium | reverse complement strand
GGAACGTGAGCAGTCGCGGGAACGATGGGAAGTCTCGAAGGCGAAGGCTCGGGCGCGAGGCGTCCACATCGGTGCTGCGCGCGCGGGCTACGTCCGGCAGACGGATGGCACGTTGGCCGAGCACCCCGACTACATCGACACGATCAAGCAGGCGTTCTCGCTCCGCGCTCGCGGTGGCTCGTGGAAGGAGACAGCTGACCTGCTCACGGCAGCGTGCGTCCCGACATCGAAGTCGAAGGGGACGGCGAAGCCCTGGACGCGGCAGGCGACCCGCAACCTGATCGAGAACAGGGCGTATCGAAAGGACGAGGGCGGGCCGATCCCAGTCTGGCAGTGGGAGAAGGCGCAACCGAAGAAGGGCGAGGCGCGCGTGCGGGGTGAGGGGCATGTTCTTGGGCAGGGGCTCGTGCGCTGCTCGGTATGCAGCGCGGGGATGCACAAGAGCAGCAACGGCCAGCGGTATCAGGTTCTCCGATGCGACACGGGCGGCGGCGGACACCCCACCATCTCCTACGAGACGGCGCGAGACTTCATCCTCTCGCTTGCCTTCTCCCACGTCGGGCCGATGCTGAAGCGCCAGCCTGGCGGCGACGAGGCCCAGCGCGAGGCACTGCGGTTGGCCGTCGAGGAGGCTCAGGCGGAGTTCGAGCGGGCAAGGGAGTTCCTCGGTGTGACGCCTCCGCAGGACTCGAAGCCCGCGATGGCGCTGACGGACGCCGAGGCCACGCTGGCGGAGTTCGAGGCGCGGGCGAACGCTCCGCTCGGGCTATCGGACTTCCTAACGCCGATCGGTGTGAGGCAGGAGTTCGAGAAGTTGCCGATTCCCGAGCAGCGGCGCATCCTGCGGCAAATCGTTAAGCAGGTCGTTTTGTCACCCGGTCGCGGCAAACCGGGCGACCGGATCGTGGTCGAGTTCGTGGATGGAGGCCGTTGGCCCGCCGAGCCCGTCGAGATCGCAGTATGACCAAGCCCGCTGAGAGCTCACGGGCGCGACGCACGCGACAGAGACTCGAATCGCGCGCAGGCTGAAATGGACGCGCTGACTACTGCCACCGCAGGCCGCAAACCTAATGCTGGCCCCGTATCGGGCGATCGCCGCGCAACTTCCAGGACAGGAAGTTGATGCAGAGCAGTGACTTGCCGAGCTGCCGGGAGGACTGGCCTTCGCGCGTCCGGGCCGGCATTTCGGCGCTCGTCTTGTGCCGTGCCTGCGCGGGCTCGAGCGAGGTCGAGGTCGAGGGGGAGTGTTCGCGTTGCGGTGGCTCGGGCATCGACCCCTCGTGCCTTGTCGGTTGCGTGTGCGAGGAGGAGCGCGAGGAGGAGGACTGCGGCGAGTAGCGCGGCGCGCTGGTGACGGGCTCCTTCGGGAGCCCGTTCGCGTTAAGGGCGCAGTTTGAAGTGGATCGCGGTCAGGTAGCAGGCGGGGCCGCGCACGGTCAGGCGCCGACGAGGGCGCCGAGCGCACCCAAGAGGGCGAGGTACTCGTTGGGGTCGAAGCCTGCTCGTGGGGCCGGCAGCAGGAGCGAAGAGGCCTGGGGGGTGCCAAAACTCGGTCCACATCCCGAAAAATCACGGATTTGCAGCCGGTAACCGAGTTTTGACACCCCACACGAGTTCGCCGAGTACGAGCGCTGGAGCCCGCCTCTTGTTCATGGAACGTTTCTACAGTAGAACTCGCGAATGATTCCGAAGGTCGGGATCGTGGTCCTGTGCGTCGCGGTTGGGCTGTACGCAATCGCGTGCGGCGGCGACGATTCAGGATCAGGGACGGTAGCCGCAACGCCACTGGCGCCCGCCGATGTCATTCGCGAGACGGAGCGCGAGCGCGTGCGGGCGTTAGTCGCACGAGACCTCGAGACGGCGCGCAGGCTCCACGGCGACGACTTCGAGCTCACCACTCCAGTGGGTGAGAAGCTCACCAAGGACGAGTACCTGGACGCGGTCGGGTCGGGCCGGTTGGACTACGTCGTGTGGGAGCTCATCTCGCCGATCAAGGTGAACGTCCGAGGGGACAAGGCGGTGATTCGATACCGATCCAAGATCGGGTTCGCCGGGAACTTTGGCGGGACGACCGAGCAGTCGCACAAAGACGTCTACGAACGACGCAACGGCGATTGGCTCATCGTGAAGTCCGAGACCAGCTTCTAGGCGCTGGGCCACCCCGTTTGGCGTATGAGGCGAACGGGCTTGGCGCTCATCGTGCTCGGCGTCTTGGCCTCGTCGCGTCGGCGTCTTGGCCTCGTCGCGTAGCGGCGTGGGTGGGGTTCCTCTTCTACGTTGACGCGGTCTTGGCGAATACTGAGAAGTTCTAGGGTTCCGCGACTGAATCGTCGATCCGCCTGAACGGAGCAGCTGATGGTCGACCGTGACATGCGAGCAATCAACTGCGCGCCCGGTGAGGGTCTGACCGTTCAGAACCCGGTTGGCGGGTTGCTGACCTTCAACGCACGCTTACCATGGAGGTGCCCGTCACTCCGAGCGCCTTGTCGCACTTCCAACAAACGGCGACAGGGCCGTCGCGCACGAGCGTTGCGGTGCAGCCTTCGAGCCCAGCCTCATTTGGTTAGGGTCGCCTCGACAGAGCGGCGGGTGACGGTCGAGTCTGGCCCCCTCACGCTCGAAGCGGTTCGGCAAGGCGGTGGCCGAGGCGCAGAATAAGAAGGCCAACTACTACAGCGCGCCGCCGGCCGGCACTGGCGCGTCTGCCTCAAGCGGGCTCTCCTCCGCAGGCTGTCGTGCGAGATATGCCTCAACGAGGAGGAGGTTGTCCTTGCCTCGCTCAAGTACCGCCAACAGGGTGGACATGCTTGCGACCTCTTCTCGCTGTTCGCGCAAGAACCAGTGCAGGAACTGCTCGCCGACGAGGTTGCCTTCCTCCCGCGCCAGCGCGACAAGCGCACTGATCTGATCCGTGACGCGCTTCTCCTGGTCGAGCGCCAGGGCGACAGGCTCCTGCGGGCTCCCGAACTCGGTCTTCGGCCCCCCGACCCCGGGGATCCGCACCGGGAGGTCCGAGTCGAGCAGGAACTGGACGATCATCATCGCGTGGTTCCGCTCTTCCACCCCCTGGCGGTAGAAGGTGGCGGCCAGCTGGGGCAGCGACTCCCTGTCGTAGTGGACGGCTATGGCGACGTACTGCTGCGAGGCCGCGAACTCGTGACCGACCTGCTCGTTGAGCGCATCCGGGAAGCGAGCCATGCCGCGACTCTAACGCTGACCGCCGACCGACGTCCTGCAACGTGAATAGGCTTTATTCATGGATCGAAGACGCGTGCTGATCGTGGGCGCCGCGGGCCGCGATTTCCACAACTTCAACCTCGTCTACCGCGGCCGCAGCGAGTACGAGGTCGTCGCGTTCACGGCGACCCAGATCCCGAACATCGAGGGCCGCCGCTACCCCGCCGAGCTGGCGGGGCACCTGTATCCGGCCGGTATCCCGATTCATCCCGAGTCGATGCTCGAAGAACTTGTCCGCGAGCACGACGTCGACGAGGTCGTCTTCTCGTACTCCGACGTGACGCACGAGCACGTGATGCACATCGGCTCCCGAGCGCTCGCCGCCGGCGCCGCGTACAGCCTGCTCTCGCCGCACCAGACGGTGCTCACGTCGTCGAAGCCGGCGGTGGCGGTTTGCGCTGTCCGCACGGGCTCCGGGAAGAGCCAGACCACCCGCCACATCGCGGGGCTCCTGCGGCAGAACGGCAAGCGCGTCGCCGTCCTGCGGCACCCGATGCCCTACGGCGACCTCACGAAACAGGCCGTTCAGCGCTTCGCGGATTACGCCGACCTCGACGCCGCCGATTGCACGATCGAGGAGCGTGAGGAGTACGAGCCGCACCTCGCCGAGGGCAACCTCGTCTTCGCCGGGATCGACTACGCCGCGATCCTCGACCAGGCGGAACGGGAGGCGGACGTGATCCTCTGGGACGGCGGAAACAACGACACGCCCTTCGTGAAGCCGAATCTCCACGTCGTCGTCGTCGATCCGCACCGCGCGGGTCACGAGCTCCGCTACCACCCCGGCGAGACCAACCTGCGGATGGCTCACGTCTGCGTCGTGAACAAGGTCGACACGGCGCCTCAAGAGGGCGTCGATACGGTGCTCGAGTCGATCCGCTGGGCGAATCCCGAGGCCGAGATCGTGCAGGCGGCCTCGCCGATCACGGTCGAGGAGAACGGCGTCCGGATCGAGGGCAAGCGGGTCCTGGCGATCGAGGACGGCCCGACCCTCACGCACGGCGAGATGCACTACGGGGCCGCCGTCCTCGCCGCGAAGGCGAACGGGGCAGCCTCCCTCGTCGATCCACGGCCGTTCGCCGTCGGGTCGATCGCGAAGACCCTGGAGGAGTACCCGCACATCACCGAGCTGCTGCCGGCCATGGGCTACGGCCGCAAGCAAATGGACGAGCTGAAGGAGACGATCGCCCGCTCGGACGCGGACGTCGTCCTGATCGGGACGCCGATCGACCTTCGCCGGCTGATCGACATCGACAAGCCGGCGCTGCGCGTCACCTACCGCCTCCAGGAGCTCGGCGAGCCGACGCTCGCCGGCCTGCTTGCGGAGCGCGGTCTGATCGGCGACAAAGCTCTGGTTTGACGACCGTCATCGCGCTGGGCGGAAACGCCCTGATCCGCGCGGGCGACAAGGGGACGGCGGCCGAGCAGGCAGCCCGGCTTCGCGAGACCGCCGAGGCGCTGGGCCCGCTTCTGCGCGGAGGCGATGTCGTGATCACGCACGGGAACGGCCCGCAGGTCGGCAGCGAGCTGCTGCGCCAAGAGCGTGCGGCCGAGGAGGTTCCTCCGCTCCCGCTGTACCTCGCCGTCGCCCAGACCCAGGCCCTGATCGGGTCGCTGATCGAGACGGAGCTCGGGCCAAGCGCCGGTCGGCCGATCGCCTGCCTGCTGACCCACGTCGTGGTCGCCGAGGACGATCCTGCGTTCGAGCGGCCCACGAAGCCGATCGGCCCCTTCTACTCGTCCGAGCAAGCCAGCTCGCTGGAGCGGGAGCGCGGCTGGAAGCTCGTGGAGGAGCGTGGGCGCGGCTGGCGGCGCACAGTGCCCTCACCGATTCCCCTCGAGATCGTCGAGGTCGAGCAGGTGCGTGCGCTCATCACGGCCGGCACGATTCCGGTCGCCTGCGGCGGTGGCGGCATCCCGGTGGTGCGGAAAGGTGGCCGACTCAGCGGCGTCGATGCCGTCATCGACAAGGATCGGGCGTCCGCCGTCCTCGCGGCGGAGCTCGGCGCCGAGCGGCTCGTGATCCTTACCGACGTCCCGGCGGTGAAGCGGGGGTTCGGCACTCTGCAGGAAGAGGAGATCCGCGAGCTGACAGCCGCGGAGGCCGAGAAGCTCCTCCCGGACCTCGCCGAAGGCTCGATGCGGCCGAAGGTCGAGGCGGCGATCGTGGTGGCCCGTACAGGTGGTGAGGCGATCATCGCCTCACTCGACGCCGCGGAAGCGGCGCTCGTGGGCCGCGGCGGCACACGCGTCTCGGGCTGACGACGAACCGATCAGCAAGGGCCGGCGAATCAGCCGCGACCCCTGGCGCCAACCCGGCGCTGAATCGAAAGGAGCCGCACAGAATGCGCATGCTCGTTCTCGCAATCGTCGGGATCGCAGTCGCCGCCGCAGTGCTCGTCGTCCGAGGGCCAAGCCCCGAGGCAAGCAACGCGTCCAGCCACCGCGAGGCCCCACTGATCGCCGAGGATCCGTCGGCCGACACGACCGACCTCTACGCGTTTCGGAGCCTCGACGCCCCGAACGCCCTCACGGTGATCGCGAACTGGATCCCCGCGGAGGACCCGGCCGCCGGCCCGAACTGGTACCGCTTCTCCGAGCGGGCCCGGTACATCATCAACGTGGACCGGAGCGGCGACGGCAAGGCCGACGTCACCTACCGGTTCCGCTTCAAGAACCGCGAGGCCGCACTCTTCCTCGGCAATACCGTGCAGGACTACACGGTCACCCGCGTCATGGGCAAACACGAGACCGTTGTTGCACGCGGCGTGACGCCGCCGAACAACATCGGCCCGCGAACGACCCCGAACTACCGGCAGCTGGCCGAGAACGCGGTCACGAACCTGAACGGCGGCGGCAAGGTCTTCGCCGGCCAGCGGGAGGACGCGTTCTTCGCGGACATCGGCGCGATCTTCGATCTCGTCGCCATCCGCCGGGGCGTCGGGAACATGGGCGGCGGGAAGGACTTCTTCGCCGGTTACGCGGTGCACGGGATCGCGCTTCAGATCCCGATCTCGCAGCTCGACGACTCCGACCACACGGTCGGCGTCTGGGCGACGACGGAGCGGCCGCGGGTGAAGATCCGCCAGTACCGCCGCAACGGCGTCCGCCGCTACAGCGAGGAACGGCAGTGGGTGCAGGTGTCACGCCTCGGCAATCCACTGATCAATGAGGTGATCATCCCCACGACGCTCAAGGACAAGTGGAACGCCCTAAGCCCGTCGAAGGATGCTGAGTTCGAGCGCTACTACCGCGAGCCGATCCTGGCCGCGGTGATCAACCAGCTGTACGGCCTCGGCGTCCCGGAGAAGAACCGTGACGACCTCGTCGCCGTGCTGCTGACCGGCGTCCCCGGCCTGAACTTCACCGGGCCGAAGCTCGCCGACATGCTGCGGATCAACCTCTCGATTCCGCCGACGGCGACGCCGAACCGGCTGGGCGTCTTCGGTGGAGACACCGCGGGCTACCCGAACGGGAGGCGACTCACGGACGACGTGATCGACATCGCCGAGCGCGCGGTGGCAGGCAAGCTCAAGGGCCATCCCGCCGGCGACCTCCTCGGCGACGGTGTGGACGCGAACGACGTCCCGAACCTCACGTCGTTCCCGTACGAGAACGACCCGGCAAGCGGGTTCGACAACACGAAGGGCCAGCAGAAGCCGTGAGACGGCGGGCCCTGTTCGCAGGGGTGGGGGGGGGGGGGGGGGGCCCCCCCCCCCCCCCCCCCCCCCGCG
>JBKKAR010000213.1:0-7436 GCA_046714355.1 Gaiellaceae bacterium | reverse complement strand
CAGCCGCACGCGCGGCCGCTCCTCGAGGAGGTCGTCCGGCTGATCGCGCGCCGCGGCGCCTACCCGCTCGTCCGTTACAGCCACACGATGGAGCAGCTCCCGTTCATCTGGACCTGGGCCGAGGAGGCGCCGATGGACGTGCTCGAGAAGGTGGCGCCCGCCGATCAGCACACCTGGGACACGGTCGACGCCTGGATGCTCCTCGGCGCCCCCGAGAACACGCGAGAGGGCGCCGACCTGCCGTCGGAGCGCCGCGACGCCGTGCAGACGGCGCACGCCGGCTTCCTCCAGCGGCGGCTGAAGATGGAGATCCCGTGGGTCACCTGCCGTTTCCCCTGCCCCGCGCTCGCCCAGGAGTCCGGGATGGGCTTGAAGGCCTTCGAGGACTTCCTCTACGGCGCTGTCCTGCTCGACTGGGACGCCGAGGGGGAGAAGATGAAGCGGATCAAGGACCGGTTCGACGAGGCCAAGGAGGTCCGCATCGTCGGCGCCGAGACCGACCTACGGTTCAGCCTCGAGGGCCGGCCCGGCGAGGTCGACGACGGCCACGCGAACATGCCGGGCGGCGAGGTCTTCTACTGCCCGGTGGAAGACTCGACCGAGGGCGTCGTCAGCTTCATCGAGTACCCGGCCTACCAGGAGCCCGACCTCGTCGACGGCGTACGGATGCGGTACGAGGGCGGAAAGGTCGTCGAGGCCTCGGCGACGAGCAACGAAGAAGCTCTCCTCACCAGGCTCGACCGGGACGAGGGCGCGCGAAGGCTCGGCGAATACGGGATCGGCTGCAACCCCGGAATCCAGCGCTACATGAAGAACACCCTCTTCGACGAGAAGATGTACGGGACGATCCACCTCGCCGTCGGCGCCAGCCTGCCGACGATCGGCGGCAAGAACGAATCCAGCGTCCACTGGGACATGGTCAAGGACCTGCGCAACGGCGGGCGGATCGAATGCGACGGCGAAGTGGTTCAAGAGAACGGTGAGTGGAAGTTCTGATCGCGTAGAACTCGTGGACCACGACCCCACGTGGGCGGAGCTCTTCGAGGCCGAGAAGGGCCGGATCTCCGGGATCTTCGACGGGCGGGCGGTGGCCATCGAGCACATCGGCAGCACGTCGGTGCCGGATCTCTGCGCGAAGCCGATCGTCGACGTCCTCGTGGGACTGCGCCACCTCGAGCTCTCGGACGACGAGGTTGAGGCGATGCACGCTCTCGGGTACCGGTACCTCGGCGAGTACGGTCTCCCCGGACGGCTGTTCTTCCGCAAGGAGCCGCGAACGCACCACGTCCACGTCGTCGCCCACGGCGGCGAGCACTGGGAGCGACAGCTGATGTTCCGCGACGCGCTCCGAACGGACGCGGACGAGCGGCGGCGCTACGACGAGTTCAAGCGCCGGCTCGCAGCGGAGGGCCACTCGCGTGACGTCTACACCGAGCTGAAGACGCCCTTCATCCGAGAGGTGGAGGCCCGGGCTCGGGCGCGGGGCGTCCGACCAGGCGCCTGAGCGTCGCCGCCGCGGCCGGCTCGGCCAGGACGATGCCTCCGAAGATCACCGCGCAGCCGGCCAGGCCGAGCGCGCCCAGCCGGTCACCGGCGAGCAGGTAACCGAACAGTCCGGCGAAGACCGTCTCGAGCGAGAAGACGACCGCGATCCGCGTGGCGCTGACCCGCCGCTGCGCCCAGACCTGAACGAGCAGGGCGAAGGCGACTGCGAAGAGCCCCGTCACGATCAGCGCGGCCCAGACGATCGTCCCATGGGGAACCGAGAGGTCGCCGACGGCGAGAGCGATCGCGCCGAAGACGAGACAGGCGGTGGCGACCTCGACGAAGGTGAGCGCGAAGACGTCGAACCGGTTCGCGTACCGCTCCACCATCACGATCTGCAGCGCCTGGGCGACGGTGCTGGCAAGGACGAGCCCGTCACCGGCCGCCGAGCCCTCGGGCACACCCGAGAGCATCGCTAGCCCGACAAGGGCGAGGCCGACCGCTAACCAGAGCTGCCGCGGGATTGGCGCGCGGAAGAGCGCGAGGGCCAGGAGCGGCGTGAAGAGGACATACAGGCCGGTGATGAAGCCCGTGTTCGTGACCGTCGTCCGCTCGAGCCCGGCCGTCTGGAGCCCGATCCCCAGCGCAATCAGGACGCCGAGGAACGCGCCGGCGACGTAGCCCTCGCGGCCGAGTGTGCGGAGCCGGCCGAGCGCGGGCGGCGCGAGCGCCACCGTGGCGATCGCATACCGGACGGCGAGGAACGCAAGGAGCGGATAGAGCTCCACCGCGTCCTTGACCTGGACGAACGTGATGCCCCAGACCGCCGTGACGAGGATCAGCGCGGCGGTCGCCACGCCGCGAGTCTAAATCGATCGAACTACGACTGAGGGCGCCTTTCGGCGCCCTCAGTCGAGAACTTCGCGGCTTCCGGTCAGCCGGCCTGCTGGCCGCCCGTGTCCTCGTCCGTGCCGCCGCCTTCGGAGCCGCCGCCCATCGAGCCGCCCTCCTCGGTGCCGCCGCCCGTGGAGCCGCCTTCCTGGCCCTCTTGTTCCATGCCGCCGCCGGTCGAGCCGCCTTCCTCCGTGGCGCCGCCGGTCGAGCCGCCTTCCTCCGTGGCGCCGCCGCCCTGACCTTCCTGCTGCCAATCCGACATCTCGTGCTCCTTTCGGGAGTGGTCTGGCCAGTGTTTCGCCGCGAGGCAAGCCTGAAACCTCGGGGTAGGCTCTCCCGTATGGATTCCCTCACCGACGGCTGGGGCCGCGAGATCAAGAGCGTGCGCGTGTCCGTCACGGACAAGTGCAACTTCCGGTGCCGTTACTGCATGCCGGCGGAAGGGCTCGAGTGGCTCGGCCGTGACGAGCTCCTGAGCTTCGAGGAGCTCACTCGGGTCGTCCGGATACTGGCCGCGATGGGCGTCGAGGAGGTCCGCCTCACCGGGGGCGAGCCGCTCGCGCGCCGCGACCTCCCCACCCTCGTCTCGATGCTGTCGCCGATCGCCGGCGTCACCGACCTCTCGCTGACGACCAACGGCGTACTGCTCGACCGCTACGCCGGCCCGCTCGTCGCGGCCGGCCTGCGCCGGCTCAACGTGTCGCTCGACTCGCTGTCGCACGTCCGGTTCGCCGAGATCACTCGGCGCGACGCGCTCGACCGTGTCCTGGCCGGGCTCGAGGCAGCGGAGCAGTACCCCGAGCTCGGGCCGATCAAGGTCAACTGCGTGGCGATTCGCGGCTTCACGGAGGAGGAGGTTCCGGCGCTGGCCGAGCTCGCCCGCCGGAAGCCCTACGTCGTGCGCTTCATCGAGTTCATGCCGCTCGACGCCGAGGAGCGCTGGGACGCCGACGACGTTCTGACCGGCGGCGAGATCAGGGCCCTGATCGAGGAGCGCTGGCCGCTCGTCGAGATCCCCGCGAAGGCGTCCTCGACGGCGCGGCGATTCCGCTTCGCCGACGGCAAGGGCGAGATCGGGTTCGTGAACCCGGTGTCAGAGCCATTCTGTTCGTCCTGCGATCGGATCCGGCTCACGGCGGACGGCCAGCTGCGGACGTGCCTCTTCTCCCGGCGCGAGTGGGATCTGAAGACGCCGCTCCGGAACGGCGCGAGCGATGAGCAGCTGGCGGCGCTGGTCCGCTGGGCCGTGAAGCACAAGGAGCTGAAGCACAAGATCAACGATGCGGGCTTCGTGCGCGCGTCGCGCTCGATGAGCCAGATCGGCGGTTAGCGGCTACCTCACGCCCAGGCGGACGCGGTAGCCGATCAGCCAGGGCAGCCGGCGGCGGCCGAGCACTCGCCGGGCAGTCTCCTCCAACCGCAGGAGGCCGAGGTCCTCGTCGGTCACGCCGAGCGCGCGGAGCTCGGGAACCAATCCGAGGCTCCGGGCAAGGCCGAGCACGTCGTCCGCCCCGGCGTCGGCCTCGTCGTGGAGCACGAGCTCCCGCGCGAAGGCGAAAAGCCCGCTCTCGCGGATCGCGGCGAGGTGTTCGACCTTGGGCGTCCGCGTCCACCCCGCCGCGACCTCATGCAGGTCACGGAAATGCCTTCGCAGGCGGAGATGCTCGGCGAAGACTCGGTCGACCTCTGGGTGGATGACGGGTGGGACGTCGTAGTCGTACGCGGCGAACACGCCTCCCGGACGAAGGATCCGCGCGGCTTCCGCGAGAACGGGCTCCCGCTCCATCCGGTGAAAGGACTGCGAGCAGGTGACGAGGTCTGCCGAACCGGCGGGCAGACCCGTTTCCGCGGCGAAGGCCTCGACGTACCGGATGTTCGTCCCGGTCGTTCGGGCCTCGGCGACCGCACGCATGGCGGGATTCGCCTCGACGCCGATCACCTCACCCGCCCGATCCGCCCACGCCCGCGTGGAGAGGCCGGTTCCGCTGCCGAGATCGACTACACGGCGAGGCGGCGGGCCGGCCACGTACCGCGCGAGGGTGTCGAGGAGGACGGGCGGCGGGACGGGACGATAGGCGTCGTAATGCTCGGCGAACCCCTCGCGCCGGTAGCCGCTTTCCTCGATCGCTTCGCGGGAGAGCTGATTCATCAGCGTTGGATATCGCAATTTGGTGATTTGCGAGATATCAAGAGCTTTCGGTACTTCCGCCTCTCGAAGTAGAATCGCCCGATGACCGCCGCCACCGCGACTCAGGGCCGCGTACTTCCGCGCGGCTGGCTCGATCTCTTTCGACAGCTGCTGATCTGGTTCGGGTTCGTTTTCGCCTACCAGCTCGCGCGCGGAATGGCCGACCGCAGCCCCGCAAAGGCGTTCGAGAACGCACGCGGCGTAATCGATCTCGAGAGTCGCGCAACGGGGCTCTGGGAGCTGTCGCTCCAGAGCTGGACGCAGTCCTCGCACCTGCTCGCGGTCACGATGCAGTGGACGTACTGGCTGTCGCAGTTCGCGGTCGTCGGACTGGCGCTCCTCTGGGTCTACCTACGGCGACACGATTCCTTCACCCGGTTCCGGAACGTCTTGATGTTCGCGAACGTGATCGGGCTCCTCGGCTACGTGCTGCTCCCGACGGCGCCTCCGCGGATGTTCCCCGAGTTCGGCTTCGTGGACACCCTCGCCGGCCTCGGCTCGCCGAATCACGGCTCGAGCTTCGTCGAGCTGGCCTCGAACCCGTATGCGGCCATGCCGAGCCTCCACTCCGCCGACGCGCTCATCGTCGGGATCGCGCTGGCGGTCTTCGTCCGGTCGCCCGTCCTCAAAGCTGTTTGGTTGATCTGGCCGGCGTGGGTCTGGTTCTCGGTGATCGCAACCGGCAACCACTTCTGGCTCGACATCGCGGCGGGCATCCTCGTCGCGGCCGTCGCGGCACCGGTTGTGTACCGGCGCGAGGTTCGCCGTTTCCTCGCCCGACGCCGCCCCGCCCTGGCCTAGTGCCCCTCCTGAAGAGGCACTAGTGGCGCGCGAAAACGCGCTTCTGCGCGTCAAGGAGGGGTACACCACGGGCGCCCGCCGAATCGCGTTCCGCGCGATGGCCGGACTGGCCCGAACGCGAGTCACGCCCGACGCGCTGACGGCGCTCGGCCTTTCGGTCTGCGGCGTCGCCGCCGTCGCCGTCTACTTCGAGTACCGGAACGAGCTGCTCTGGTTCTGGGCCGGTGCGCTCCTCTTCCTGGCCGGCTCGCTGCTGGACGTGCTCGACGGCGCGCTCGCCCGCCAGAGCGGGCGGGGGACGCCGTTCGGCGCTTTCCTCGACTCGACGACCGACCGGGTCGGCGAGGCCGTCATGCTCGGAGCGATCGCGCTCGTCTTCGCACGGGACGGGAACGAGGTCGCGCTCGCCGCGACGTTCGCGGCCATGACCGCGTCGTTCCTGGTCAGCTACACCCGCGCCAAGGCCGAGGCCCTCTCACTCAAAGGCGACGTCGGGCTCGGGAGCCGCGCCGAGCGCGTCTCGGTGATCGTCGCCGGCCTCTTTCTCGCTCCCTGGGGAGTGCTCCCGTGGGCCGTCTACCTCCTGAACGTCACCGCCTGGCTGACCGTAATCCAGCGCGTCCTCCACGTTCGCAGGCAGCTCAAGAACACCTGAGCTATCCTGATAGCACTTGAGTGCTAGCAGGAAGGACGTGCTCGTCCGAATGCCGGGTGAGCTGAAGGAGCGCCTCGCGGCCGAAGTCGCCGACCGTCGGAGCAACCTCAACGACATTGCCGTCGGGATCCTGGCGTCGCGCTTCGCCGTTCCCTTCGAGCCGACGGGACGGAAAGGGTCGCCCCCGAAAGGCGCCGGCGACGTTCTCCTGCGCATGCCAGCGGAGCTCAAGCAGAGGCTTCAGCAGCGCGCCGCCGAGCGGCGCACGACCACAAACGAGCTCATCAACGAGATGTTGGCCGAGCGCCTTGGCGCACCGGCCGAGAGGAGGACAACGAAGCACATGTCAGCAAGCAACGGAAAGTCCCCTGGGAGCGAGGAGCGCGTCCGCGTCGCCGTCATCGGCGTCGGCAACTGCGCGAACTCACTGCTCCAGGGCGTGCAGTTCTACAAGGACGCTCCTGTCGACCAGTTCGTGCCCGGACTGATGCACGTCGACCTCGGCGGCTACCACGTGAGCGACATCGAGTTCACGGCCGCGTTCGACGTCACCTCGGACAAGGTCGGCAAGGATCTCTCCGAGGCGATCTGGGGACACCCGAACGACACCATCAAGTTCGCCGAGGTCCCGAAGACCGGCGTCACCGTCTCGCGCGGGATGACCCACGACGGCATCGGCAAGTTCCTTTCAGAGGTTGTCGAGAAGGCGCCGGGCGATACCGACGACGTCGTCCGGATCCTCAAGGAGACGGACACGGACGTGGTCGTCAACTTCCTCCCCGTCGGCTCCGAGCTGGCGACGAAGTGGTACGCGGAGCAGATCCTCAACGCCGACTGCGCGATGGTGAACTGCATGCCGGTCTTCATCGCAAAGGGCGGCTACTTTCGCAAGCAGTTCGAGGAGCGCGGCCTTCCGATCATCGGCGACGACATCAAGTCGCAGGTCGGCGCGACGATCACGCATCGAGTGTTGACGCAGATCTTCAAGGATCGCGGCGTGCGCCTCGACCGGACGATGCAGCTGAACGTCGGCGGGAACTCGGACTTCCTGAACATGCTGGAGCGCGAGCGTCTCGAGTCCAAGAAGATCTCGAAGACGACTGCGGTGACCTCCGTGCTCGACTACGACCTGGGCGAGAAGAACGTCCACGTCGGCCCGTCGGACTACGTGCCCTGGCTGACCGACCGCAAGTGGGCGTACATCCGGATGGAGGGAACGACCTTCGGAAACGTCCCGCTCAACCTGGAGCTCAAGCTCGAGGTGTGGGACTCGCCGAACTCGGCCGGCATCGTGATCGACGCCGTCCGGCTCGCCAAGCTGGCGCTGAACAACGGGATCTCGGGCGCGCTCGAGGCTCCGAGCGCCTACCTGATGAAGGCGCCGCCGAAGCAGATCGAGGACTCCGAGGCGCA
>JBKKAR010000212.1:0-37654 GCA_046714355.1 Gaiellaceae bacterium | reverse complement strand
CGAGTGTCCCGTTGACGCCGGCGACGGCGAGTGAGCGGACGAAGGACGGGCGGATCGCCGGATCGTTCCAGGCGACGACGAGAATCCCGATGAGGGCGGCGGCCGTGAGGCGGTTCAGGGAAGACAGACCGGAACCGTCGACGATCCGCACGCCGGCGAGCGGGATTGCGGCCTCGTGCAGCGCCCCTCGCACCGCCTTGGCGCCGGCCGCGCTCGTCCCGCGACCCTCGTCGACGGCGCCCAGCTGCTTCAAGAGCAGCTCGGCGGTGAAGTTGTCGCTCTCTCGGTTCATGTACGCGACGATCCGCGCGAGTGGCGGCGAAGCGGTCGTCGCCAGCTGCTCGGCGAGCGGATCGGCGACGCCGGTGACCACGCGGCCACGGACACCCACGCCGGCCGCGCGGAGTGCGAGGCGGAACTGCGAACCGGCCGTGATCGCCGGCTCGCGCGTCATCCAGCCGCGGAACCGCGCTCGGTCGACTGTGAGGGCAGAGAGCGGCGGCGACTCGTCGATGTAGTAGCTCGCCTTCCAAGCCGGGCCCGTCCGGCGGGAGTCGAAATACGACTCGTCCGCCTCGATTCCGCCCGTCACCTGCCGAATTCCGGCGGCGCGGATCTGGCCGGCGAGCGCACCGAGATCGGCCCGGGAGAGCGTCGGGTCGCCGAATCCCTTCAGCACGAGGTCGCCCTTCCAGGTCGAGCCGAGCAGCTCGCCCTCCCCGTAGACGACGGTGTCGAGCCGGTGTTCCGGGCCGAGCAGAGCGAGCGACGCGTAGGCCACGGCGAGCTTGGCGTTCGAGGCGGGCACGAGCGCGAGCGTGGGATGGCGGAGGAAGACGGTCCTGCCGGTCGCGAGGTTTACGGCGGCCGCGCCCGAGAGCCGGGCCTGCACATGCGGCACGGCGAGCGCACGGGCGAGCCTCGTCGCCAGTTCCGGCTTCGAGGAGCCCGCGGGTGCAGTCGCGGCGGCCGAGAAGGCGACCGCGCTGACGGCGAGGGCAGCGAGGAAGCGGCGCGGCACCGGCGCATTGTAGGTCCTATCGACCGCAAAGATGGGCCGGTCGGCCTATAGGAAACGACCGCCGGGGCATCGATAATCGAGCCGAGCTCACCGGGAGACAGAAAATGGCAAACCAGCTTGCATCGGTCAGAGATCGCCTCGAAGTGCTCCTCATCGACCTGGAACGCGGAGACCATCCGGGCCAGACCCGCCTCGAGGAGACGCTCACCGACGGGTATGCGTGGGCGCTGAAGCTCGACGGCGAGTGCGCCCGCCTCGAGCGCTCGATCGGGACGCTCGCCGCCGAACTGGATGACGGGAGCAGCGAGCAGCAGGCTCGCGAGCTCTCGAGAACGGCTCGCCGGCTCGCCCGCACGAAGCAAGACCTGCTCGCCCTTCGCAGCCTCCTTTCGAACCTCCGGGCCGAAGCGGCGGAAGCGAAAGTCGCCTAGCTAGATGTAATGACCACAGACCTGTGAGACGGATCTGATCCGTCCGGGCCTCCCGTGAGCTTGCGGGTTGTCGAAGACCCCAAGCTCAGCGAGGAGGCCCGGAATGACGCAGGCTAGTGAGCGTCCCCGACGGAAGCGGCTTTCGTGGGAGTCGCGCTGCGAGGTCGTCGCCGCGATCGAAGAGGGAGTGAGCCCGCCGCTGGCGGCGGCCAGCGGCGGCTGCAGCCGAGCGACCGCCTACCGGCTCTGGCGGCGCTACCGCGAGGGTGGCTGGGCGGCGCTTCAGGACCGACGGTCAACCCCGCGCCGGCAGCCACGGCGCCTGTCGGCCGAGGCGGAGGAGCGGATCGTCGCGACCCGCCGCCGCACGGCCTACGGACCGGTACGCCTGTCCGGGCTCGTGGCGCACCCGCCCTCGACGATCGGCAAGGTGCTGCGCCGGAACGGCTGCTCGCGGCTGCCGCGACCCGGTGCTGCCGCCGCGCGCTGCGCGCGCCGCTACGAGCGGGAGCGGCCGGGCGAGCTGCTGCACGTCGACACGAAGCAGCTCGGCCGCTTCTGGGAGCCCGGCAAGCGCGTGCTCGGCGCCGAGGCCGGCCGCCCGCAGCGCAACCGCAGGGCTGGCTGGCAGCAGCTGCACGTCGCGATCGACGACCACTCGCGGCTTGCCTACGCCGAGCTCCTCGCCGGCCGCGACGCAGCCAGCTGCGCACGCTTCCTCGCGCGGGCGGTCGCCTGGTACGCCGAGCACGGCATCGCCGTCGAGCGCGTGCTGACCGACAACGCGAAGGCCTACCACGCGCGCACCTGGATCGAGGCCACGCGCTGCCTCGACATCCAGCGCCGCTACACGCGCATCTACCGTCCGCGCACGAACGGCAAAGCCGAGCGCTTCATCCAGACCCTGCTCACCGAGTGGGCCTACGCGCGCAGCTATCCCTCCAGCGTCGCCCGTGCGCGGGCGCTCGGCGGGTACCTGCGCTGGTACAACAGACGTCGCCCGCACAGCTCGCTCGGGGCGCGACCGCCGATCAGCCGCGTCTCACACCTCCGTGGTCAGGACAGCTAGACCAGCCCGGACCGCACGGCGTAAACGGCTGCCTGGATGCGGTTCTCGATCTGAAGCTTCATCAGGATGTTGGAGATGTGGTTCTTGACCGTCTTCGGACTGATGTGGAGATCCAACGCGATCTCAGCGTTGTCCTTGCCGTTCGCGATCAGGCGCAAGACCTCGGTCTCGCGGTCGGAGAGCTCCGTCCGGGCGACCCCGATGCCGGAATCGACGCTCGCGGCGCGAATTCGCTGAAGTACCTTCGAGGCGATGTGCGGCGAGATCAGCGACTCGCCGACCGACGCCGCGCGGATGCCCTGCATCAAGTCCTGGATGGACGAGTCCTTCATGAGGTAGCCGCAGGCGCCGGCGAGGATCGCGTCCAGGACATCGCCGTCCTCGTCCGAGATGGTCAGGACGAGCACTCGGGTCAGCGGTGCGAGCCGCGTGATCTCCCGGGTCGCCTCGATCCCGTTCATGCCGGGCATGTTCAGGTCCATGACGACGACATCTGGCGCCAGCTCCCGGACGAGCTGCAGCGCCATGCCGCCGTCGGGTGCCTCGGCGACGATGTGGACGCCCTGCTCCTCGAGGAGGTTCCGGAGGCCCGTGCGGAACAGGTCGTGGTCGTCCACGAGCATCACGCGCAGCTCGGCGCCCAATGTGTCTGGGTGGCCTGCGGGATCGGTCACCATGGTCATATTGTCGGTGCGGCCCGCTCGCCTGTCTAATTCGGGTAGACGGTCACCGTCACGGTGCGACTGCCCCATCCGAGAGCCTGCGCGACCGTCGGGAACCAAACGTCGATCCTGGCGCCCTGGATCGCGCCACCCGTATCGGCCGCGACACCCATTCCGTAGCCCGGGACCGCGAGGCGCGAGCCGAGCGGGATCACCGAGGGGTCGACGGCGACCACGCCCCAGCCGACGGGTCGGCCGCTCGCCGTTCGTCCCGGCAGCGCGTAGGCCGTCGCCACGACGGTCAGCGAGCGCACGCCTGCCGAGGCGGGGCCGGCGGGGATGCTCGGGGCGCCAGGCGTGGCGACCGGGGTCGGCGGAGCCGCCTGCACGGTCGCCAGGGTGCGGGCGCGCCGGCCGAGCTCGACGATCTCACCGGAGTTCGCGCTGCGAGCCGCGTTTAGGGAGGCGATCGTCCGGAGCCGAGCGGCGCGCGCGTCGGCGAGCGAAGCCGTGGCGGCCGCGCGGGCTGCCGCGAGCTGGTCGAGCTCCCGCTGTCGGATCGCTAGCGCCGCGGTGAGGCGGACCAGCCGCCTGGAGGCGGCGCGGGCACTGAGCAGGAGGTCTTCGTCCTGCCGCGCGGCCAGATCGAGCGTCTCGACAGCGCTCAACGCGTCGTCGAGCGAGCCCGCCCCGAGGATCACCGCGAGCACGTCCGTGTCCCCTTCCTCGTAGAGCGTCCTCAGGCGCAGCCCGAGCGCCTTCTGGGCGGCTCGGAGTGAGCCTCGCGTGATCCCGAGCTCCTGGGCGGCGGCCCGACGCTTCTCCCGGACCTGCGCGGAACGGGCGCGGAACGAGGCGAGCTCGGCTCTCGCCTGTGCGAGACGGCTCTCGATCGACGTCAGGTTGGCGAGGGCGGACTGGGAGCCGGCGGCAAGCGCGTCGTTGCGGGCCCGAAGCGCGTCTGCCTGAGCTTGAAGATCCTGGGGAGTCTCTGCGCCGCCGGCGGCAGGCAAAAGCACGCCGACCGCCACGCCGCAGAGCACGACGACGCCCAACGTTCGCAATCCCCTCCCTGGCCCGCGCACGAGCGGCGACCGTACCACAGCTATGGTGTTACCCCGTTGCGGCTATCCGGAACCGTTGTTAGGGTGCCGAACTTGTGACGGATTCCAAGTTGACGGGGACAGGATTCAGCCTGTCCCCGTGAATTAGGAGAACGGTGTGGTGCGCCAGGTCTTGCCGGCGCTCCGATCGACGGCATGTTCTTGCGTAAGTCTCAGCTCACAGCAATCACGATTTCGTTCGTCGCCGCTCTATTGGTGGCAGGCAGCGCGACCGCCGAGCCGGCCGGTGTCTCGTCCAAACGAGCACAGGCCCAGTCCGTCCTCGCCCAGATCCAGTCGCTCGACGCCTCGCTCGAGCACGCGGTCGACGCGTTCAACCTGGCGAACGAGCGGCTCGAGGCGATCCAGGGCGACCTGAACGAGAACCGCGTAGACCTCACGATCGCCGCCGACAATTTTGGTACGGCGCAGCGCGTGCTCGCAGCTCGCATGGTGGCGATCTACACGTCGGAGGAGACCGACTCCACGCTCGACGTGCTCGTGGGCTCCCAGAGCCTCGAGGAGCTGCTCGATGGACTCGAGACCGTCTCCCGGGTGTCGGAACAGGACTCGAAGGTGCTCTCGGACGTGATCGATTTCCGCGCAGACATGCGCCGCGCCCGCGCCGGCCTTCGGAAGGCTCGGGGGCAGCAGACCCGGCTCGTCGCCGAGCGTGCCGCGCACAAGTCCTCGATCGAGGGCCGACTCGGCGAGCGGCAGCGGTTGCTCTCGTCGATCAAGTCCGAGATCGTCGCGATTCAGGCCGCCGAGCGCCGCCGCCAGGTAGAGCTCGAGCGTCAGGCCCGCGCGCGACTCGCGGCGCCGCAGCCGCTGATCCCTGAGCTGGCCGCGGCTCCCGAGTCCTCTGCTGCCGCACCGAGCCCGAGCCCGATTCCGAGCGCCGGCCCAGCCAAGTACGGAGGGGTCGTCGGGATCGCTATGCAGTACCTCGGGATCCCGTATCTCTATGGAGGATCGACGCCGGCTACGGGGTTCGATTGCTCCGGCTTCATCATGTACGTCTACGCGAAAGTCGGCGTCTCGCTGCCGCACAACGCGGCTGCCCAGTACGGCCTCGGCACGCCGGTCGACCGCAGCCAGCTCCAACCCGGAGACCTCGTCTTCTTCAACGGCCTTGGCCACAACGGGATCTACATCGGCGGGGGCCAGTTCATCCACTCGCCGCATACCGGCGACGTCGTGAAGATCTCGCCCATCACCGGCTGGTACTCGTCCACCTGGGTGGGCGCTCGCAGGCTCTAGTAGAGAACCAGGCGGCTAGATCGTCAATGCGCGTGGCCGCTCGCTAGCCTGGCTGCCATGCAACCTCGGCGGCTCGCGACGATCGCCTTCACGCTCTTCGTCCTCGGTTTCGTGGGTCACGGAGCCTTCGAGTCGCTCCACGAGGATCACTCGGAGCACGGCGCCCTGGTGGCCTGCCTTCTGCTTTTCACCGTCTTCGCGACGGCGGCGATTGCCTGGAAGCCGGAGCCTTCTCCAGCCGCCGCCGGTGCTCATGCCGGCCTTCAGCCGAAGCGTTGGTGTTCTACGAGTGACGAAGGCCGGGCGCGAGGGTCGCCGGCCGTGCTTCAGCGCTTCTTGATGTGAGATCCAGCCAGGCGCTGCGCGTTTGGGCGTCCCGACCCGGATCACGGACAAGACACATCAGGAGGATGAGATGAAGCATGTACTGGGGCTTGCCACTCTGGCGGCGGTTGCCGCTCTCGCAGGCTGCGGAGGAGACGGTGAGGGAGCCGAGGGCGAGGGACAGGACGCGGCGTCGTCGTCGGTTCCGTTCGACCGTGCATTCATCGATGGGATGGTGCCGCACCACGAAGGGGCGATCGAGATGGCGCGAGCCGCGATGCTCGCCGGCTTGTCGCAGCCCGAGCTCGTAAGGATCGCAGAGGACATCATTCGCACCCAACAGGAGGAGATAGACCAGATGCGCGACTGGCGAGAAGCCTGGTTCGGTTCGTCCGCGATCGACCCGAAGGGCGCGGACATACTCGGGCTGTCAGAAGCGGAGATGGGGATGCAGCACGACGGATCGGATCTTTCCGGCGCCGCCGATGTCGAGCAAGCGTTTGCCTCGATGATGATCGACCATCACCGCGGAGCAATCAGCATGGCAGAGCTCGCGGAGGAGGGCGGCCAGCACGGCGAGATCAAGGAGCTGGCCGGCCGGATCATCGAGGCCCAGAAGCGCGAGATCGCGATCATGGAGAAGCACGCGGGCGGCGGACACTGACCCCCAATCTCGGTGCGCCCGGCGACGCTACGGTCGCGTGCGCACGACCCAGGAAACGCCTCCGTCGGGCGAGTGAGTGATCGTGCCGTCGTGCAGCGCGCCGTAGAGATCCTGCGGCCCTGCTCCGAATAGGGCCGCAGGTTGCCCCTGAAGGTTCCCGGCCTGGCGCCAGCGCGCGCCCGCGTCGGGGCTCTCGAAGACCTGGCCTCCCTGACTCACGAGGTAGAGACGGTCAGTCTCGGGCCAGGCGAGGAGGCCGATTCCGTCGCTGACCCGGTCGTGGCGAGGACGACTCCTGGACGACGTGGGTGAGGGACAAGGTCGAAGACGGGCGCGGGCAAGCCGCGGCGACTCCATGTTCGACCGAGGTCCGGGCTCACGAGCAGCCGGCCGCTGAAGGAATCGATCCCGTAGATCTGCTCTCCGGCCAAGCTCGTCGAACGACCCGACATTGAGCGGTTCAGGGAGCGGGTAAACCCCGTCCCGCCGCTAGCTGCGCGGAGCTGAGTAAAGCCTTTCGATTTCCGAGGCGAAGTGCTCGGCGCAGACTTTGCGCTTGAGCTTCAGCGTGGGGGTGACTTCGTCGTGCTCGGCGGAGAAGTCGCGCGCCAGGACCGCGAACCGCTTGACCTGCTCGAACGACGCCTTGTCGCGGTTGACCTCGTCCACGACCTCCTGGATCAGGCCCTGGGCGTCGCTCAGACCCTTCGCGGCCTCGTCGAGCGTGATCAGCGCGGTCAAGAAGGGCCGGCGGTCCCCGATCACGAGCGCCTGTGACACGTACTTGGACGCCTTCAGCTCGTTCTCGAGGTTCTGGGGCGAGACGTTCTTGCCGCCGGCGGTGACGATGATGTCCTTCTTCCGGTCGGTGATGGTGAGGAAGCCGTCCTCGATCGAGCCGACGTCTCCGGTGTGCAGCCAGCCGTCCGCGTCGACGACCTCCCGGGTGGCCGCCTCGTCCTTGTAGTAGCCGGCGAAGAGGTTCGCCCCGCGCACGAGCACCTCGCCGTCGTCGGCGGTCCGGACCTCGATGCCCGGGATCGCGGGGCCGACCGTGCCGAAACGAAACCGCGTCGGCATGTTCACGTTCGAGGCCGTCGTGCACTCGGTCTGGCCGTAGCCCTCGCAGATCAGGATGTCGATCACGTGGAAGAACTCGGCGATCTCCTTCGCAAGCGGTGCGCCGCCGGAGATCGGGAGGCGGAGCCGCCCGCCGAGCTTCGCCTTGACCTTCGAGTAGACGAGTCTGTCCGCCAGCCGGTGCTGCACCGCGAGCCCGGCGGGAACCGCCTGTCCTTTCTGCCTCAGCTCACTGACGCGTTCCCCGACACGGAGCGCCCAGTCGATCAGCTTGCGCTTCACCCCGGTGGCCTCGTCGAAGCTCTCGAGGACGGCGGTGTGGACCTTCTCGAAGACGCGCGGGACGCTCGGCAGCACCGTCGGCTTCACCTGTGCGGCCAGCTCTCCGACCCGCACCGGGTCGGGGCAGAACGCGACCGAGCAGCCGACGTACCCGGCCAGGAGGTGCAGGCAGCGCCCGAAGTTGTGAGCGAGCGGGAGGTAGAGCAGGATCAGGTCGTCGGGCCCGATGAACTGCGGCACGTCGTCGACCGCGCCGACCATCGAGTAGTAGTTGCGATGCGTGATCATGCACGCCTTGGGCGGCCCGGTCGTGCCCGACGTGTAGATGTAGGTGAAGAGGTCGTCTTCGCCGACCGCGGAGCGCGCCTGCTCGAGAGCGCCGGGGTTGGCTGCGGCGTACTCCCGCCCTTGGGCGCGCAGGTCGTCGAGTCCGGCAAAGTCGACAACGTGGCTCAACTTGGGCAGATTCGGCCGCTCCGCGTCGATCTTCGCGCGCTGCTCGTCGTTCTCGACGAGCACGCCGACGGCGTCGGAGTGATCCAGCACGTACGCGCAGTCCCTCGGCGGCAGCGACGGGTAGATCCCGGCGCCGATCGCTCCGATCGAGCCCAGCGCAAAGTCGAACAGCACCCATTCGAGCTTGGTTCGGCCCAGGATCCCGAACGCGTCGCCCTTGCCCACCCCGAGCGAGAGCAGACCGTTCGCGATCTCGTCGACCGCCCTTGTCGCCTCGTCCCAGGAAACCTTGTGCCACTCGCCGTCGTGTTCGACGAGGTAGGCGGTGCCCTCGCGGGAGGCAGCGCGACGCCACAGCTCCGCGATCGTCCTCGTCCCCGTCGCGCGCTCCAGCTCGACTGCCACACGCTCATCGTAATGAGGCGCCGACTCGGCGGCGCCGGTGGCTCTCGCAGGAAACCCCACGTGCAGGGAGAAAAACCGTGGTCCCTCTACACTTCGGAGACCGCTATGCGCACGATCTGGAACGGTTCGATCACCTTCGGCCTGGTCAATATCCCGGTCGGGCTGGCCCTGGCCACGAAGCCTGCAGCACGCCAGTCGGACGTCAGCTTCCGCACGCTGCACCGCGAGTGCGGGACGCCGATCAAGCAGAAGCGCTGGTGCCCCGTCCACGACCGCGAGGTTCCGTCGGACGAGCTCGTAAAGGGCTGGGAGGTCGCGAAGGGCGAGTTCGTGTTCGTCGAGGACGCTGACCTCGAGGCGATCATGCAGCAGGACGACTCGCGTTCGATCGAGATCACGAGCTTCATCCCGCTCGAGCAGGTCGACCCGGTCTACTTCGACCGGACGTACTACTTGGCGCCGGCCTCCGCGGCGGCCCAGCGGCGGCCCTACGTCCTTCTGCTCCGCGCGCTGCAGGAGAGCGGAATGGGCGCCGTCGGTCGCTTCGTCCTCCGCGGCCAGGAGAACTTCGCGCTCATCCGTCCGCGCGGCGACGCGCTCGCACTCGAGACGCTTTTCGTCGCCGAGGATGTCCGCTCACAGGCCGAGGTCGAGGAGGCTGTTGGCGACACCGAGGTGAAGGAAGCCGAGCTCGCGCTGGCCCGGCAGGTGATCGACAGTCTCGCCGGCGAGTTCGAGCCGGAGGCCCTCGTGAGCGAGTACCGGCGCGACCTTCGCCAGATGCTTGAGGCCAAACTGGCGGGCGAGGAGATCCAGCGGCCCGAACCGGTGCCGGAGACTCCGGTCATCGACCTCATGGAGGCACTCCGCCAGAGCGTCGACCAGGCGCAGAAGCAGAAGAAGGCGCCCGCGCGCGGGAAGGCGAAGGGCTCACCGACGAACGGGACGCGCAAGCGCGCCGCCGCCGGCCGCAAGTAGCTTCGGTTTCCCTAGTGGTGCTGGAGCGGCTGGGCGGTTCCGACGCCCGTGGCCTGAAGCTGTGCTGCGAAGAGGGTCTTGTCGATCTTCCCGTGATAGATCGGAACACCCTCCTGCAGGCAGAGAGCGATGACCTGCTCGCGCTCCATCCCGACCTCCTTCGACAGCTCCTCGGGCGTCAAGTGGTTCGGCATTACGCTCCTCCTCTTCTCGATTTCGCGCACAAAAAAGGCCCGCCGCCGCAAGGCGTGACGGGCTCGAAAGCTCGCGTGTCGGCTGGGCGGCTCATCACTCGCTCGACCTCCTGCCGGACACCTCTCGAACTTTACACCGGAACGGGGACGTCGACGAACTCCCATTCGAGAGAGAACCGGTCCGCCAGGCGCTCGGCGAGCGCCTTGATCCCGCAGGTCTCCGTTGCGTAGTGCCCGCCGGCGAGGAAGTGGATGCCGAGCTCGCGGGCCAGGTGGAGCGTCGGCTCGGCCGGCTCGCCCGTGATGTAGGCGTCGAAGCCGGCGGCCGCTGCCTCCTTGATCAGCTTCGCCCCGCCCCCGGTGATGATGGCGACACGCTCGATCCGCTCCGGGCCGCCCTCGAAGGCGACGGGCTCACGGCCGGTGATCCGCTGCAAACTGGCACCGAGCTGATCGAGCGAGACCGGCTCGGACAGGCGGCCGCCGTAGCCCCACTCGAGGAAGCGCTCCGCCTCCTCGATGCCCAGCTCCCGAGCGACGATCGCGTTGTTCCCGATCTCCGGGTGCGCGTCGAGCGCGAGGTGATACGCCGCCAGCGTGATATCGCCCTCGAACAGCGTCTGCAGCCGGGCGCGCATGTGGAAGTCGATCGTGCGCGGGTCCCCCTCCCAGAAGAGCCCGTGGTGGACAAGCAGGAGCTGTGCCCCGGCGGCCGCGGTCCGCCGGAAGGCCTCGAGCGTGGAGGAGACGGACGCCGCGATCTTCGTCACCTCGTCGGCGCCCATGACCTGGATGCCCATCGGGCCGTAGTCGTGGTAGCTGTCGAGGTCGAGCAGCTCGCGCGCGAAGTTCACGATGTCGTCGCGCCGAGCCACGCCCTCAATCTACTTGGCGAGACGATCGGTTCTGGAGTGGCGCTGGCGGTTCGCGGCCGGAGGGCACAGTGCTGCAGCACGGGCCCGGAGAGCCGCGGGCCGCCAGGGGCGCTAGGCGGGCGGCGGAGCCGGGCTTCGCCCGGCGGGAGCCGCCGCCGCCCAGTACCGATCGGGGTGCCCAGATTTGAACTGGGGACCTCTCCGACCCGAACGGAGCGCGCTACCAGGCTGCGCCACACCCCGAGGCGTCACAGGTTAGCCGAGCTGCCGATGGACGACGGCGGTGCAGAGGTCCTCGACGTAGTCGAGGCCCACTTCCGTCGCGATCCTGCGTGCCTCCGGCGACACGATCCCGAGCTGCAGCCAGAGGGCCTTCGCGCCGGCCTCGACAGCCTCGCGGGCGTGCTGTGGCGTGTGCTCCGCCCGGCGGAAGACGTCCACGAGGTCGATCGGCTCGTCGATGTCCGCGAGCGTCTGGACGCACGGGACGCCCAGCACCTCGTCGCAGTCCGCCGGCCGCACCGGAATCACGCGATAGCCCTGGCCGAGCAGGTAGCGCATGACTCCGTGGCTCGGCCTCGCCGGGTTCGGCGAGGCGCCGACGAGGGCGATCGTCTTGGACTCCCGGAGAATGTCTTCGGGGCTCCTCATGCGGCCTCCCGAACACGACGCAGCGCCAACGGCGCCGTCCAGAGGACCGCCCAGAGCAGGCGGAAATCCCTGCTCCGGAGGGCGTGGAGCGCGCGTGCGCGCCCGGAGGACTGAGCGACCGCGTCCAAGGCCGGAGCTATCCTGCCAGCCGATGTCCGGGACGCTTCGCGTCGCCTGCGTCCAGCTCACGAGCCGGGACGACAAGGCTGCCAACCTCGAGAAGGCCGAGCAGTTAGTCGCGCGCGCCGCGGCAACCGGAGCGGACGTCGTCGTCCTCCCGGAGAAGTGGAACGCGATCGGCGGACCGGACGTCCTCCACGGAACAGCCGAGACGCTCGAAGACGGCGAGTCGGTCCAGGCGATGGCGGCGTGGGCGCGGCAGCACGGGATCGCGCTCGTCGGCGGGTCGATCACCGAGCGGCGCGAAGGCCGCGAGAAGCTCTCGAACACGAGCATCGTGTTCGACTCCGAGGGTTCCATCGCTGGCGTCTACCGGAAGATCCACATGTTCGACGTCGACGTCGGCGGCCACGTCTACCGGGAGTCGGACGCGGAGGAGCCGGGCGACGAGCCGGTGGTGGTGGACGTCGAGGGGTGGCCAACCGGGCTCACCGTCTGCTACGACGTCCGCTTCCCCGAGCTCTACCGGATCCTGGCGCTGCAGGGCGCCGAGCTCGTCACCGTCCCCGCCCACTTCACGCTCTACACGGGCAAGGATCACTGGGAGCTCCTCCTCCGGGCCCGTGCGGTCGAGAACCAGTACTACGTCGCCGCCGCTGCCCAGATCGGCGAGACGTTCCCGGGGCGGCTCAGCTACGGGCGCTCGCTGATCGCGGATCCGTGGGGAATCGTGCTCGCGTGCGCGCCGGACGAGGAGACCGTGATCTCCGCAGAGCTCGACCGCCGGCGCCTCGAGGAGGTGCGGGCGAAGCTCCCTTCGCTGGCCAGCAGGCAGGCAGACGCCTATCGCTGGCCAACTCCTACGCAGTAGCTAGTGATCCAGGCAGTCCTCTTCGACCTCGACTTCACGCTGGCCAAGCCCGGCCCCGACCTCGGGCCGGAGGGCTACCAGCGGCTCGGGCGTCGCTTTGGGCTCGAGCTCGAGCCGACGCTCTACAAGGAGGCTCGAGTGAAGGCCGTCGAGGGCCTGCACAAGCACCCCGACTTTCGGCACGACGAGGAGATCTGGGTCGCGTTCACCGAGCGGATCATCCGTGGCATGGGCGGGGACTCGGAGCGCGCGTACGAATGCGCCGTCGAGATGACTCGCGCCTGGGAGCACGCGCACAACTTCGACCTCTTCGAAGATGTCCTGCCGGTGCTGGCCGACCTGCGTGAGCGGGGCCTCAAGCTGGGGCTCGTCTCGAACACCGGGAGGGACGTCGACGAGTTCCTCGCGCACCACAGCCTGCGGATCGACGTCGCTCTCTCCTCGAGGATTCACGGCAAGGTCAAGCCGCACCCGACGATCTTCCAGGCCGTTCTCGATCGTCTCGGCGTCGCTGCCGAGGAGTCGGCGATGGTCGGGGACTCGCCCGAAGACGACCTCGAGGGCGCCCGAGGGCTGGGGATGAGGGCGTTCCTCGTCGATCGAGAGGGGCTCTTTCCGGACGCGGAGGACCGGCTGCCGGATCTTTTCGCGCTCCCGGCAGCGCTCGGTCTAGCAGCGATCTGAGTCCGGGCGGGTCGCCAGGACCCTGACCTCCGGCGGGCGGTCTTGGCCCCCGGGCCAGGTGATTCGGAGGCGCATCGACGCGGCGTTGTTCTCGTAGCGCAGCTCTCGCATCAGGAGCTCCGGGTTGGCGCGGTTGACGAGGACGTAGAGCCCGGCAGGCACGCCGGTCAGGTCGAGGTTCTGGCCGTGGAAGTGGCTCGGATACTTGTCCGTGTAGCCGACGGAGGTGCCCTGGAGCACCGACAGCGCGCCGGGATCACCGCGCTCGCAGTAATCCCGGAAGACGGGCTGCGCGGGTTCGTTCGGTTGGTGGCCCGGGGCGTGCGCCCAGTGGTCGGCAAGGCAGAAGCCGCTCTTGCGGTCCCGGACGACGAGCGCGTGATCGGCGAGCCGGCGCAGTTCATAGCGCTGAAAGTCCATGACGTGCCAGTGCGAGTGAGTGGTGGCGTAGACGTAGCGGAGGACGCCGGTCTCGGGGTAGGTCCGCACCGCCCCTGAGCCGAGCTGCACCCGCTGCGAGACGGTCATGGTCGAGGCCCTTCGGTTCGGCCGGGTGGCGACCAGCGTGATCGGGCCGTCGCCGAGGTTGTCGGTCGCCGAGTCGAAGCCGAGCAGGAAGTGACGGCGGCTGCCGCGCCGCTCCTTGTCGATCGAGAGGTCGGCGGGTGGCTGTTGCTCAAGGTCCGGCAGCAGCTCGACCGGACGAGGGCGGATTGGTCGCGGCTGGGGATCTGCGGCGAGTGCGGGGAGACCGAGCTGCCTCGCCGGGCCGCCACCGACCGGGACGGTCCAGATCGTCTCGGCGGGCGATCCGGCCGCGAGCGGGCTCGACGGTGAAAAGATCTCCGCCGCTCGCGAAGGCGATCAGGCGCCCGTTGGGCGACCAGTCCGGCTCGTGACCGGGCGCAAGCGCCCGCTCTCTCCCACCGTCGGCCCGGACGATCACGATCCGGCCGTCCCGCTCGACGACGATGCGCCGACCGTCCGCAGACCAGTCGGGATGGCTCTCGGCCGCGGTCGTCGACGTGATCTGCCCTCGCCGGCGGCCGTCCGCGTCAGCGGTGTACACCTCGCCCGCGCCGTCCGCGCTTGGAGCGACGTAGGCGAGCCTTCGCGAGTCGGGCGACCATGCGGGCTCGGCTCCGGCGGGCACGACGAGTCTGGGCCGTCCGTGCGCGACGAGGTAGATCCCGCCGCCTGCCGCCTCGGAACGGGCGAAGGCGAGGGTCGCCGAGGGGGCGGGGAGCGCCGCCGGCGCCGCGCTGGCAAGCGCGAGGGCGAGAGTCACGAGGGCAGCGGCTCTCACGAGAATTCCGCGGCAGCTTCCTCGAGCGTGGACACTGGTCCCACCGAGACGTCCTCACCGTCGAACAGCTCGAGCCATGCGGCGAGCGGCTTGGAGGCGATCCGTTCCGCGAGCGCGTCAGCGAGCTCCTCCTGGGCGCCTGGGTCGTACTGGCGCTCGAGGAGGCCGGAGGTGTCGAGGAGCTCGCAGAGGCGGGAGAAGAACGCCGGCTCGAGGGCGGCGACCGTCAGGTGGCGATCATCCGCGGTGGCGTAGATCCGGTAACAGGCGAGCCCTCCGGTGAGGAGTCGTTCGATCGGCTCGCCGCCGAGCCGGTGCGATACGAGGCGATGGGCGCCGTGGGTCAGCGAGACGACGACGTGGGAACCGCGCCCGGTCCGCTCGCGCTCCAACAGCGCGGCGAGGATCTGCGCCACGGCGGAGAGAGCACCGCCGGCAAGGTCGGCGAGCTGCGTGGGCGGCATCGCTGGGGCCGAGTCCGCAAGGAGGCCAGCCCAGCCCTGGTAGTTGAGGTCGTGTCCTGCGCGCGCCTCGTGCGGGGTGCCGAGGCCGAAGCCGGTGAACGAGCAGTAGACGACCGAGTCCGGCAGGTCGGCCGGGCCGACGCCGAGACGGTCGACCACGCCGGGACGGAAGCTCTCGAGCACGACATCGGCCCCGGAGAGGAGGGCGCGGCCGGCTTCGGGATCCTTCTTCAAATCGACCACGACCGTTTCCTTGCCGTCGTTCAGCGCCTCGTGCCAGGCAGGGGCGAGCCCGCTCATTGGGTCGCCGGTGGGCGGAAGCAGCCGGACGACGCGCGCGCCGAGTGCCAGCAGCTCGCGGCTGGCGAACGGTCCGGGGAGGTAGCGGGTCAGGTCGGCGACGAGTAAGCCTTCGAGGGACGCCACGACCGCGCGGAAGGTATCAGTGAGGTCGCGCGTTTCACGTGACAGGATCGGCCTGGACGGAAGGAGGCGCAGTGACTGACAACGGATATGCGAAGCAGGTGCTCGTCACGGCTGACTGGCTGGCTGAGCATCTGAACGACGACAATCTGGTCGTCGCGGAGGTGGACGAGGATCCGGACCTCTACGAAGAGGGCCACATCGCCGGCGCGATCAAGCTGCACTGGCGCGAGGATCTCGAGGATCCCGTCAAGCGCGACCTCGTCGAGAAGGACTCGTTCGAGCGTCTGATGTCCGACCGCGGGATCTCGAACGACACGGCGCTCGTCCTCTACGGAGACAAGAACAACTGGTTCGCGGCGTACGCTTACTGGTACCTCAAGATCTACGGCCACGAGGACGTCCGCATCCTCGACGGCGGCCGGCAGAAGTGGATCGACGAGGGACGCGAGCTGACGACTGACGTGCCTTCGCCGAACGCGTCGACGTACTCGGCGAAGGATCGTGACGAGTCGATCCGCACCTACCGCGACCCGGTCCTTCAGTCACTCGGTGGGCAGGGACGAGTTCTCGTGGACGTCCGCTCTCCAGGCGAGTTCTCCGGCGACCTGCTGGCGCCGCCGGGTTACGAGCAGGAGGGCGCGCGGCGCGGCGGGCACATCCCGACGGCGCAGTCGATCCCGTGGGCCACGGCGGTCGAGGACGACGGGACGTTCAAGAGCGCCGATGACCTGCGCGAGATCTACGCGCAAAAGGGCGTGACACCCGAGACGGAGGTCGTGGCCTACTGCCGGATCGGCGAGCGCTCGGCACACACCTGGTTCGTCCTGCGGGAGCTCCTCGGCTACGAGAACGTCCGCAACTACGACGGCTCGTGGACCGAGTGGGGCAACCTCGTCGACGTTCCAATCGAGCGCGGTTCGTCGTAAGCTGGAGCGGCACATGGCGGTCGAGATCGGAATCGACGTTGACGTTCTCAAGTCTGAGATCCGAAAGACGTACGCGTCCGTCTCGGAGGAGCCGGAGAAGGACTTCATGTTCCCGACCGGCCGCGCTTGGGCCGAAGACCTCGGCTATCCCGAGGAGCTCGCAGCAGTACCTGACGCCGCCGTCGAGTCGTTCGCCGGAGTGGCGAACCCGTTCTCGCTCGGTCGCCTAAGTCCAGGTGAGCGTGTGCTCGACGTCGGGTGCGGCGCGGGGACGGACAGCCTCGTCGCAGCGCAGATGGTCGGGCCGTCCGGACACGTCAAGGGCGTCGACATGACGCCAGAGATGCTGGTCAAGGCGCGTCGTGCCGCGGGGGAGATGGGTGCCGAGAATGTCGAGTTCTCCGAGGCCGAGGCCGAGCACCTGCCCTTCGCGGACGCAAGCTTCGACGTCGTCATCTCGAACGGCGTCATCGACCTGATCCCCGACAAAGATGCTGTCTTCTCGGAGCTGTACCGCGTACTCGAACCGGGTGGCCGGATCCAGGTCGCCGACGTCACGATCCAGCAGCCCGTGAGCGAGGAAGGGCGTCGAAACATCGATCTCTGGACTGGCTGAATTGCCGGGGCTCTGCTGGAGGCAGAGTACGCAGATCGCCTGGAGAAACACGGGTTCGAGCGGATCGAGAGCGGCAACCTCGTCGCGACCTACGCGCGCTCGAAGTTCGAGGACACGCGCCGCAAGGCGACCAAGTTCGGCGCTCACGGCACGACGGTGAAGGCGTTCAAGGGGTTGCAGTAGGCGATGGCGGCTGCGAGCGAGCTTCCCGCACGGGCTGTCCCGTTCCAAGCCTGGGCGACGGGGGCAGCCGTGCTGGCCGTCGCCGCCTCGTCGTGGATCGTCCTCGTCGCCGGGCTCGGAGACGCCATGGGCGCCCCTGCATTCCTTGGAGCGTGGCTCGTGATGATGGCCGCGATGATGCTGCCCTCGGCGCTGCCGCTGGTCGCGCTGTACCGGCGAGGCGCATCGTCGGTCGCAACCGCCTCGCTGGCGGCCGGGTACGTCGCGGTCTGGGGAGCCGTCGGGGTCGCGGCGTACACGGCGGATCGTGTGGTCGAGGGGGCGTATGCCTCGGCGGGTGTGCTCGCGCTCGCCGGCGTCTACGAGTTGACGCCCGTCAAGACGCGGTTCCTCCGCGTGTGCCGCAGTCCACTCGACTTCCTGATGACGCGCTGGCGGGCCACGGCCGCAGGCGCGCTGCGGCTCGGCGCGGAACACGGCGTGTATTGCCTCGGGTGCTGCTGGGCCCTGATGGCGGTGCTCGTCGTCGCCGCCGCGATGGGACTCGCGTGGGCCGCGGTGATCGCGCTCGCGGTCTTCGCCGAGAAGGTGCTTCCCGCAGAAAGGTTCTGGCGGTTCGCGACTGCCGCGGCGCTGCTCGCGCTCGCCGCGGCGTCGCTGGTCGCCTGACGGAAAAGGAGGAGAAGATGGCTGATATGCAGCTCGCGGGCACGGTGTTGATCTCGTGCAACTGCGACTACGGCTGCCCGTGCAACTTCAATGCGCTCCCGACGACGGGGGATTGCGAGGGTCACTGGACGTGGTGCGTCGATTCGGGGCGAATCGACGACGTCGCCATGGACGGGCTCAACTTCTCGCTCTGCGTCGACTGGCCCGGCGCGATCCACGAAGGCGACGGCGAGGCGCTCGTCCTCGTCGACGAGCGGGCCGACGACGCGCAGCGGGCGGCGGTCTCGAGGTTGATCGCCGGGGAGCTCGGCGGCCCCTGGGGGGTGCTTGCGTGGACGTGGCCGACGCTCCACGGTCCGATTCCAGTTCCGTACGAGCTCGACATCGCGGGCGTCCGCAGCCGCGTGAAGGCGGGAGACAAGCTCGAGCTCGAGATGGAGCCGATCAAGAATGCCGTCACGGGAGCCGAGATCACGCCCGGCGCCGTGTTGCCGCAAGGGCTCATCTTCAAGCAAGGCGACTTCGCGTCCTCGAAGACGTTCCGGGTGAACGACGGAGTCGCGTTCGAGCATCCCGGCAAGTACACGGCCGTGGCGCCGTTCGAGTACTCGGGGCCGTAAGGGCTACGCGCCCGTCGGAACCGGGCCGCGAGCTCGGTGCACGCCCGAGAGCGCCGGCGCCCAGGAGCAGAGCGGGGAGACGTCCCCGTCCCGACCGTTGAGCGCCCGGTACCCCAGCGCATGCTCCGCCTGCATCATCTTGTGCACCTGCGTCGTGCCCTCGTAGATGATCGGCGCCCGTGCGTTCCGGAAGTACCGCTCGATGCCGTACTCCGCCGAGTAGCCGTAGGCCCCGTGCACCTGGATCGCCAGATGCGCTGCGCGGAACGCCGACTCTGTCGCATGCCACTTCGCCAGGGACGTCTCGCGCGTGTTCCGCCGGCCCTCGTTCTTCATCCACGCCGCCTGCATCACCAGCAGCTTGGACGTCTCGTACCCGAGAACCATCTCGGCGATCATGTCCTGAACGAATTGGTACTTGCCGATCGCCTGCCCAAACGTCTCCCGCTCGCGCGCGTACTCGGCTGACCGCTCCAGGCACGCCCGAACGACGCCGCACGCCCCGGCAGCGACCGTGAAGCGCCCCTGGTCGAGCCCGTACATCGCGATCTCGAACCCCTGACCTTCCTCCCCGACCAGGTTCTCGGCCGGGACCTCGACGTTCTCGAAGAAGAGCTCGCCGGTCGAGCCGGCCCAGATCCCGAGTTTGTTCTCGGTGTCCCGCGTTGACACGCCGCGCCAGCCGCGCTCGACGACGAACGCGGAGATCCCCTTGTGCTTCGCCGAGGGGTCCGTCTTCGCGAAGACGAGCTGGTGGTCCGCCACCGACGCGTAGGAGATCCAGTTCTTCTGCCCGTTGAGGACGTACGTGTCGCCCTCGCGTCGTGCCGAGGTTCGCATCGCGGCCACGTCCGACCCCGCCGCCGGCTCCGTCAGCCCGAAGCACGCGAGCTTCTCGCCTCGCGCCTGGGGAACGAGGTAGCGCTGTTTCTGCTCCTCCGACCCGTAGCGCAGCAGCGAAAGCGAGTTCAGCCCGACGTGGACGGAGATCAGCGTCCGAAAGGCTGCCTCGCCACGCTCGATCTCCTCGCAGGACAGCGCCTCGGCGACGAAGTCGAGCCCGGCGCCGCCGTACTCCTCCGGGATCACGATCCCGAGCAGTCCGAGCTCGGCCATGCCCTCGATCACGGACATGTCCAGCTTGTGCGCGATGTCGTTGTCGACGGCGTTCGGGAGCACCCGCTCGTCCACGAACGCGCGAACGGTCTCCTGGATCAGCCGTTGCTCGTCGGTCAGGTCGAAATCCATCAGGGCGAGAGTCTACGGACGCCAACCGCGAGTACAATTATTGACTGACAAGTCAATCAACTTTCTCGAGGAGTACATGACGGCGATCGAAGAACCGACGGCAACCGCGACGGGCGTCTCGTTCGCGCTCACCGACGAGCAGCGGGAGCTGCGCCGGCTCGCGCGCGAGTTCGCCGAGAAAGAGATCCGGCCCAAGGCGGCCGAGTACGACGAGCACTCGACGCACCCGGCTGACATCGTCGCCAAGTCGCACGACCTCGGTCTCATGAATCCCCACATCGCCGAGGAGTACGGCGGCCTCGGCCTCCCGACCTTCGACGGGATGCTGATCGGCGAGGAGCTCTCGTGGGGCTGCTCCGGCATCGCGGTCTCGATCGTCGCCAACACGCTCGGAGCGGCTCCGGTCATGTTGGCCGGAACCGAGGAGCAGAAGCGCCGCTGGCTTCCCCCGCTCATGGAGGCGCCCATCCTCTGCTCGTTCGGGCTCACCGAGCCGAACGCCGGCTCGGACGTCTCGGGGATCCAGACCACCGCCGTCCGCCACGGCGACGAGTACGTCATCAACGGCTCCAAGATGTTCATCACGAACGCCGGCCATGCGGACTGGCTCGTCGTCTTCGCCTCCACGGATAAGAGCAAGGGGCACCGGGGCCTGTCCGCCTTCATCGTCCCGACCGAGCTCGACGGCGTCGTCGTCGAGAAGCACCTGGACAAGATGGGCCAGCGCGCCACGGACACCTCTGCGATTGCCTTCAGCGACGTCAAGGTGCCTGCCGAGAACCGGATCGGCGAGGAGGGCGAAGGCTTCAAGGTCGCGATGAAGACGCTCGACTTCACGAGGCCCGGTACCGCCGCCGGCGCCGTCGGGGTGGCTCAGGCGGCGTACGAGCACTCCGTCGAATACGCGAAGACGCGTGTCCAGTTCGGCCAGCCGATCGCGATGAACCAGGGCGTCAACTTCCTGGTCGCGGACATGGCGACGGAGATCGAGGCCGCCCGGCTACTCGTCTGGCAGGCGGCGTGGCTCCTCGACCAGGGCAAGCGCGCGACGCTGCAGTCGTCCTTCGCGAAGCGGTTCGCCGCCGACACGGCAATGAAGGTCACGACCGACGCCGTGCAGATCTTCGGCGGCTACGGCTATATGAAGGAGTACCCGGTCGAGAAGCTCATGCGCGACGCGAAGTTGTTCCAGATCTACGAGGGCACCTCGCAGATCCAGCGGCTCGTGATCGCAAGGGAGATATTTCTCCCTCGTGGCGATTGAAATCGACTTAACGGGGCGCGTCGCGCTCGTCACCGGAGGATCGCGGGGCCTCGGCCGCGCCGATGCGCTGACCCTGGCGCGCGCGGGCGCGGACGTCGTGATCGCCGACATCCTGGTCGAGTCCGACCACTCCGCCGCCGAGCAGTACGGCCCGCTCGCGCAGGCCGCGGCGGCGCAGGGGCTCGTGCAGACCGAGGCGACGGCCGGGGAGATCGCGGAGCTGGGCCGCCGTTCGCTGGCGCTGAAGTGCGACGTGACTGACGCGGCCCAGGTCGAAGCGGCCGTCGCGCGCACGGTCGACGAGCTCGGCTCGGTCGACATCCTCGTGAACAACGCCGGCACGCTCGACCACCTGGGCCAGCTCGAGAACCAGTCGCAGGAGCTCTGGGAGCGCGACCTCCGCGTCAACCTCACGGGCGCCTTCAACTGCGCCCGCGCCGTCTGGCCGGACATGGCGGAGCGCGGGTGGGGGCGGATCGTGAACATGTCCTCGGTGGCCGGGACGCTCGGGGGCTTCGGCCAGGCGAGCTACGCGACGACGAAGGCCGGGCTGATCGGCCTGACGAAGACGCTCGCGCTCGAGGGAGCCCGGCACGGCATCACCGCGAACGCCGTCGTTCCCGGAATCATCGGGACGGAGGCGTTCCACTTCGGCAACCCCGACATGAACGAGCGGATGATCAAGCGCACAGCGCTTCGCCGGACCGGCGAGCCACAGGACATCGCCAACGCGATCGCGTTCCTCTGCTCCGACCTTGCCGGCTACATCACGGGCGTCGAGCTGAACGTTTCGGGCGGGATCGAGCTCTTCACCTTTTGATCGGTTTCCAGCCGTCGGCCGAGCAGCGCGAGCTGCAGCGCCTCGCGCAGGAGTTCGCAGAGCGCGAGCTGCGCCCGATCTCGCGCGAGTGGGACGAGCGGGAGGACTTCCCACCGGACTTGCTCGCGAAGGCCGCGCAGGCCGGGCTGACCTCATACGCGATCCCGGTCGAGTACGGAGGCGGGGGCGTGGACGCGGTGACCTCGGCGCTCGTCGCCGAGGAGCTGTCGTGGGGCTGCGCCGGCCTCGCCGCGACGATCCAGGCGACCATGTTCCCCGTCATGCCGCTCGTTCGGGCCGGGACGCAGGAGCAGAAGGAGCGCTACCTCCCCCGGCTGGCGTCCGCGGACGGCGTTCTCGCCGCGATCGGCTTCACCGAACCGCACGCCGGGACCGACCTCGCCGCGATGAGCGCGACAGCGCGGCGCGACGGCGCCGACTACGTCCTCAACGGTGAGAAGTGCTACCTGACGAACGGCGGCATCGCCGAGATCGCCGTCGTCTTCGCCAAGGTCGGCGGCCGAATCACGGCGTTCATCGTCGAACGTGGAGACCCGGGCGTGTCCGCCGGTCGCAAGGAGGCGAAGCTCGGCCTGCGCGCCTCCTACACGGGCTCGCTCGTGCTCGAGGACGCACGGATGCCCGCGGACCGGCTGCTGGGCGATGAGGGGCAGGGCTGGGAGCTCGCGCTCGACTTCTTCCAGGCCTCGCGCCCGCAGGTCGCGGCCGGGGCCGTCGGTCTCGCCCGGGCCGCCTTCGAGCACGCCGCCGCCTACGCCCGCGAGCGAGAGGCGTTCGGCCGGCCTCTCTTCGCCCGCCAGGGCGTCTCGTTCAAGCTCGCGGACATGGGGATGGAGATCGAGGCTGCACGATTGCTCGTCTGGCGCGCTTGCGAGGCGCTCGACCGAGGGCAGGATGCCGGGCTCCTCGGGTCGTATGCCAAGGCCTATGCGGCCGACGTCGCGATGCGGGCCACGACCGACGCGGTGCAGGTGCTCGGGGGCGCGGGCGTGATGCGTGACCACCCCGTCGAGAAGTGGATGCGGGACGCCAAGGTCTTCCAGATCGTCGAGGGAACCCAGGAGATCCAGAGAGAGATCGCGGCCCGCCTAATCGCAGGATTGACCGACCAACCTCGCGGGTAGAATCAGCTCTCTTGTACGCCGAGGCCGGGTCAAGGGTGGTTCATCTACGCCGAAAGCGGGCTGCCCGCAGGCGGCTGGCGATGCAGTGGTCCCTCGTCGGCGCCGGGACGCTCGTCCTCGGGACGCTCGGGCTCGGGCTCCTGTTTGCCGGCTCGACGCAGAAGCTTCCGGAAGGGGCGACTGTGGCCGGCATGTCCGTCGGCGGGTTGACGACTGACGAGGCGGTCAAGCGGCTGGACAAGCGGTACGAGGCACTCCGCCGTACCCCCGTGACCTTCACGGCCGGCCCGCGACAGTTCGATGTCCGGCCGAACGAGGTGATTCTGGAGGTCGACTGGCGGGCCGCCGTCCAGACGGCGCGTCGCCAGGGAGACGGCTTCGCTCCGGTCCGCGGGCTACGCAGACTTGGCAGGCGATTCTTCGGCGGCGACATCACGCCTCCCGCGCGCGCTAACGACGCGCTGCTGACGCACCGGCTCGCGAACCTTTCGCGCCAGATCGACCGTCCGGAACGCGAGGCGGCGATTCGGCTCAAGGGCCTTCAGCCGGTCGTGGTGCGCGGAGCGACGGGGCGGACGCTCCAGCGCGACGCGGCCGCGCGCGTGATGGTCAGCTCGCTGGTCGCGTTCTCGCGCGCCCCCGTGGCGCTGCCCGTCGAGATCACGCAGCCGACTGTGACGGCCTCGGCGCTCGCTCCCGTGACGGCGCAGGTCGAGACCGCCGTTTCCGGGCCCGTGCACCTCGTCCGCGGCGAGACGCGCTGGCGTCTGCCGCGCTGGCGGATCGCCAAGCTCCTCGACCTGCCGAACAAGGGCGCGACGACGCTCACGATCGGTGGGGCCGAGGCCGACGCGTACTTCGCGCGCTTCCGCAAGCGGGTCGGACGCGAGCCGCGCAACGCCGAGTTCGTGGTCGTCGACAACGACGTCATGGTCCGGCCCGGCCTCCCGGGGCTCGGCCTCGACGTGGCTGCGGCCCGCAAGGCAATCCTGGCGGCCGCGCTCTCGCCGACCGACCGGACTGGCCGGCTCCTCGTCGAGCGCGTCGCACCCGAGCGCACGACGCGCGAGGCGCGCGCGATGGGCATCACCGGGCTCGTCGGCGGCTACACCACCTCCTATGGCGGCGAGCCGAACCGGATCCACAACGTCCAGCTCGTCTCCCGCCTGATCGACGGCGCGCTGATCGCGCCCAACTCTGAGTTCTCGTTCAACGGGACGACGGGCGAGCGCTCGGCCGACAAGGGCTTCCTGGAGGCGCCGGTGATCATCAACGGCGAGCTTCAGACGGGCCTCGGCGGCGGTGTGTGCCAGGTCTCGACCACCGTCTTCAACGCCGCGTTCGATGCGGGCCTCTCCATCACTTCGCGGACGAACCACGCGCTCTACATCTCGCACTATCCGCAGGGGCGCGATGCCACAGTCAACTTCCCCGACCTCGACCTGAAGTTCCAGAACGACACGGCGAAATGGCTGCTGGTCAGGACCTTCGTCGGCTCTTCTGAGCTGACCGTGAAGATCTTCGGCACGCCCGTCGACCGACGTGTGGAGGTCGAGACGGCGCCGCTCGAGGTCACCGGGGCACCTGTGGTGAAGCGCGTGCCCGACCCGGGGATGTGGGTCGGCGAGCAGGTCCTCGAGGAGTCCGGCGAGCCGGGACGCAAGACGAGCGTCACGCGGCGCGTGTACACGAGCAGCGGGAAGCTGATGTACGACACGACGTGGTCGTCGTTCTATCGCTCCGAGCCGAAGGTCGTCCGCTACGGGACGAAGGAGCGCCCGGAGCCGCCGCCGCCGCCGACGAAGAAGAAGAAAGAGCCACCGCCGCCTCCGCCTCCGCCGGCCGAGCCTACGACCGCGCTCCCTCCACTGCAGTAATCGCGTCGACGAGCCACGCCGGCACCCGCGTCGGCCGCATCGTCGTCGCGTCGACGCAGGCATGGCTCGTCCAGCCGTCGGCAACCGCCTGGCCGTCCCGCTCGACCGCGTACTCGAAGCGGAAGCGGGCGCCGCGGAGATCGGTGCACCTCGTGTGGACGACAAGGCTGTCGTCGAACTCGGCCGGCTGCCGGTACCGGACGTAGACCTCGGCCGTCGTCGCCTCGACGCCCTGCTCGCGGAGGCCCGGGTACCCACCGTCGAACCGGCGCAGGTACTCGATGCGCGCTGTCTCGAACCACACGAGGTACGCGGCGTGGTGCGCGATCCCCTGCGCGTCCGTCTCGGCGAAGCGCACCCTGATCTCGATCTGGAAGCCGAAGCCCGTCATCGCCGCGAACTCTAGGAACATCGGCGCGGCGCAGCTCAGACTGGCATCGTTCGGCTATCGACAGGGGTGCGGAAGAGCGATTCGCGGAGATCACCGCCGCCCTCGAGCGGCTCGAGCGGAGGCTCGACCGTCTCGAGGAGAGCGGATCGAAACCTGCTACTCCACCCGTTGAGCGATCGGCGCAGGCCTCTGGCACCGCTCCTCCCCCCATGCCTCCACTCCCGGAGCAGCGAAAGGTGAGGCTTCCGGCGAGCCGGCTGGATCGAGAGCTCGACCTCGAAGAGCTCCTCGGCGGGAGGCTGCTTGCGTGGGTCGGCGGCCTCGCCGTCCTCCTCGGCATCGTGTTCTTCGTCGCGATGGCGGTTCGGCGCGGCTGGATCGACGAGCCGACGCGCGTCCTGCTCGCCTTTCTCGGCTCGGGGACGCTCGTGGGTGTCGGTCTCTACCTGTTCACGCGTCAGGGCCGGACGCAGGCCGCCCTTGCGGCAGTCGCAAGCGGCCTCGCCGGCCTGTACGCGTCCGATGTCGCCGCGACGAGGCTCTACGAGCTCGTCTCGCCGGTGGTCGGCCTGACGTGTGCCGGCGTGGTCGGAGCGCTGAGCACGGCGATCGCGATCCGGTGGCGGACCGAGCTGGTCGGGGCACTCGGGATCCTCGGTGCGATCGCCTCGCCGGTCCTCGTGAACGCCGAGCCCTCGGGTTCCACGCTCGTCTTCATGGCGATCGCCCTCGTCGCCGCCGTAGGGGTGCTTCTCTGGCAGCGGTGGGACTGGCTTGCCGCCGGCGCGTTCGTGTTGAGCGTGCCGCAGCTCGTCGTCTGGCTCGAGGACACTTACGACAAGCGCCTGGGCTTGGCGCTCGCCGTTCTCGTGCTGTTCTGGGCGCTCTACGTCGTGGCGGCGATCGGCTACGAGCTCCGGGTTCCGGTCGAGACGCTGCGAGCGTCGTCGGCCATGCTGTTGCTCGCGAACGCGCTCCTGTTCGCGGGGGGAGGCTGGCTGATGCTCAAGGATCGGGATTACGACCAGTCGGCAACAGCGTGGGTCGTCGGAGCCTCGCTCGTTCATGTCCTGCTTGGGGGCTTCGGTTTCCGCCGCCGGATGAGCCGCGAGATCGCGGGTCTGGTCATCGCCGTCGGCATCGGCCTCTCGGCGGTCGCTCTCGGCCTTGCGCTGGACGGTCCGGCGCTCGTGGTTGGTTGGTCGGTCGAGGCGGCGATCCTCGCCTGGGTCGCGAAGACGACCGGTGAGCGCCGGGCCCTCTCCGGCACCCTCGTCTTCCTCACGCTCGCCGGTGGCCACATTCTCTCGAGTGAGGCAGAGCTCGATTCGCTCTACGGTGGCGTGGACGATCTCGGGAGAGCCGCGATTGCGCTGATCGTCTTCGCGGCCGCCGCGCTCGTCGCGGCGCGGTTCGTCCCCGGCGCTTCGTCCTGGGAGTCGCCGTGGATGCGGGTCGAGCTGCGAGCGTTCCTGGAGATCGTCGGCGCCGTCGCCCTGGTCTACCTCGGCTCGGTCGCGATCGTCGACTTGACGCGCGAGGCCGATACGGCCGCCGAACCGGGGCAGACGCCGCAGGTGCTGCTCAGCGCCTACTGGGCCCTGCTCGGGTTCGCCTCGCTGCTCTTCGGTCTCCTGAGAGACGACCGGCGCTTCCGCCTCGGGGGGTTCGTTCTCCTCGCCGCGGCGATCGTGAAGGTCTTCCTCGTCGACCTCTCCACGCTGGAGTCGATCTTCCGCGTGCTTTCGTTCATCGCGCTCGGTCTACTGCTGCTCGCTGCCGCGTTCGCGTATCAGCGCATTCGCGCGCGAGTCACCGAGGACACCGGGTGAAGCTCGCCGCTCTCGTGGCCGCGGGCCTGCTGGCAGCGACCGTGGCGGTGGAGGACTCGAACTTCCGCTGGGAGCGAGGCCTGACCGCTTCCGGCGCCGGCCTCGTCACGTTCGAGCCGGACGGCTTGCTCTACGCGCACGCTCGTCGCGAGCTCGCCGACCTGCGGATCCTGGACACAGGCGGGCGGCAGGTTCCCTGGCGCCGTCTCCCTGATCCGGCCCCGCGAGCCGTCAAGGAGGTCGGGCTCCTCAACGCAGGCCGTCAGGGCCGGGCCTTCGTCGGCCTCCTCGACCTGGGGCCCTCGCGGGTCGTCCGCAACCGCGCGGAGCTCGTGATCGCGAACGAGCGAGACTTCGTCGGCCGCGTCACTGTCTTCGGCAGCGACGACCGGCGGACCTTCACGAGGCTCTCGACGACGACCGTCTTCGATCTTCGCGGCGCGACTGCCGCCACCAGCACGACGCTCGTCTTCCCCCCGACAGACCATCGCTTCCTGCGCCTCCGCGGGGTCGGGGTGCCTGTGCCGGTCGCAGCCCGCGTCTACAACGCGCCGCTGCGCCGCTCGCTCAGGCCGGTGCCAGCGCGGATGACGGTCGAGCAGCTCGAGCGGAAGACGCAGGTTCGGCTGGACCTCCGCTTTGCCAAGCGTCCCGTGGACGTGCTCCGGTTCACGACTTCGACTCCCCGCTTCGATCGAGACGTCGTGATCAGCGGCTCGGACGGCCCGAGAAACTTCCTCATTCTGCAGCGCGGTCGGATCGTCCGACTCGGAGGCGTCGCGCAGCTGGAGCTTCGGATCGAAGGCCGTGAAAGGCGGCTCAGCGTCGTGGTCGAGAACGGTGACGACGAGCCCCTGCGTGGGCTTCGTGTGGAGGCGCTGGCGCGGCCGCGCACGATCGTTCTCGCACGAGGCTTCGAGCCGCCCTTCCGCGTTCTGTACGGCAATTCGGGCCTCCAGGAGCCCGAGTATGACTTCGCGCAGCTCCCGTCCCGGGAGCTCAAGCCGCTCGTTGCGGGAACGCTCGGCGGCGAGCGCGAGAACCCGGCCTGGAAGCCGCCGGAGGACACGCGGTCCTTCGTCGAGCGCAATCCGAGGCTCGTCGAGATCTCGCTGGCGGTCGTCGCCCTGGGACTCGGTGTCGGAGGTTTCTTTGCGCTCCGGCGGCGTGCCTGATGGCGCGAACGACCGATAGGAGCGATAGCGGCGCCGGCGAGACGCTCCCGGCGCTCGTTCGGGCTCTGGCTTAAGCCGCTGCGCGGCGGAGCGCGCGTTCTGCGAGTACCGTCCGGCACTCGGTGCAGACCCGCTGCTCAACCTCGTACGGCACGCCCGCCCGCTGTCGGATCACGTGGGTGGTGACCTCGTGATGCCGGTGCGATCGTGTTCTACGGAGCATGTTCATGTCGTCCTCATTCGGCTAAACGGCACTAACGCTTAAATATGCCCTCGATTTGACGATAAGAATTTCGTGCTGATTCGCCTACTCCCTCCGACGGTCGCCCTTTCCATTTTGTTGGGCGCCGCGCTGATCTTCACCGTTCCCATACAAGCTTCCGCATCCGGTCGGACGGCATCGGGTTGCGCCACCGGCGCGACGAAGAGTCTGCTCTCGTCGCAGCGAACGTACGCCGTCGACGTCCGTGGCCTCGTTCGTGTCCACCGGACACCGGGGGGCGCCGCCTTCGCGCGCTTCGGTCGGTACAACGTCAACGGAGTGCCGACCGTCTTCGCCGCCCTCGAGTCAGTCATGGGCGCAGGCTGCAGGGCGGCCTGGTACCGCGTCATGCTCCCGTTGAAGCCCAACGGCCAGACGGGCTACGTGCGGGCCAGGGACGTGAACCTGAGGCCGCTCCGAGCCCGCGTCGTCGTCGACCTTTCGACCCGGAAGCTCACGGTCTTCGACCGCGGCAAGCCCGTGCTGCGCGCGTCCGTCGCGATCGGCGCCCGCGGGACGCCGACGCCGGTCGGACGCTTCTACGTCAATCAGCGCTTTCGCGACAACCCGGCCGGGGTGTACGGCTGGGCGGCGATCGGCATCTCGGCGTTCTCCGAGGTCCTGCAGGGGTGGCCGCAGGGTGGCCCCGTGGCGATCCACGGCACGAACCGGCCCTCCCTGATCGGTCTCCCGGTCTCGAACGGGTGCATCCGGGTCAGCAACGCCGTCGTACGACAGCTGTGGCGACTGGCTCCGACGGGCACCCCCGTGCTCGTTCAGGTCTAAGGCGCCGACTAGGCGCCGACAGAGCCGTGCCGGCTTTGCCGGTGCGGCGGATGCTTCGCACCGCGGACCGGGGTAAGGTTCTGGCCATGGCACAGACTCGACAGAGGGACATCCTCGGGAAGCTCGCCGACGCGGGCGAGGAGGCGCTCTCGCGCGTCACCGGCTCGCCGGCCACGGCCCGTTTGCTCGAGTCGGTGCACGGGATGCGCGAGCGGATGGACGAGCTCCAGAGGCGCATGCTCGGTTTCGACCGGCTGGAGAAGCGAGTCGCGAAGCTCGAGAAGACGGTCGCGGAGCTGCAGAAGCCGAAGACCACGCGGTCACGGAGCTCGACCGGGACGACGGCTCGCAAGCGCACGACGAGCGCGAAGCCGACCCGCTCGACCACACGCAAGAAGCCGTCGAGCTAGCTAGGAACGCGAAGCCGCAAAGCGTCCGGCACGACCTCGAATCGGGCCGGCGTGGTTCCCGGCTGCTCGCCGTCCAGCTGGACCGGCAGCGGCTCGCCGGCGTCCACCTCGACGAACCGCCCGCGGATGACCTCCGCCTTCGGGTGCGGAAGATGCGCACCCCGGTAGATCTTCGGCAGCGCCCGCAGCACCTCCGGCTTCGTGATGTCGTGGATCAGCAGGACGTCGAAGAGCCCGTCGTCGGGCTCGGCGTCGGGCGTGACCATCATCCCGCCCGCCTGGTAGCGGCCGAGGGCGACGATCACGTCCTCCATCGGCCCGCTGCGCTCCTCTTCGTCGACGCGGACGTCGAGCTCGACGTTATGCCAGCGCGCGAAGACGGCGCCGAGGGCGATCAGATACGAGGTCTTCGCCCCTAGCGCCTTCGTCGTCCGGTTCGCCTTCGCCGCGACCGCTCCGCTCATCCCGACACTGCCGGCGTTCGCGAACCACGCCGTCTGCTCGACGCCGCTCGCCCGATAGGTGGCGCGGCCGAGGTCGAACGCTCGCGCCTCTCCCTCCCGGGCGATGCGCAGGGCCTCGTCGACGCGCTTCGGGATCCTGTGCGTGCGAGCGAAGTCCCAGCCGGTTCCGCGGGGGACGACGGCGAGCTCGACCCCCGCGCGGCCCGCGATGCCGTTCACGACCTCGTGCACAGTTCCGTCGCCGCCGAAGACGACGAGCAGCTCGGCGCCCGCGTCCGCGGCCTCGCGCGCCAGCTCGCCGAGCTGACCGGGCCGTTCCGAGAAGATCGCCTCGCCGTGGATTCCGGCGGCTCGGGTGGCCCGGGCCAGCGCCGGCCAGCTCTTCCCCGTCTTGCCGTTCGCGGACGCCGGGTTGACGAGAATGACGGTCTTGACGGAGTTCAGTGCCAGTGCCTCTCCAGGCGATACACGCCTGCTTCTGGCCCGCGATCACGCGGCGCCAGAGCCGACCCTCCTCCTCGCCAAGGCTGACCAGCCTTGGCTCGTCCGAGTGCGCGCTCTAGCTTGGTGCTCACGACCCAGAAGCTAGGCAGCATCACCTGAAGAGGCACTACTCTGCGGTGATCGTCCGCAGCGCGAGCTCGGTCATCTGGTCGACCGCGGCCCGCATCTCCTCGTCCGAGATCCGCACGAACTCGCCCTCGACGACAACGTCGCTGACCGTGAGGAGGCACCCCGCGGCCACCTTGCGGATCGCGCCGATCGTGAACAGCACTGCCGCCTCCATCTCGACCGCCAGCACCCCGCGCTCCGACCAACGTGCGTACTGCCCGTCGTCCGGGTTGTAGAAAAGGTCGCTGGAGACGATCGGCCCGACGCGGACACTGCGGCCGAGCTCTTTCGCTGCGTGGACGGCGCCGTGCACGAGTCCGAAGTCCGCGGTCGGCGCGTGAGGCTCGAACGCGACGAGCTTGTCGACGGTCCGATCCGACGGGACGGCTGAGAGCGCGATCACGAGCTCGCCGAGCGTCATGTCCGGCTGCAGCCCCCCGCAGGTCCCGACCCGCAGGAAGCGCTTGACGCCGAGCTGAACGAGCTCCTCCATCACGATCGCCGCGGACGGGCAGCCCATGCCGGTCGCCTGAACGGAGACCGGCTTACCCTCGAAGGTGCCCGTGTACCCCAGCATGCCGCGCTCCTCGTTCCGCTGGACGGGCTCGTCGAAGAAGGTCTCGGCGATGTAGCGGGCGCGCAGCGGGTCGCCCGGCAGGAGGCAGGCGTCTGCGTAGTCGCCTGGCTCGGCGCGAACGTGGATCGGCATGGCGCGGACCCTATTCGGTAGGCAGCGATCGCTGCGACGCGTAGCGCCGCTGCGCCTGCCGGTCCCTCCAGGCCCGCCAGACGAAGAAGCCGATGATGACCGCGATCCCGCCGCCGATGATCACGGCCGGGAGGACGAAGTAGGCATAGCTCAGGCGGCTCCGGGCGCCCGTCGGCGCCGAGCCGGCGGCGGCGGGGACGAGGTCGTAGGTCGAGATCACCGGGCCCCGGTTTCCCTGCGGTGGGATCGGTGCAAAGGTGGCGACGGGGAAGATCCCGTCCACGAGCCAGCGGTTGCGGATCTTGCGGAGGTCCAGCGTCAGCGCGACCGGCCCGAGGGTCGCGCGGTTCCTCGCCGGCATGACGAGCAGGTCGACATTCAGGTGGTTCGGCTGGGAGTAGTTGATCGTCCACCCGTGGAACTTCTTGCCGAGCGCCGGGTAGGGGTAGACCGGGATGTCGCCCCGCTGCCACTCCGTCCTCGTCGCCTGGCTACGGAGGCCGGGGGAGACGACTTCGTAGACGGCGGCTGGGTTCTCTCGCTTCACGCCGCCGTTCATGAGCACGTCGATCGCCTCGTTGACGAGCTTGCGGTCGGCACGTGTGAGGCGCACGGTCTTCTCCTGAGCGGCGATGTTGACCGCCTCCTGCTTGGCGAAGACCTCGGGGTCGTCCTCGGACGCCTCGGGCAGCCAGATCACGGCCGCGGTCACCACGGCGGCGAATGCCAGCGGCGTCGCGACGGCGAAGGCGAGGCGCCGCCGGAGCGAAGGATCGACATCATCGGACGACCGCCTGCGCGCGGTAGCGCTTCGTCTTCGTCCGGTTGCCGCAGACGGACATCGCGCACCACCGGGACGACGAGTTGCGCGAACGGTCGTAGAAGATCCAGCCGCACACGTCACGAGGGCACGCCTTCAGGCGCGTCCAGGTGCCGGCGACCATGGACGAGTACACGACCGCGAGGATCCGGGCTAGCGCGCCGTCGAGACCCGACGCGTCCGAGGCGAGGGTCGAGGAGCCGTCGCGCCCGAACCGCACCGCGAGAGGGCCGGCAGCGCCGGTCCGGTCGAGAATGTCGAGGGCCGCCGGATCGGGCGCGAGCCCGACGTTCGCGTGTAGCAACGCACGCAGCGCCTCGCGGACGGCGAGTGCCCGGCGCAGGTCGGCGTCCGTCAGTTCGAGCGCCCCCTCGTCGAGCGCGCCGATCCGCTTCAGCATCCCGTGGAGCTCGGCCGGGCCGCTGAGCTCTTCGATTCCGTTCTCGACATCGACGGTGTTCACGAATGCCTGCACCATGCGGAGCGGTTCCGGAGCCGGTTCCCGGTTGCCGGGATCGGGCAGCATGGACGAAGACTAGCGAAGCAAGACACCACCGTAAAGGCTTAGATGGTTTCAGTGACGAAACAGCTTCTCGAGCCAAGCCTCGACCAGGTTCTCCGCTTCTGCGCCGAGGATCCTGTCGAGCGGGTCTTCCTCGAGGAGATGGCGCACCGCGGGCACGGACGTCTCGTCGCCGCCGTCGAAGGATCGCGGGTCACGGCCCTCTGCCACCTCGGCTCGAACCTCGTCCCGTCAGGGCGAGGGTGCGAGCTCTTCGCCGACCTCGCAGCCGCCGGGCGCCCCAAGATGGTGATCGGCAACGAGGCTGCGGTTTCGGAGCTCTGGGCGGCGGCCTGGGAGCGCATGCCGACGCCGAGGGACGACCGCCCCGGGCAACCCGTCTTCTCGATCTCGGAGCCGCCGGAGCCGGGCGAGTCGGCGATCCGGCCGGCGACCAAGGAGGATCTGGAGCTGCTGGTGCCGGCGTGTGCTGCGACGCATCAGGGCGAGCTCGGTCTCGACCCGCTCGCCACCGACACGGATGGCTTCCGCCGCCGCACGCTCCAGCAGATCGACGACGGCCGCTCGTGGGTCTGGATCGAGGGCGAGACGATCCTCTTCAAGGCGGAGTCCTCGGCGTGGACGGACCACGCCGTCCAGCTCCAGCAGGTCTGGGTCGATCCCTCCGCCCGAAACCGGCAATACGGGCAGCGCGGCCTCCGCGATCTCGTTCGCCTGCTTCTGGAGCGGGTCCCGCGCGTCTGCCTCTTCGTTCGCGCCGACAACCCGGCGGCGATCCGGCTCTACGAGGCGATCGGCATGGAGAAGGCCGGAACCTACCGGAGCATCTTGTTCTAGTGGAGCGCGCGATCTTCGTCAGGCACGGCGAGAGCGAGTACTCGGCCCGAGCGCTCGTCAACGGTGACCCCGCTGTCGCGGTCGGGCTCACCGAGGAGGGGCGGCAACAGGCACGCCAGCTCGCCGCTCGACTCGCCGGCGAGCCGATCGATCTCTGCGTCGTGACGGAGTTCGGGCGAACGCGCGAGACGGCCGACCTTGCCCTCGGCGGGCGTGACGTCCCGCGGATCGTCGTTCGCGACCTCAACGATCCGTTCTACGGCGGGTTCGAGGGCAAGGCGCTGGCCGAGTACCGCAAGTGGGCCGGGACGCACGGGCCCACCGACGTCCCGCCCGGAAACGGCGAGGCGCGCGCGGTGATCGCCGAGCGGTACGCGCGAGCCTTCCGCTTCCTTCTCGACCGGACGGAGGAGACGATTCTCGTCGTCTGCCACTCGCTGCCGGTCGCCTTCGCGCTCGCGGCGGCTGACGGCCGACGGCCCTCGGCGAAGATGCCTCTGATCACGCCGGCGGAGCCGCACATCCTGTACGAACCGAGCCTCCGCGAGGCCGCGGAGCGAATCGAAGCGTGGGTGCTCGACCCGGTCTATCCATGAGGCGGCTCGTCAGCGCTGCGATCGTGCTGTGGGTCGGCCGCTGGGCCGCATTGATGGTTGCGGCGTATCTCGAGCAGCGGCGGCCAAAATAGGCGCGATGGACGTCGAGGGCTTTCGCAGGCGCGTTGAAGAGCACATCCGCGGGCATGAGCTGATCGAGCCCGACGGGCAAGTCACCTGTCTCGTCTCCGGTGGGGCCGACTCTACGAGTCTCTGGCACGCGCTTCGCGAGCTCGGCTACTCGGTCTCGGCGCTGCACGTCAACCATGGACTCCGCGGTGCGGAGTCGGATGAGGACGCACGGTTCTGCGCCGAGGTCTTCGGCGCCGAGGTCGTCGACGCCGCTCCGGCGGCGACCGAGGCCGGGTTGCGCGACATCCGGTACTCGTTCGCGACCGACCGGCTGCGGGCGACCGGCCACACGGCGTCCGACCAGGTGGAAACCGTCCTTTACCGCCTCGTCTCGAGCGGGAAGCCGGGCGGGATCAAGCCGAGACGCGAGGACGGTGTCGTTCGACCGCTACTGACCGTCTGGCGGGAGGCGACGGAGTCGTACTGTCGTGCAGTCGGGATGGCATTTCGCGTCGACGCCTCGAACCGCAAGACGAAGCGCGGTCTGATCCGCCAGCAGATTGTCCCGCTCCTCCGGCAGCTCGACGAGCGCGCCGAGAAGAACCTCCTCGCGCTCGCCGAGGGACGCCCTAGCCGGCTGGACGCCCTGCTCGAGAGCGCGGAAGGATCGGCGCGCGCCGATCTCGGCGGTGGGCTTCAGGCGGTGCGGGAATATGATCGCGTGTGGCTTGAGCGAGGCCCCGTCCAGTTGAATCGAGAAGTGCGCTGGGGCCCCTGGCTGATCTCGTCCTCCCTGCCGGGATTGCAAGTCCGCGGTTGGCGTGCGGGGGACCGACTCGCAGGGCGCCGCAAGAAGCTTCAGGATGTCTTCGTGGACGCGAAGGTGCCGCGCTCGGAACGGGAGGCCTGGCCGCTCGTCGTGCGCGGGGAGGAGGTCGTTGCGGTGCCGGGCATCGTCGAGGCGGAAGGGGTAGTCGTTGAGTACGTTCAAGACTGAGGTCGAGCAAGGGGTCTCGGAGGTCCTGCTTGAAGAGGAGGCGCTGCGCGACCGGATCGCCGAGCTCGGTGCTGAGATCTCGTCCGACTACGCCGGGAAGGACCTCCTGCTCGTCGGCGTCCTCAAGGGCGCTGTCTTCTTCATGGCCGACCTGATGCGCCACATCACGGTGCCCTGCGAGGTCGATTTCATGGCGATCTCGAGCTACGGCGCCTCCACCGACTCCTCGGGCGTCGTCCGGATCCTTAAAGACCTGGACGAGAGCATCGAGGGGCGGAACGTGCTCGTCGTCGAGGACATCATCGACTCGGGCCTCACGCTCTCGTACCTCAAGCGGACGCTGGGGGCGCGCAATCCCGCGTCCCTACAGGTCTGCGCGCTGCTGACCAAGCCGGAGCGGCGCGAGGTCGACGTGCCCGTCCGGTACATCGGCTTCGAGATCCCGAACAAGTTCGTCGTCGGCTATGGACTGGACTACGCGGAGCGGTACAGGAACCTCCGCTACGTGGGCGTCCTCGCCGACGAGACAGCTACTGCCGAATCACACTGAGGCGCCGACTCGGCGGCGCCGCTTGAGCCTGTGCCGGCTTTGCCGGCGCGGGCGACGAAGACCCATTTGGGGCAGGTTCGACAGGTAAGGGCACTGCTACGCTGAGCGGTATACCGCTGATGAATCGGTTTTTCCGCTCTGCCCTTTTTCCGCTGATCGTCATTGTGCTGCTCGTCTATCTGGCGAGCCAGACGCTGATGAGCGACAAGCCCAAGGACAAGGTCACGTACTCGGAGCTCCAGGGGCAGGTCAAGAACAACCCGGGCGGCATCAAGCAGATCGTCGCCAACCCGAACAAGCAGCAGCTGACGGTCGAGTACGCGGGCAGCGACGAACGGAAGGTCAAGGTCGCCTATCCGAGCCCGGAGTCGCTGCGCGACTTCGAGCGAGTGATCCTGAGCCAGGGCGTCACCTTCGACTCGAAGTCGACCGGCGGGTCGCCGTGGTGGAGCCTGCTCACAGGGCTGCTTCCGTTCGTGATCCTGATCGCGTTCTGGATCTTCCTCATGAACCAGGTACAGGGCGGCGGCTCGAAGGTGATGAGCTTCGGCAAGAGCCGCGCCAAGCGGATGACGCCGGACTCGCCGAAGATCGGCTTCAAGGACGTCGCCGGCGTGGACGAGGCGGTCGAGGAGCTGCATGAGATCAAGGAGTTTCTCGAGAACCCCAAGAAGTTCCAGGCCCTCGGCGCGCGCATCCCGAAGGGCGTTCTGCTCTACGGCCCGCCCGGCACCGGTAAGACGCTCCTTGCACGCGCAGTCGCGGGTGAGGCGGGCGTCCCGTTCTTCTCGATCTCCGGCTCCGACTTCGTGGAGATGTTCGTCGGCGTCGGCGCCAGCCGCGTCCGTGATCTCTTCGAGCAGGCGAAGCAGGCAGCGCCGTGCATCATCTTCATGGACGAGATCGACGCGGTCGGTCGCCATCGCGGCGCCGGCCTCGGCGGCGGCCACGACGAGCGCGAGCAGACGCTGAACCAGCTCCTCGTCGAGATGGACGGGTTCGAGCTGAAGGACAACATCATTCTGATCGCGGCTACGAACCGGCCGGACATCCTCGACCCGGCGCTTCTGCGCCCGGGCCGCTTCGATCGCCAGATCGTCGTCGACCGTCCTGACCGGATGGGGCGCAGGAACATTCTCGAGGTGCACACCAAGGGCAAGCCGATCGACGGCGTGGTCGATCTCGACACGCTCGCGGCCGGCACACCCGGCTTCACGGGCGCCGACCTCTCAAACCTCATCAACGAGGCCGCGCTGCTCGCGGCGCGCCGCGGGCGCAAGACGATCGGGCAGGAGGAGCTCGAGGAGGGCGTCATGCGGGTGATCGCCGGCCCCGAGAAGAAGACGCGTCTCCTCTCCGAGGAGGAGCGGAAGGTCACGGCGTACCACGAGATGGGACACGCGCTCGTCGGCCACTACCTCGACCAGGACACCGACGTCCACAAGATCTCGGTCATCAGCCGCGGTCAGGCGCTCGGCTACACGATCTCGCTGCCGCGCGAAGACCGTTACCTGACCAGAAAGTCCACGCTGATGGATCAGCTCGCGGCGACGCTCGGCGGCCGCGCGGCGGAGGAGGTCGTCTTCAACGAGGTCACGACCGGCGCGGCGAACGACCTGGAGAAGGTCACGCACACCGCCAAGCAGATGATCATGCGGTTCGGGATGAGCGAAAAGCTTGGCCCGCGTGTCCTCGGACGGAACCACGACATGCCGTTCCTCGGCCGCGAGATGGGCGCTGAGCCGGACTACTCCGAGGAAGTGGCGCGCGAGATCGACGAGGAGATCCGCCGCGTGATCGAGGAGGCGCACGAGAGCGCGCTCCAGGTGCTCAGGGAGCACATGGACGAGTTGCACCGCTTCTCCGCGATCCTCATCGAGCGCGAGACGATCGACAAGGATCAGTTCATCCGGCTGCTCGA
>JBKKAR010000211.1:0-3958 GCA_046714355.1 Gaiellaceae bacterium | reverse complement strand
AGCCAGCGGTCGGTCGTCTGGTCGTAGAGGACGATCGGGTCGCCCGAGGGGTCGGTGCAGTCCTCGACGGGAAAGTCGGCCCAGAGCGTGCCGGTGTCGACCGGCGCCAGCAGCTTGTTGCCGGCCTTGTCGTAGACCCCGAAGACGAGATTGACCATCTCGACGTAGTGGTTCGGCCCCACGTCTCCGACGGGATCGGGCGGATTTACCCGGAAGCCGAAGATCGTGAAGTTGTCCTGGTTGCTCAGTCCTTCGAAGTTCGCGAGGAGGCCGGAGATGAGCGGCGTCGTTGCGAAGCCCGAGGTCTGGATCGCGGCGTCTCCCGTGTAGCCCGTGTCGCCGACGACCTCCCGTGTGTTGCGCGTGTTCCCGGCAAACGCCTCTCCTCCGCCGGAGCTCGGCCGGAGCATCGTCACCGGCGGCGAGACGTCGAACGCGACCGCCGTCGAGAATGCCGGCTTCTGCTTCCCTGCTGCAACCGCGCCCGGCGCAGCGGCTAGCGCCGCCGCGAGGACGACGCCAAGAACGACAAGCACGCGTGCCTGCCGTCTCTGTCGTTGGATCATCATCCCTCCTGCTGTCGGCCGAGGCGTGCTCGTTCGTTCACCGTCTCGACGCTCCGGGACTCCTGTGTGCGCCCGTGATGTGTCCAAGGTAAACCGTCGAACACCGCGCATCAACCACGGATGGCCGCGGGGAGCGTTACCCTCAGGTCATGCGGATCCTCGTGCTGGCGCTGACCATGCTCACACTCGCGCTCGCGGCTCCGGCAGTGAGCGCGACTGGGCAATCGGGCCTCCGCGGCGTTGTAATGCGCGGATCGACGAGCCCTGTCTGTCGAGCCGATGAGCCGTGCGAGGCGCCTGCCGCGAACGTCGTGCTCGTCTTCAAGCAGGCGGGCCACGTCGTCGCGCGGACTACGACGGGCCCGAAGGGTGGGTATCGGGTCGGCCTGAAGCCGGGCAGGTATGTCGTCACGACCGCGAGGCGAACGATCGGGGCCGGCGTGACGCCGCGGATGGTGGTCGTGCCGCGGGAACGGTTTGCCCGGGTCGACCTCCACCTCGACACCGGCATGCAATAGCTCGTGACTCGGACGTGGCCGCTTCGGTGCCCGACCCGACACAAAGCGTGTCTCCGAATACTGACTTACCGTCGGGATGGGGCGCGCTCCACGGCCTCTGACACCCACGCCTGAAGCTCCACGACGAAGGACGGATCGACGGAGTGGGGCATGGGCGACTCCTTGTAGAGCACCTCGGCGCCCGCCTCTTCCAGCAGCGCCTTAGCCTTGCGGCCCCAGTCGATCGAGATGATCGGGTCATAGGCGCCATGTCCGATGGCGACCGGCGGCACTGGCGGCGTCAGATCGAGCTCGAAGCCGTCCACCGTCGGGATGAAGCCCGACAGCGCGACGATCCCGCCGGCCGAGGCCGTCCGCGGCCCAGGCCGAGCGCCCAGCTCATCACCGCACCCTGCGAGAAGCCGCGGTATCCTGATGGTGTGGCGATCGATCGGCTAAGGCAGCGGCTTCCGCTGGTTGTGTTCGTGCTCCTGCTCGTCTTCGGGCTGCTGCTCCTGGGTTTCGCGTGCGCGTGCATCACCGATCACCCGGTGCAGGTAATCGAGCGCATCCTTGCCGCGATTCCGGCTTTGCCGCCGGTCCTGGAGATCTGGTCGGTGCAGGTGGTCGCGCTCGTCGGACTCACGCTTGCGCTGGTTCGCCCGATCCCGAACGCCCGTCCGTCACCGGCTGCGCTCCAGCGATTCCTCCTTTGATCGGTCTTCCGGCGCTCGCTCCGTCGAGCGCTCTTGGACCGATCCGACTACCAAGGAGAGAATCAAGGTGGCAAAAAGCAAAACGAAGACAGCGCGGCCGGCCGCTCCGCGGCCTTTGCAATCCCCAAGAACCGTTGAGACGAGTCGACGGCGGGAGTGGGTGTTCTGGCTTGCGGCGGCCGCGCCGTTCGTGCTCGCCGGGGCGCTTGGCCTAGCGTTAGTCGCGGACAGGGACGGAGGCTCGGAGCCGGAGCCGCCCGCGGCTTCAACATTGCCGGCGACGCCGGATTACCACTCGTTACTCGTTGCCCCCGGCGATCCGAACCGGATCTGGCTGGGCTCGCACGTCGGTCTGCACGAGTCGCGTGACGGCGGCCGGAGCTGGAGCGAGGCGGGCCTGAGCGGCCAAGACGCCATGAATCTCGCCCGCGCGCCCGGCGGCTCGAAGACCGTCTGGGCCGCCGGCCACCTCGTGCTCGCAAAAAGCGCCGACGGCGGCGAGAGCTGGGTCGAGGTTCGGCCGCAGGGGCTCCCGAGCCTCGATGTTCATGGCTTCGCAACCGACCCGCGCAACGAGCAGACGGTTTGGGCGGCGATCGCCGGCCGGGGGCTCTTCCGCTCCACCGACGGCGGCCAGAGGTTCTCGGCTGTCTCTACGCAGGTCGGGCCGGGCGTGATGGCACTTGGCGTTGCCCCCAACGGTCGCGTGCTTGCCGGCGACATGGGGCAGGGCCTGATGAGTAGCACCGACGAGGGACGGTCATGGACGCAGGTCCTGCCGGAGGGGCTGATGGGGCTTGCGATCAATCCTCGAACACCTTCGCGTGTGCTCGCCACCGGGCAGTCCGGAGTCTGGTTGAGCACGGACGGAGGGACGACGTGGCGCATCGTGCAGCCGATGACGCAGGGGGCGGGGCCGGTTGCGTGGGCGCCGAGTGCTCCGAAGTCAGCGTATGCCGTTGGCTTCGATCGGATGCTCTACAAGACGACCGACTCGGGCGCCTCTTGGCGTCCGGTCGCGTAGGAGGTAGGCCATGGAAGGTGCGATCCTGCTCGTCGCGGTGTTGATCTGCCCGGTCGTGATGGGGACGATGATGTTCCTGATGTGGCGCGGGATGCGTCACGGTCGAGACTCCGGCGGTGAACGCGAGGAGCGGCCACCGCGATTGTCGTGATGCCCGGCTAGGCGACCCGAATGCGCATGCGCGGCCGAGGCCGGCAAGGTACCTGGGAACATTCGATGAACTGGGCGCTCGCGCTCGGCGTCCTCTCGCTCTTCCTCTTTGGCGGGATCACGACGACCATCGCGCTGACGCGGGGCGACGACGCTCCCGCCTTCTTCTCGTCGAAGCAATATCGGGGAAGCGAGCCACCGTCCGGGCTTCGTCTCCCGAGCTTCACGCTTCGCGACTACAGCGGAGACCTGGTGCGCTCCGCTGACCTGCGCGGGAAGGTCGTCATCGTCACCTTCCTCGACAGTCAGTGTACGGAGGCCTGCCCGGTGATCGCCGCTCACATCGGGCGGACGCTCGCCGGCCTCCAGCCTGCGCAGCGCGCCCGGGTCGAAGCCATCGCGATCAGCACCGACCCGGCGGAGGACAGCGCGAAGAGCGTCCGCCGCTTCTTGGCTCGCCAGCGCGCTCTCAACCAGCTGCGGTACTTGACGCGCCCGGCAGCCGCGCTGCCTGCCGTCTGGAAGTCCTTCAAGATCCTCTCCTCGTTCGAGAGCGGCGAGGACACGCTCCACTCCGCGCCTGTCCGCGTCTACGATCCTCAAGGCGTCTGGGTTTCGACGCTCCACGCGGGCGTTGACCTGACAACGACGAACCTGGCGCACGACATCAGCCGGGCCTTGGATTCCGCCCCGTAACCCGGGACCGGGCGCGCTCCACCACGTCCGAGACCCACGGCTGCAGCTCCTCGATGAAGGACGGGTCGACGGAGTGCTGCATGGGCGACTCCTTGTAGAGCACCTCGGCGCCCACCTCCTCGAGCAGCGCCTTCGCCTTCCGTCCCCACTCGACCGAGATGATCGGGTCATAGGCGCCGTGCCCGATGGCGACCGGTGGCAATGGCGGCGTCAGATCGAGCTCGAAGCCGTCCACCGTCGGGATGAAGCCCGACAGCGCGGCGATCCCCGCCGGCCGAGGCCGCCCACGGCCCAGGCCGAGCGCCCAGC
>JBKKAR010000210.1:0-2707 GCA_046714355.1 Gaiellaceae bacterium | reverse complement strand
CACCTGGTCGCCCTCGACGCGCTTGACGGTGTCGGTGAGCGGCAGTACCGGGACCGCCCCGTCCCAGCCCTCGTTCAGCGCGGTCAGCAGACGTTCGATCACCTCTTCCGGCACGACGGGCCTCGCTGCATCGTGGACGAGGACGACGGCTGCGTCTTCGGAGACCTTGGCAAGCGCGGCCCGAACGGAGGCCGCCCGGGTCGCTCCTCCCGTCACCGACTCGACCACTTTCCCGCAGCCGAGCTCCTCGGCGAGGAGGATGACCGGTTCCTCCCAGTCCGGCGGCGCGGCAACGACGATCGAGTCGATCCACTCGGAGGCTTCCAGCCGCTCCAAGCTCTCCGCGAGCAGCGGCCGGTCACGCAGGTTTGCGAACGCCTTCGGCCGGTCCAGGCCAAGTCTCTCGCCGCGCCCCGCCGCGACGATGACGGCCCAGACGCTCATGGTTGACTCCTACGCGGCTGCGCCGGCCTTGGCGCGGGTCTTCTTCGGTGCGTCGGAGATGAGGACCTCGTCCAGCCACTCGGCCGTGTCGTCCTCGTCCATGGTCTTCGCGTACATGAGCTCGCTAATGAGGATCTTCTTCGCCTTGACGAACATCTGTTTCTCGCCGGTGGAGAGACCCTTGTCACGGTCGCGCAGGGAGAGGTTCCGCACGACCTCGGCGAGCTCGAAGATGTCGCCCGTCTTCATCTTGTCGCGGTTGTGCTTGAAGCGGCGGTTCCAGTTCTTCGGCATCGTCGTGCCGTTCCCCGTCAGCGCCTTGACTACTTCCTTGACGGTGTCCTCGTTGATCACTTTCCGCAGGCCGACCTGGTCGGCGTTCTCAGCGGGCACGTTCACGGTCATGTCGTTGTGAAGGATCTGAATCGTCAGGTACTCACGCTTCTCTCCGAGCACCTCACGGGACTCCTTCTTCACGACGGTGCCCGCCCCGTGGTGCGGATACACCACCTTGTCGCCGACCTTGTACAAGCCCGACCTCCCCTATTCGAGACGATTACGACAAACAGCCGGCGGGTGACGAATCCGCCGGCAAGCGGGGTCAAGTATAGCGGACAGATCTGGAAAAAGCCACCTTTTCCAGGGATTTTACGCAGCGAGCCGGAAAATCCCTGCTAGGGGGCAGGTTCCGAGCCGGCCTTCTTCGACGCCAGTCCGGCGCCGATCGCCAGACGAAGCGTGTCGACGGCCTTGGCGTCGACGCCCCGCCGGCCCTTCGTGCCCTTCGGGACGACGACGGTCGAGAGCCCTAGCTTCGCGCACTCCTCGAGCCGTCGCTCCGCCTGCGAGGCGGGCCTCAATCGCCCGGTCAGGCCGATCTCGCCGAAGGCCGCTACGCCGGCCGGGACCGGTGCGCCGCGCGCAGCCGAGGCGATCGCCAGCGCGACCCCGAGATCGGCTCCGGGCTCGTCGATCCGTAACCCGCCGGCCACATTCACGAAAACGTCTGCCTGTCCCAGCGCGATACCCGCGTGACGTGTGAGGACGGCGACGATCATCGCGAGGCGCTTCGGGTCGACGCCGGTGGCCACCCTTCGTGGCATGGCCAGGTCGGTCGGGGAGACGAGCGCCTGGATCTCCAGCAGCAGCGGGCGGGTTCCCTCCAGCGCGCAAACGACGGCGGAGCCCACCTCCTCCTCGCGCGACGCTCCGAAGAGCTGCGAGGGATCCGGCACTCCGACGAGCCCCGCACCCGTCATCTCGAAGATCCCGAGCTCGTTCGTCGACCCGAACCGGTTCTTCGCCGCACGAAGCACCCGGTGCGCGTGGTATCGGTCGCCCTCGAACTGAAGCACGCAGTCGACGAGGTGCTCGAGGACCCGAGGCCCGGCCACCGCACCGTCCTTCGTGACATGGCCGACGAGGAAGAGCGCAACCCCGGACTCCTTTCCTACGCGAAGGAGCCGGGCCGCGGCCTCGCGGACCTGGGACACCGATCCGGGCGCCGAGCCGACGTCGGCCGAGTAGAGGGTCTGCACCGAGTCGATCACGCACACCGCGGGCCGTTCGCGCTCGAGCGTCGCGCAGATGGTGTCGAGGTCGGTCTCGGCGAGGATCTCCACCCCATCCGCCCCACCCAGCCGCGCCGCGCGCAGCTTCACCTGCGCCGTGGACTCCTCTCCGGTGACGAGGAGCGCGCGCCGCGCGCGCGAAATGGCGGCGAGCGCCATCAGCAGCAGCGTCGACTTCCCGACGCCGGGCTCCCCGCCCACGAGCACGAGCGAGGCGGGGACGAGCCCACCCCCGAGGACGCGATCCAGCTCCGCGACGCCGGTCGGAATCCGCGTTGCCTCCTCGACCTCCACGTCGACGAGCCGGAGCACGGGCCGGGCGGCGGCTCCCTTCCCACGCGCGACTGCCGGCGCCGCCTCCTGGACGAGTGTCCCGAAGCTTCCGCAGCCGGGGCAGCGGCCGAGCCACCGTCCGGTCGACTGCCCGCACTCGCTGCACGCGTACTTGATCGCCGGAGCTGCCATGGCGACCGAGTCTAGGTCCGAGGGCGGACGCGGACAGCCGGATTCGCGCGCGAGACGGTCATGAAAGTGGAACGAATGTGCGCCAGGCGGACGCGGACGCTAAGCAGATGCCGCTTCTCGTCGGCTCGCGGAGGCGAGCAGAAGACCGCTCAGGATCGCTGCGACGCCGACGAGCTGGAGCGCCGAGGGGTCCTCGTCGAGCAGCACCGCGGCGAAGAGAACCGCGC
>JBKKAR010000209.1:0-5256 GCA_046714355.1 Gaiellaceae bacterium | reverse complement strand
ACCGTGACTCTCTGGGCAATCAGCATCATCGGAGCGGCGCTTCTGCTTATCTGGCTCGCCGTTGTGATGGTGCGGAACCCGAGAAGCTAAGCCTCGAACCGAACGGCTCGCGCTCGGGCGAGAGTCGCGACAGCCAAACTTCGGCCCCTTCACGCGCCGAACCTCCGCTACGCTGCTAGTGGCGCGCGAAGACCACGCTGGCCTAGTGGCCGACTAAGAGGGCAGCGCCAGGCAGACCGGGAACCACGTCCGACTCGCCTCCATACGCGGTGCCGGTCTGACCGGGTAAGCCGCCAGTTCGATGGAGGCGGTATGCCCGAATCAGTACTACCCCCTACACCATCGCCTGCAGATTCTCGCCCTCGATGACCAAGTTGCGAGCCTGCTCCTCCTCACTCCCACACGAGTACTTCGCCAAGCGCCGCGACGTCCTTGGCTGAACCTTGCGCGCCAATCTGCGGGCAACGCTCTTGCCCGAAAACTTGATCCAAATGCCTTCTTCGTGTTCAGACAGCGCAAGGTCGAGCAGCTCTTCCCGCGTCATCTCTTCGAGGCGTTTCTGAGTCGGAGCCATGTCTGCCGCGATCTTAGAGTTCGGACGCGACGGATCGCGCCGCTGGCTTAGAAGCTTTCGAGACGTGCACGTTCGAGGGCCTTGTCCGTGCGAGCGGGCAACCTGGCGCAGACGAGAAAGCCGTGCACGCAAGTTCCGGCGACGTCGCCCGAGCCACAGCTGTGCGCCGCCGGGACGGCCTTGCGGGCGCGAACCCTGTCTGCGACGGAAGCTAGTTTCTCATTGTGAGCGCAGCCGCCTTCGACTATCCGTCGCAGCGCTCGGGTCGTCAGCTTCCCGGCGAGCCGATGCTCCTCGACACGTGCCTCCTCCAACACCTGAAGGTTGTGATGGACATGGTCTACGCCGAGAGCGAGTCCATGACCGAGGAGATCGCCGGGCGTCTTCTCGCGACGTACCGGGCGCCACTCGGTCCTGAACTTGTCGCGCTCGGCGACCTCATGGCCGTACTCGGGCACACCGACCCCCCACCGTGGGTGGTCGCCGAGGTGTCGCTCATCGAGTTTGAGCGTCTCAACGGCGCGAAAGGATCGCAACTTCGCGGGTGGTGGCAAGAATGGGCCGATTACTTCAAGGGCTGCTACGCAGATGGCTGGTACCCGCACGTGGATGCGGAGCGCCTACTCATCCGCACCGCGCCCGTGGTCGCTGACGAGCAGCTGTCACTCGCGATCGAGCCTGTGCGTTGGCCACTCGCGGCAGAGTGCATCCCGCCTTTTGGGCCTTTCCCCGACGCCGGAGATCGAGCGCTGATTCGTACCGCCCTTCGGGCAGCCGTGCCGACGATCCTGACGACGGATCTCAACACGTTCTGGCGGCACCGGCGTGTGCTCTATCCCCTCGGGATCGAGGTCTGGCGGCCAACCGATCTCTGGCAGACGCTGCTCCGCGACGCCGCCTAGAGGCGTACTCACCAATCCACTCACCAATCGCCCTTCGGCGCGGAGGGGCGGTCGGCCGCAAATGGCGTCGTTGAGCGAAGCCGACGCCCGGACTCGAACCGGGGACCCCTTCATTACGAGTGAAGTGCTCTACCAGCTGAGCTACGTCGGCGCGGCCTCAAGCTTAGCCTCGGCGCCACTCACACGTTACCGTGGCTCGGTGCCTCCTCCACGCGGGTTCGAGTACGTCGTCCGTGGCGGCGACGTCGTCATCACCCACCACGGAAGGGCGGCGGCGCCCCTGCGAGGCGCGGCCGCGAAGCGCTTTCTCGCGAAGGTCGAGCGCGACGACCCCCAACACGTCATGGCGCGGACGACCGGGAACTACAAGCGCGGGAACGAGCGCTAGGAGGGTTTGGCGGAACGTTGCTCGTTGCAGGGGTGCGCTGCTCGTTCCGAGGCAAGGACGCAGGGAGCGTTCGTATCTCTTGATACGGGCGCGACTGAGGACGCCGCCTCGGGGCGAGCAGTGCGGCCCTGCGGCACAGCGCTGCGTTTCGTCAAGGCCTCCTAGTAGGCGGCCCGCCGCCGGAGGCCCCGGACGACAGCCTCCATCCCTTTTCGTGAGTTGTAGGGATCGGTCCGCGAGCGCCCGCCGCAGGCGTAGCAATACGCCATGTTCACGGTGACGACCGCGGCCTCGAGGTAGACGTGGGACAACCAGTGGTCGGGCTCGCCGTCGCACCCCTTGCTGTAGCCGCCGTAGATCTCCGCTCTCCCACCAGGGACGTCCAGCTCGCTGCGTCGAGTGCAGGGGACACTCCAGATCAGCCGTCCGAACCTGGTGGCCTTGACCCGGCGCCAACGCTCGGGCTCCCAGACGTCGACGTTCACGGTGCCGCCTTCTCCCGCGTAGTCGAGCTTCAACTCGTTGCCCGGTCCGTTTCCCGGCGCGCCTACGTTCGACGCGCCGGCCAGCTCGAGAGACGGTAGGCCGCCGCCGGGCTCGTATCGCTCGCCGAGCCAGTAGACCGGGAGCGGGAGGTCCGGATCGTCCAGCGCGACGGTCCGGTCGTCTTCCTCGCGCTCGTCGGGCACCGACGGCGACTCGATCCGGCGGCGTTGTTTCGCCGCCAAGTCGCTAGCGAACTCGCGGCCCGCCTCGCCCTCGAGCCCCTCCTCGTAGACGGCGACGACGAGCCGCCCGTCGCGCCACGCCTCCCCGGCGCCGGGATCGTTGAGGCCCTCGGAGTCGAAACGGACGGCGTCATCACCTTCTTCCTGCTCGGCGGTGATGAAGATGCCGCTGTAGGAGCCGAACAGTGTCCCGCGTAGCTCCCACGCTCGGCGAGCTTCTTCCTCGGCGCGGAACCGATAGATCGCCGTTTGCACCGAGCGAGGTTCGCCGCCCCAGCCGCGCCCGAACTCGCCGGTGCAGAGCTCCGGGCGAGCTTCGATCAGGAACTCGTCGAGCTCCGGCTCCTGGCCCTCGGTCGTCCCGACCTCGCCGCACCCGCGATCGTCGCCAGAGCCGAAGCCCTCCGGGAGGTCGGCGAGGCGGAGCATCATCGCCTCGAGCTTCGCGTCCTGCTCCGCGCTCGACCCACCGCCGTCCCCGCCGCAGCCGGCGGCGACGACAAGAGCGGCGAGGAGCAGGAGCCGCCTCAAGCGGCGACGAGCGAGCCGGCGAAGGCGCGCCGGAGCTGGACGAAGAGAGCCTCGAACGCGAGCGGCGCCTGCAGCTGCAGCTCCTCCAGGAGCCGCCAGGTGTCCCGCACGAGCTCGGCGGCTCGCTCGGCGCCCGCCGCCCGGTCGTCCGTCGCGTCCTCTCGGAGCTCCGCCAGGTGGTCGACGTGGATCGCGGCCCGCTCCGCGCCGGCCGCGACCGCGATCAGGTCGCGGTACCAGGCCGCGAGCTCCTCGAGCGCGAGGAGCAGCTCCTCGCGCTCGGCGCCGCGCGCGGCGCGCTTCAGGCGCTGCTCGGCCTCGCGCTCCGTCAGGTCCATCCCCTCGAGGTCGGCCTCGGCCGCCGCCCGGGCCTCCTTCGCCCGCTCCCCCGCGGCCTCGACGAGCGCCGTGGAAGCCTGGCCGGGCACGAACTCGGGATCGCGGTAGACGGCTCTCGCCAGCTCGATCAGCTTCGAGCGGCGCTCCGCGGACGCTGGGTCCAGCAGCCGCTCGACCCGGTCGAGCCGGCCCGCGGCCACTCTCGCCAGAGCCACGGTCTGGTTCTCCGAGAGGCCGGGCGCCCGAGCTTCGACCACGGCGCGAATAGCGCGCTCGGAGAGGCGCCGGAACGGGACGGGCTGACAGCGCGAGCGGATCGTCTCGGCCAGGGGCCCGACGTCGTCCGCGACGAGCACGATCACCGCGTAAGGCGGCGGCTCCTCGAGATCCTTCAGCAGCGCGTCAGCCGCCTCGTCGTTCATCAGGTGTGCGCCGAAGATCAGGTACACGCGGCGGTCGGCCTCGAACGGACGCATGTGCAGGTCGCGGCGCAGCTCGCGGATCGCGTCGATGCGGATCTGGTCGCCGAGCGGCTCGAGGACGTACAGGTCCGGGTGCGACCCGCGTCCGACCCGCTCGTGCTCCCCGATGAGCTCGGCCGCGAACTCGACGGCAAGTGCGCGCTTGCCCACGCCGGGCGGCCCGTGGAAGAGGTAGGCGTGGGCGGCTCCTTCCTTCAGCGCCGCCCCGAGCAGAGCCTTCGCCTCAGCTTGCTCCGGCACGTTGTCGAACGTGCTCACGAACCTCCTCAGCGATGTCGTGCACCGAACGACCGCCCTGGATCGCGACGATGCGCTGCGGAAAGAGCCCGGCGAGCTGGCGGTAGCCGTTGTCCACGAGCGTCATGAAGCCCTCGCCCTCCCGCTCGATCCGGTCGCGGGCCCCGGCCGACCGCTTTACGGCCTCGTCCACGTCCACGAAGAGCACGAAGGTGACGTCCGGGAGGATCCCCCGGATCGCGTCCAGGTTGAGCGCCAGCACCCGTTCGATCCCGAGGCCGCGCGCGACGCCCTGGTAGACGAGCGACGAGTCGAGGAACCGGTCCGAGACGACATCCGCGCCGCTCGCGAGCGTCGGCCCGATCACGCGCTCGACGAGCTCGGCGCGGGCGGCGGTGAAGAGGGCCGCCTCCGTCCACGGGGCCATGCCCTCGCCGTCCAGCAGGAGGTCGCGCACCCGCTCGCCGAGCGGGGTCCCACCCGGTTCGCGCGTCGTGACGACCTTCCGCTCCTGCTTCCCGAGCGACTCGGCGAGAAGCTCGGCCTGGGTCGTCTTGCCGGACCCGTCGAGGCCCTCGAAGGTGACGAACATGCCGGGAGGATAGTGGGGCCTCCAGGCGAACAAAGCCTCCGCCGATGGAGCAGTCAATGAGCATCCCGCCCGAAGCTCTCGCCCGTTCGTGGCGAACCGCGACGATGGTCGCCAGCGCCGTCGCCGTGCTCGAGCTCGTGCTGATCCTGATCCTCGGCGTCGCGCTCCTCGGCAAGCCCCTGTCGGAACGGATGCGCGACACCGCGCAACAGCGCACGCTCGGGATCACGACCGCCCCGGCGAAGAAGCCGAAGATCGGCAGCTCAGTCCCCCGGCTCACCCGCGACGAGACCTCGGTGATGGTGCTGAACGGGAACGGCGTCGCGGGCGCCGCGCACGACACGGCTTCGCAGGTCGAGGCGCGTGGATACTCGATCGGTCACGTCGGAAACGCGAAGCGGACGAACTTCACGCGCAGCGTCGTCATGTACCGGCCGGGGTATCGCGGTGAGGCGCTCCGGCTCTCACGCGACCTGCGGATCA
>JBKKAR010000208.1:0-5020 GCA_046714355.1 Gaiellaceae bacterium | reverse complement strand
GAACGGCGACATCCTCCGGCTCGCCCGGCTGATGACGCCCGGAACGCCACTAACCATCCGCTAACCGAAAGGAACTAGACATGCCTGGATTCATCGGAGTACCGGAGCTCATGCTCCTCGGTCTCGTCGTCCTGCTCGTCTTCGGCCCCAAGCGGCTGCCCGAAATGGGTCGCTCGATGGGCCGTGGGCTGCGCGAGTTCAAGAGCTCGATCACCGGCGATGACAAGGATCAGGAGCCGATCCATCTCGGCGAGCTCGAGCCGGTCGAGGCGCCTGTAGCACCCGTCGCTCTTCCCGCCGAGGCGCCTGTCGCGCCCGTCTCCCTTCCCACCGAGCGGCAGCGGACGGCAGTGCGTTGAGGCTGCCGCGCCGCCTCCAACATGGAGAGCCTGCGGAGCTCGTCGACCATCTCGGCGAGCTCCGCGGCAGGCTGGTCGTCGCCGGCCTTGCCGTGGTCATCGCGAGCGGCGTTGCGTTCGCGTTCCACGAGCAGCTGATCGAGCTGCTGAACCGGCCGCTACCCGAGGGACGCCGGAAGCCGGTGACCCTCGGCGTGACCGAGCCGTTCATGACCTCGCTCAAGGTCAGCCTGGCCGCCGGCTTCGCGGTCGCGCTGCCGGTCGTCCTCTGGCAGGTCTGGGGCTTCTTCGCACCTGCGTTCCAGCGCGGCGTCCAGCGGTCCGTCGCCTCGCTCGTCGCGTTCGGCGCGCTGCTGTTCGCAGGCGGCGTCGCGTTCAGTTACTTCTTCGTGCTTCCCGCGGCGATTCGCTTCCTGACCACCTACGACTCCGACGTCTACGACATCGAGGTCCGGGCGAGCCACTACTACTCGTTCGTGCTGGCGTCGCTCCTCGCTGTCGGCTTGATCTTCCAGCTTCCGGTGGCGGTGCTCGGCGTCGTGCGCCTCGGTTTGCTCACGAGCGCGAAGCTCCGGCGCAACCGGCGAATCGGCTACGTGGCGATGGCGGCGACGGCTGTCGTCCTGCCGGGCGTTGACCCCGTCTCCACCGCACTGACGATCCTGCCGCTGGTCGCGCTGTTCGAAGCGTCGATCTGGCTGGCGGTCGTGTTCGAGCGGCGCTGGAGCCTGGCAGGCGCGCCGCACGGCGAGCCGGCCTAAGTCATCACTCAGACAAGAAGGGAAACATGACTCTCGATCTCGACTGGCCGAACTCGGCCAGCTGAGACGAGAAGAACGGCCTCGGCCTAGTTGTCGAAGGTGAGCACGGGGCGGATGCCCTCCTGACGCTCCATCGCGGCGAAGGCGTCGTTCACATCGTCCAGCGGGAGCTTCCGTGTAACGAGGGCGGCTGCATCGAACTCGCCGGCGAGCCAACGCTCGACGAGCTCCGGAACCTGTGTCCTCCCCTTGACGCCGCCGAACGAGGAACCGGTCACCCGCCGTCCGGTGATCAGGAGCCGTGGGACGATGTCGAGCGTCTCGCCCTTGCTCGCGACGCCGATCATCGTCGCGAGACCCCACGCCTCCCGGGCGGACTCCACGGCCTGCTGCATCACGCCCACGTTTCCGGTCGCCTCGAACGTGTAGTCGGCGCCGAAGCCGCCGGTCTCCGATCGGATCCACTCGACCGTGTCGTCAGCGGCGGCGCGCGTCTCCGTCGCCCCGTGCGTTCGCGCTTCGCCGAGGCGGCTATCGGAGAGGTCGATCGCGATGATCCGGTCGGCCCCTGCGAGCCGGCAGCCGATCACCGCGCCGAGCCCGACGAGGCCACAGCCGAAGACGACGCACGTCGAACCGGCCGCGACCTGCGCCGTGTAGAGCGCAGCGCCGAGCCCCGTCGAGAGGCCGCAGGCGAAAGGCGCGCAGCCGTCGAGCGGCGCCTCCGGGTTGACTTTCGCGAGCGCAATCTCCGGCATCACCGTGTGCTCCGCAAACGTCGAGGTGCCCATGAAGTGCCGGAGCGGCTCACCGTTGCGAGCGAAACGCGTCGTTCCGTCCGGTAGGAGGCCGAGGCCCTGTTGATCCCGGATCGCGATGCAGCGATTCGTCCGAGGGCTGCGGCAGTGGACGCACTCGCCGCACTCGGGCGCGAAGAGCGTCACGACGTGGTCGCCCGGAGCGAGCAGCGTCACGCCGGGCCCGACCTTCTCGACAACGCCGGCGCCCTCGTGACCGAGCACGCAGGCTGTGTATCCGGTCGGATCGGCGCCCGAGGCGGCGTAGAGATCGGTGTGACACACGCCGCAGGCCTCGAGCCGCACGAGCGCCTCGCCGGCCTTCGGCTCCTCGAGTTCGACGTCCTGAACGACGAGCGGCTGCCCGAACTCCTCGAGCACAGCAGCCCTGACCTTCATCGGCCGATCCTACGAGTCAGGCAGGTCCGATGCGCCGGGCGCCCACGAGCCGGCTGCCGTAGTGCGAACGGCCGAGCCTGACGACCTCGACCAGCCGCCCTGAAGACGGAGCGTGCACCATTCGCCCGCGGCCGACGTACATACCCATGTGTCCCAGGCCGGAGAAGAAGACCAAGTCGCCCGCCTTCATCCTCGAGCGCGCGACGGGCCGGCCCAAGCCGTAGAGCGCGTAGGAGCTGTGTGGAAGGCCGATGCCGAGTCGCCCGTACGCCCAGTAGACGAGTCCGGAGCAATCGAATCCGCCCGCCGGGGAGGCGCCGCCCCATCGATACGGGACGCCGACGGCCCTGAGCGCGATTTTCGCTGCGCGCTGGCCGACCGTCGGCTTGGGACGCGTGCGTTCATGCTTCCGCGGGGGCCCGTCGAGCGCAGCCGGTGCACTGGTCACCGCGCAGCCGAAGAAGAACGCGGCAAGAGCGAACGCCAGCAGGCGGCTGCGGAGGCGGGGCGGCATAGAGAGAAGAGAAGGGCGGGCCGCGAAAAACGTGCGTTCGCGCAGCCCTGGCCTGTTCGTCAGCGTCGGATCGTAGCCGGAAAACGCGAACTGTCCACCCCAGCCCGGGTCTCTGTGAAGATCCGCATCAACGAAAGAGGCAGTATTCAGTCCACCACTGCCACGTAACTTTTGCTACGACGACCGGAGGAGCGAGGTCAGGTGAGACAGCGTTTTTCGACGCGCACGGCAGGGCCAGCGCTGTTCGCCTTGTTGACGGCAGCCGCACTCGTGAACACGTTCGCGGGCGCCGGATCGGCGGCTGGGGCGTTCCGCGGCAAGAACGGCATGATCGCGTTCACGAGTCTCCGCTCCGGCAACGAGATATCCGGGTCATGAACGCCGACGGGTCAGAGCCCAGGAACCTGACGAAATATGGTCGGGGGGACGTCCTGCCGGCCTGGTCGCCGGATGGGAAGAAGATCGCCTTCACGTCTTTTCGCGCGGGCAGCTACGAGATCTACGTCATGAATGCCGACGGCTCCGACCCGACGAATCTGACGTCCAACCCGGCTAACGACCACGGCCCTGCCTGGTCCCCCGACGGGACGAAGATCGCGTTCACGCGGAAGCGCGGCGGAAATTTCGACATCTACGTGATGAACGCTGACGGCTCGGGCCAGAGGCGACTCACACGCCACCCCGCCCGCGATCGCGAGGCGGCCTGGTCGCCGGATGGGAAGAAGATCGCCTTCATGAGCTTCCGCGACCGCAACGCCGAGATCTACGTGATGCGAGCCGACGGTTCAGGCCAGAAGCGGCTTACGCACAACGCCGGCGCGGGCAACACCGGTCTCGATTACAAGCCGGCGTGGTCGCCCGACGGGAAGAAGATCGCCTTCACCAGCTGGCGCAACTTCAATTCCGAGATCTACGTGATGAACGCCGACGGCTCCCGCGAGAGGAACCTGACGCGGCACCGAGGCAACGTCAACAACGGTGGGTTCGACGACAGGCCCGCCTGGTCGCCGGACGGGAAGAAGATCGCCTTCTCGAGCAGCCGCAACCGCAACAACAACTACAACGACGAGATCTACGTGATGAACGCCAACGGCACCGGCCAGACGCGGATCACACGCGACGTCCGAGGCGACCTCGAGCCCGACTGGCAGACGCTTCCCTAGTTACGAACTTCGCTACTGCCTGGTCACCGCCGTTGCGCGTACCGCCGTCATCTTGTGTGTGGTGAGGTCGAATCCGGCGTCACCCGGCGGGACCGACGGTTGAAAGGAGGGAGTGTGAACCATTCGCGGGCCGTTTCCTATTCGCCGGCAGCTACGTTTGTGCCGGGCGCCCCGAGGAAGGAGAACGCGGATGGGAACTGATTCCGGACAGACCCCCTTGAATTCCGATCGGCCTTCGAGGGGCCTTTATGCGTTGCTCGAGAACCGGCTCTTTCCGGCCATCATCGGCTACACGACTCACCCCTTGCACATCGTCGCCCTGCTCGCGCTGTGGATCGGGCTGCTCGTGTTCCACAGCACGCTGTTCGAGCTCGTCGGCGGCAACTACACCAACGGGTTGAGCGCGATGGCCGCGAGCATCGTCCTGCTCCAGCAGACCCGTCAGCGCCACGAGGTCCGTCGCCTGCACCGCAACCACCAGGAGCTTCTCGAACGAATTGAGCACACGCTCCGCGGATCCACCGAGTAGACGAGACGGGAGCGACGGGGCTCGAACCCGCGACCTCCGGCGCGACAGGTGAGCGGCGTCTAGTTGCCGGCGATGGAGAACGAGCGGTCGCGGTGGGACGCTGAAGGGCCGGTGCGGCCCCGGCCCTTCAGGTGATCGCGGCGGCGTATTCGACGAGCGATTCCGCTCGAATCACGTTGGGTTCAACTGCCCGAGTCGGCGCCTTCTCCCGCCTCATCCTCGGATTCCCCGGCGGTGTCGTCGTCGGCGGCAGTGCCGACGGCCTTGTAGTTGGCGTCCAGATGGATTTCGACCTGGGAGCCATCGGCGCGCCGGACCTCGACCTCGAACACGCCCGCGCCGTCCCCGTCCTGGCGTTCGACCTCGAGCACGGTTCCGCCGCCGGCGGCCTTGAGAGCGGCACTCTTCGCCTTCGCGGCGGCCGGACCCTTGACCTGCTCCTCGGAGCCGCCGCCGATCGCCTGCGCGATGCCGGCGCCGCCGGCCGCCAGCGCCGCG
>JBKKAR010000207.1:0-4035 GCA_046714355.1 Gaiellaceae bacterium | reverse complement strand
GGGATCAGACCCCCCGCGGGGGGGCGACCCGATCATGGGCGCGCGGGGGCGGGCGCGGGCGCGGGCGCGCGCCGACTCCGAGGCCGGCGCGCTCCGGGGTGGGACGGGAGAGCTGGTAATCGATCCGAACAGCGTCCCTCACATCTGGGCGATCGCCGGCCCGCTGGTCGTCACAATCGCGGGAAACGCCGATCGCAAGGAGCTCCTCCGGATCGCCGAGTCGCTCGAACGCTAGTCGGTGTCGCCGCTTTCGCTCTGGCTGTCACCGTCGACGACGATAACCTTGAGGTTCGAGTCGAGGCGAACGTCCACGGTAGATCCGTTGGGCTTCGTCACCTCGACCTCCCAGGTCGCGCCCTTCTCGTTGTCGCGCTCGACCGCATTGGCCGTGCCTCCTCCGAGATGCGTAAGCGCAGCCTGGCGGGCACGGTCCGCACCCGGTCCGGTCGCAGTTCCCTCGCCGTCGTCCCCGCCGCCGGCATAGGCATACGTGCCTCCGCCGGCTGCGACCGCCATCACGGCGACGCCGATCGCGAGTTTCGTTCGGTTTTTGATCATGGGCGGAAGGTAGCGAGGCCAGGTGAAACGACCATGAGAGCCCGGCGGCGGCTGTTCTCATCTGTTTCTCATCGTTTCCGTGCCACGATCTGTCCATGCGCGTACTGGTTGTAGAGGACGAGCCCAAGATGGCCGGGCTGATCCGCCGCGGCCTCTCCGAGGAGGGATACTCGCCGGACATCGCTGCGACCGGCGACGACGCGCTGTGGATGGCGGCGGCGACGGACTACGACGCGATCGTTCTCGATGTCCTGCTCCCCGGCACGAACGGGTTCGACGTCTGCCGGCAGCTGCGGAAGGGCGGGACGTGGGCTCCGATCCTGATGCTGACCGCCCGCGACTCCGTCGAGGACCGGGTCGCCGGGCTCGACGCGGGGGCCGATGACTACCTCACGAAGCCTTTTTCCTTCGCGGAGCTCCTCGCGCGCCTCCGCGCGCTCGCCCGGCGGCCCGCGCTCGAGCGGCCGACAGTTCTGGAGGTGGGCGACCTTCGCCTGGACCCCGCCACCCAGCAGGCCTGGCGCGGCGAGACGGAGCTCCAGCTCTCGACCAAGGAATTTCGGATGCTCGAAGTGTTCATGCGGCGGCCCGGTGACGTCCTCTCACGCCTTCACCTCCTGGAGCACTGCTGGGACTACGGCTACGAGAACCGCTCGAACGTCGTCGACGTCTACGTGCGGTACCTCCGCGAGAAGATCGACCGGCCGTTCGGCCAGAAGTCGCTCGAGACGGTGCGCGGCTCCGGCTACCGGCTTCGCAAGGCATGAGCCGACTCCCGATCCGCCTCCGGCTCACGCTCGCCTTCGGGGTCGCGATGACGATCGTCCTGGCCGCGACGGGAGCATTCGTGTACTTCCGCCTGGAGGCCTCGCTCGACGAGGGCATCGACGAGAACCTCGCTGCGAGGCTCGTCGACGCTTCGGCACTCGCGGAGAGTGGCAGAACCGGCCGGACGGTCACCGACGAAGGGTTCACGGAGATCAGCGCCTCGGCGGAGCCGCCAGGACGCAGGGAGGTCGCGCGCGTCTCCGGAGTCGACGGCCCGGTCCGCCTCGCCTGGGCTCGCGTCGACTCGCCGCAGGGTGAACGCCTGGTCGTCGTCGGCGCTTCGCTTGGCGATCGGGACGAAGCTCTTCGGCGCCTTCTCGCCCAGCTGCTCATCGTCGCTCCGATCGCCTTGCTGTGCAGCTCCCTCCTCGGCTACTGGCTCGCGAGGGCAGCGCTCCGCCCGGTGGAGGAGATGCGCGCCGAGGCGGCGGCGATCTCCGGCGCAGAGCCCGGGCGGCGGCTGCCGGCGGGTGAGGCTCGCGACGAGATCGCGCGGCTTGCGGAGACGCTGAACGCCATGCTCGAGCGCCTCGAGCGCGCGATCGAGCGGGAACGCAGCTTCGTCGCCGACGCTAGCCACGAGCTGCGAACTCCCCTCGCCCTGCTGAAGACGGAGCTGGAGCTCGCGCTCAGGAAGCCGCGAACCGCGCCCGAGCTCGAGCAGGCTCTGAAGTCGGCGGCGAGCGAGACCGACCGGCTCGTTCGACTCGCGGAGGACTTGCTCGTCCTCGCCCAGGCGGACGATGGTCGCCTCCCCTTGCGCCGCGACAGCGTTCGGGCCGCCGATCTCCTCGGCGCGGTGCAGGAGGCGTTCCGGCGCCGAACCGAGGCGGCCGGTCGTACGATCGAGGACGAGCCGGCAGACGAGCTCGCACTCGACGCCGACCGGGTCCGCCTCGAGCAGGCGCTCGGCAACCTGGTCGACAACGCGTTGCGCCACGGCTCCGGCGCCGTCCGCCTGAGCGCGGTCGACCGCAACGGCCGGGTCGAGCTCCACGTGCTGGACGAGGGCGAGGGTTTTCCGCCTGCGTTCCTCCCCCACGCCTTCGAGCGGTTTGGCCGGGCCGACGAGGCGCGGACAAGCCGCGGCGCCGGTCTAGGCCTGGCGCTCGCGTCCGCAATCGCCGAGGCCCACGGAGGATCTGCACACGCGGTCAACCGGGAGGGCGGAGGAGCGGACGTCTGGCTCTCCATCCCGAAGGGCTAGCCCGCCGCGAAGGCGGCTACCATCGGACCATGGCCACCATCGAGTCCCCAGGGCTCGTCCACGACGCCTTCGTGTACTCCTCGGAGGAGGAGTTCCTCGCTGGCGCAATGCCCTTCCTCGAGGAGGGCATCGAACGCGGAGAGCCGATCCTGGCGGCGCCGACGCACGCCAACGCGCGACTGCTGCAGGAGCGGCTTGGCAAGCGAGCCCCTGCCGTCGACTGGGCTGAGAACTGCGAGAGTCATCGGACCGTCGAGCGGCTCGGGATCTTTCTCCACTACATCGACCGTCAGCTCGACGCTGGTGCGACTCGCATCCGGTTGCTAGGCGAGCCGTGCTGGCCGACGAACGGCGGGCCCGGGGTAACCGAGTGGAAACGGTACGAGTCGTTCCTGAACGTCGCACTCGCGCCGCATCCAGTCTGGCTCGTCTGCCCGTACGACGGCCGCTCGCTCGCGCCCGACATCGTCGAGGACTCCTGCCGCACCCATCCCATCATTGGCTACGGCGACAGGCGCGCGCCGTCAGCCGAGTACGTCGAGCCAACCGATTTCTCGCGCCGGCTTGATCAGATTCCGCTGACGAAGCCGCCGACCGACGCCGCCGAGGGCTATTTCAAGACCGCCTCCGAGGCTCGCCGGTTCGTCGCCGATCAGGCCAAGAGCTCCGGACTGTCCACGGACAGGCTGAGCGATGTCGAGCTCGTAGCGAGCGAGGTGTCGGCCAACGTCTTCAAGCACGCTGCGGACGTCGCGCGCGTCCGGGCGTGGACGGCGGAGAGCGAGTTCGTCTTCGACATCGACGACACCGGACGCGGCATCGAGGATCCGTTTCCCGGCTACGCCATCCCGGAACCGACTGCGGAGAACGGCCGCGGGCTGATGATGGCGCGGCGCCTCGCCGACGTCCTGCAGGTCCGGACGACACCGACGGGCGCCGTCGTCCGGCTGCACTTCAGCCTGAGCTAAGAGCGCCCCCGCGTCACGACGATCGGACCGTCCGCCATGACTGCCAGGTGATGCGCAGGATGATCAGCGTGATCGCGAGGCCGATCAGCGGGTCGCCGAGCTCGAAGCCGAGCGCGACGATGATCGCGCTGCCGATGACTCCGAGCGAGACGATGCCGTCGGTGCGCGCGTGGTATCCGTCGGCGACAAGTGCGGGGCTGTTGAGGCGTTTGCCGACGCGGAGGCGGATCAGGGCGGCGATCTCGTTGCCGATGAATCCAACCGCTCCCGCGGCGGCGAGCGCAGCGAGGTGGGAGAGCGGCTGCGGGTCGATCAGCCGCTCGACGGTCTGCCAGAGCGCGACGCAGGCGCTGACGAAGATCGCGGCGACGACGAAGTAGCCGGCCGCCTTCTCGCCACGGGCGCTACGCAGAAAGAACGCGATTCCGAGTGGTAGGGCCGTCAGGGCGTCACCGAAGTTGTGGATCAGATCGG
>JBKKAR010000206.1:0-27158 GCA_046714355.1 Gaiellaceae bacterium | reverse complement strand
TGTCCACAGCCCTCCTCTGCGGACCCATGAGAGATGGCTCGGGCACGGAAGTTGCCAGCACCGACGATATCCACACCCCTGTGGAAAACTCCCACGACACCCCGAAATCGCGTAACCGCGACGATCCTGCCACCGGGAAGCCCCCGGGTGAGTTCGTGACCGATGAGCTGGAGGCGCACACAAAGCGCTTCCTCGAGGAGGTCAAGGGGCTGGCGAAGCGCCGCCGAGAGGCCGCGGCTGAGGAACAGACCGGCCCGCCCCCTCCGAGCAGAAAGTGATCGGGACAGGACTGATCCTGTCCCGATGAACATCACATCAGCGTTCGAGACGCCGGTAGAGCCGGTCGATCAGCTCGGGCATCTGTTCGAGCTTCTGCGTGATCAGCCGCAGCCGGTACTCGCGGAAGTGCTCGGGCTCGACGCCCAGCGCCTTGGCGAGCTTCCGAACGATCTCGTCTGACGGCACGGGCCGATTCCCGTGGACGAGGTGGTTGAGATAGCCGGCGGACAGGGTGGTCTGTTCGGCCAGGGCGCGATAGGTCACGCCCTTCTCCTGCATCAACCGCTCGAGTGTGGGCCCGAACGGGTCCGTGCTGAATCTTCGACGACGGGCCAAGGTCCTATTGATACCTAGTTTCCAACTTCGGCGACGGGCACCCGTCGCTCCTCGCCGGTCGTCCGGTCGCGAACGTCGACTCCGCCGTCCTCGAGCGTCTTCTTCCCCACCGTGATCCGGGTCGGACATCCGATCAGGTCAGCGTCTGCGAACTTCTCTCCGGCGCGCTGGTCGCGGTCGTCGAGGAGAACGGAACGGCCCGCGGCGTCCAGCGCAGAGGCGACCTCCTCGCCCTGTTGCTCCAGCCCTGGCAACACGACGACGTGGACATCGTAGGGAGCGATGCTCGGCGGCCAGGCGATCCCCCGCTCGTCGTAGTGTTGCTCGACCGCCGACGACATGACGCGTGCGGGGCCGATCCCGTAGCTCCCCATCACGATCGGACGCTCTTGGCCGGACTCGTCGAGATACATCGCACCGAAGGGCTCGGCGTAGAACGTGCCGAGCTTGAAGATGTGACCGACCTCGATCGCCGGCGTGAACGCCAGCAGTCCTCCGCAAACGGGGCACGCATCGCCCTCCTGTGGCTCCCGGATGTCGGCGAAGCGCGGCTGGTAGTCACGACCCGCCTCGACACCTCGCAGGTGCCGGCCGTCGACGTTCGCGCCCACCACGAACTGCCCCTCCCGCAGCGTCTCGTCCGCGATCACCTCGACGTCGACCCCGACCGGGCCGAGAGAACCACCGCTCGCTCCGAACGCCTTCCCGATCTCCTCGTCCTCCGCCGCACGGAAGTCGCTCGAGAACAGACTCAGGAGCTTCGATTCACTCAGCCGGTCGTCACCGCGGATCAGCGCGAGCACCAGGGTTCCGTCCGGCTTCACCACGGGCATCGCCTTCGACGTCGCCGCCGTGTCGATGCCGAGCAGCTCGGCGAGGGCCTCGATCGTCGTGACACCGGACGTGTCGATTTCCTGCGGCGTGTCGAGGCGCTCGGGGAGCTCCGGCGCGCGCGGGACGGCACGAGCAATGTCGATGTCCGCCGAGTAGTCGCCCCGCTCGCACTGAACGAGCGTGTTCTCCCCGGAACCGGCAGGCGCGAGAAAGTCGACGCTCTCGGTCCCTCCCATCAGTCCCGACTCCGCTTCGACTGCGTGCACCTCGAGCCCGCACCGCTCGAAGATGCGGTGGTACGCGCCCCGATTCTTCTCGAAGCTCTCGGCGAGCCCGGCCTCGTCCCGGTCGAAGCTGTACGAGTCCTTCATGACGAACTCGCGCATGCGGATCAGCCCTCCGCGCGGCCGAGGCTCGTCCCGGTCCTTGGTCTGGAAGTGGTACCAGAGCTGCGGGAGCTGCCTGTACGACTGAAGCTCGAGCCCGTGGTGCGTGATCGTCTCCTCATGGCTAATCGGGAGGACGAAGGGGCGGCCGTTCCGATCTGCGAGCTTGAAGACCTCGGGGATGTCGTAACGACCGCTCTTGACCCAGAGCTCGGCCGGGGTCAGCACGGGCGCAGAGAGCTCCTGCGAGCCGATCGCGTCCATCTCCTCCCGGATGATCTGCACGATTCGCTGATGGACTTTCCAGCCGAGGGGCAGGAACGTCCAGAGGCCGGCGCCGACCTGCCGGACGAAGCCCCCGCGAAGCAGGAGCTTGTGGTTGACCGCCTCCGCCTCCGCGGGGTCGTCGCGCAGCGTTGGCAGATGCAGCTGTGAAGCGCGGGCGATTGGCACCTAATCGAGGGGTACGAGGGACGCTTCGGCCATGGCCAACGCGGCCGGCTTGGCCATCTTCAGCCGCTTGGGTCGCGGCATCCCATCGGCGATCCAGCGGTCGATCTCGTGAAAGAGCTCGTCGATCAGGATGTCGGAGGAGACTTTCTTCAAGACCCGCCCGTGCGCGTAGAGAAAGCCCACGTCACGGCCTCCTGCGATCCCGAAGTCGGCGTCGCCGGCCTCTCCTGGTCCGTTGACGGCGCAGCCCATCACGGCAACCTCGAACGGCTGCGGGTAGTCGCGCAACCGTTCCTCGACGACGACCGCGAGATTCTCGACTCCGACGTTGTCCCGGCCGCAGGAGGGACACGCGATCATCACCGGCCCCCGCTCTCGCAGGCCGAGCGCCTTGAGGATCTCCCAGGCCGTCTCGATCTCCTTCACCGGATCCGCGGTCAGCGAGACCCGGATCGTGTCGCCGATTCCGTCCGCAAGAAGCGACCCCATCCCCACCGCGCTCTTGATCGAGCCCGTGAACGGCGTTCCAGCCTCGGTGACGCCGAGATGCAGCGGGTACGGCACGCGCCCGGCAAGCATCCGGTAGGCGCGGATCATCGTCGGGACGTGCGTCGCCTTCACCGAGATCTTGAAGTCCCGATAGTCGAGGCTCTCGAGCAGCTCGACCTCCTCCATTGCGGCAGCGACCAGCGCCTCAGCCTGGTCGCGCTGGGCGAGCGAGAGGAGGTGCTTCGGGAGCGAGCCGGAGTTCGCTCCGATTCGCATCGGGATGCCGGCGCGCTTCGCCGCCATGACGACCTCGGCCACGCGGTCCGGCCCACCGATGTTGCCCGGGTTGATGCGCACTGCAGCAACCCCGGCGTCGATCGCCCGCAGCGCCAGGCTCGCGTTGAAGTGGATGTCGGCGATGACCGGCAGCGGCGAGAGGCGGACGATCCGCTTCAGCGCCTCGGCGTCCTCGATCTTCGGCACCGCGCAGCGCACGACCTCGCAACCGGCCGAGGCCAGCGCCGCGATCTGCGCCGTCGTCGCCGGAACGTCCCGCGTCGGCGTGAGCGTCATCGACTGGATGACCACGGGCGCGCCGCCGCCGATCTGGACGTTGCCTACCTTGACGCTGCGCTCGGAGCCCACTGCAGCGAGTCTAGCCGCCTGTACTCAAGCCAGACCTGAGCTCGTGTCCTGGCGCGGCGCTGGGAAAGGAGGCAAGCTCGCGGGGCGCAGGACAGTACAACGAAGTACGGACAAGCCCCGCGAGCGCAGCATCCTGCAGCCAGCGTCGTGAGCCCCGGCGGAGCCCGGCTCCGCCGGGCGGGAGCCGGGGCGACCAGGGCGCGAGATCAGCCCCCGGCGCGTCCCCCAATGTCGTTCGAGAGGCCGATGAAGAACAGCATCAGGACGAGAGCGATGCCGACGACAGAAACCCGCTCGTAAACCTCGCGACCGACCGACCGGCCGCGCACGCCCTCGATGATCGAGAACGCGATGTGGCCGCCGTCGAGCGGCAGGAGCGGCAGGAGGTTCAGCAGTGCAAGCGAGAGGCTGATCAGCCCGAGAACCCACAGGTAGGTCTCGAAGCCGCGGTCCAGTGCATCGGACGAACCGCGCACGATCCCGATCGGGCTCGAGATCTCCTCCCGTCCGGAGCCCCGGACGAGGCGGCTGAGCACCCCGCCGATCTCCTTCGTCACCAGCCCCGTCAGCCGGAACGACTCCACGACGGCCATCGTCGCCGGCACGTCTTCGAACCGTGGACGGAAGCCGAGGCGGTAGACGCCGTCGGTGTCCTTGAAAGTCTCGACGGGCCCGAGCACGACGTTGCGGCCGTCGCGAACGACGGTCACCCGGATCGGCCGGCCATCTGACTCCGTGATCGTCTCGAACATCTCGGAGGGCCCGACCGGCGCGGAGTTGATCGCGACGATACGATCGCCCGGCCTGAGCCCGATCTCGGCGGCCGGTGTCGGCTGTCCCGCACGGATCTCCGGCTCGACGGCAGCGACCGTCGTCGTCGCTCGACCTGGTCCCAGCACGAGCAGCAGCGCGAACATCGCGATCGCTAAGACGAGGTTCGTCCCCGGCCCGGCACCGATGACGGCGACCTTCTTCCATGTCCGTTGCCGCCAGTAGGCGTCGCGGCCCAGCGCGTCCGAGACGTCGGTGGAGCCGCGCACGACACCCTTACGGGCCGCGGGCGTGATGTCCGCGTCGGCCGCCGCGCGCTCGAGCGCCTTCAGCGCGCCGGCAGCCGCATCGAAGTCGCCTTCCGCCAGCAGACGCTTCACGCGCTCCGCGGGACCGATCAGCTGTGGCGCCTCCTGCACGGCCCGCCCGAAGTGGGCATCCACATCGGCCGGCGCCGGGCGGTGCATGCCGGGAATCTTCACGTAGCCGCCGAGCGGGATCGCTCCGATGCCGTACTCGATCCCGTTGCGGCTGAACTTCGCGATCGCAGGCGGGAAGCCGACGTAGAACTTCCGCGGCCGCATGCCGACGAGCCGCGCCGTGTAGAAGTGGCCGGCCTCGTGCACCAACACGAGAAACGCGAGTCCGAGGATTCCGATCAGGGAGTTCATGCGGCCACCAGGGCATTCTCCGCGAAGCGACGGGCTTCCTGGTCGATCTCGACGAGCTCGTCGACGTCGGCGGCGGGAGCCCCACCCGCCTCGTCCAGCGTCCGCTCGACGACCTCGGCGATGCCGAGGAACGGCAGACGCCGATCGAGAAACGCCTTGACCGCGACCTCATTCGCCGCGTTGAAGACGCACGGGTAGCTCCCGCCCTGCTCTCCCGCGCGACGCGCGAGCCTCAGCATCGGGAAGGCGTCGTCGTCCACCGGCTCGAACTCGAGCACGAGGCCCGACGTGAAATCGAGCTGCGGCAGGTCGGTGCCCAGCCGCTCGGGATACGTGAGTGCGAAAGAGATCGGCACGCGCATGTCTGGATACCCGAGGTGCGCCACCACCGAACCGTCGCGGAATCGAACGAGACCGTGGACGACCGAGGTCGGCTGGATCACGACCTCGATCCTTCCGTAGTCGAGACCGAACAGGAAATGGGCCTCGATGACCTCGAGTCCCTTGTTCGCAAGGGTGGCCGAGTCGACCGTGATCTTCGGTCCCATGTTCCAGGTTGGATGGGCGAGCGCATCTTCGGGTGGTACGTCGAGGAGCTCGGATCGGTTGCGGTTCCGGAAGGGCCCTCCTGACGCGGTCAGCACGATCCCGGACACGGTTTCCTCCGCCCGGCCCTCGAGGCACTGGTAAAGCGCCGAGTGCTCGCTGTCGACGGGCAGCAGGCGTCCTCCGCCCCGCTTCCAGGCCTCGAGCGCGAGGTCGCCGGCGGCGACGAGGCTCTCCTTGTTCGCAAGGGCGAGGTCGATCCCTCGCTCGAGCGCCCACAGCGTGGCGCCGACACCGGCGAAGCCGACAATGGCGTTGAGGACGACATCGGGCTCCGCCTGCTCCAGCAGGTCGACAGGGTCGCCGCCGACCTGCGTCAGCGGTGCGATTCCGTCGATCGGCTGGGAGCCGGACGAGGCGGCGACGAGCTCGAGCCCCGGGTTGCTGTCGATCAACTCACGCGCCTGGCCTCCGATCGAGCCGGTTGCCCCCAAGACCGCGACGCGCTTCATCGAGGAAAGTCTACGAGCACGATGAGCAGGTAGTAGGAGGCGACCGACGTGAAGAGGAACGCGTCGAGCCGGTCGAGCATCCCGCCGTGACCGAGGAGGAGCCGGCCGCTGTCCTTGATGCCGGCGTCTCGCTTCAGCGCCGACTCGAAGAGATCGCCGACAGGTCCCGCCACGGCGATCGCAGCGCCGAGCGCCAGCGACTCCGGAACGGTCAGGAACCCTTCTTCGTAGAGGGCAAAGAACGGCACGAGCACCGCGGCGATCGTCCCAGCGACGAACCCCTCCCACGTCTTTCCGGGAGAGGTGCGTGGAGCCATCTTGTGACGCCCGATCAGCCGCCCGGCCACGTAGGCGGCGGTGTCCGAGACGAAGACAGCCAAAAGGACGGTGTAGGTCGCCAGGACGCCGTGCTCGGGAAGCTCGCGGATGAGCACGAGGTGCGCGAGCCCCAATCCGATCCAGGCGGAGCCCAGCACGGTCCCCGCAACGGAGACCGTGGTCGGGGTGGCGCCACCGGCCGCCTTGAACAGGAAGACAAGCGGGAAGGTCGCGAAGAATCCCGCGAGGACCCACTCCGGCCCCCACTGCGCTCCGATCAGGGCCGCGAGGGTGCCGGCGTAGCCGGCGAGGAGCACGGGTCGGAGCTCCCTCACCATCAGATACAGCTCGTGGAGCGCGATCATCCCGGCGACGGCGGCCAGGCCGACCATCCACCAGCCGCCGGCCCACACGACGAAGAAGACGACCGGGAGCAGCGCCACAGCGACGAGGACGCGCGAGACGAGGGCCGTCATCGGGCTCCGAACCGGCGCTGGCGAGCGGCGTACTCGACGACGGCGGCCCGCAGGTCGACCTCTCCGAACTCGGGCCAGCGGCGGTCGGTGAAGACGAGCTCCGCGTAGGCGAGCTGCCAAAGCAGGAAGTTGGAGATGCGGAGCTCCCCGGAGGTTCGGATCAGCAGGTCGGGGTCCGGGAGCTCGGGCGCGTAGAGGAACTTCGCGAATACCTCCTCGTCGATCTCGTCAGGTCGGAGACCGGATTCGACGAGCCGCCGGGCCGCATCAGCGAGCTCGGCTCGCCCGCCGTAGTCGAACGCGATCCAGAGGTCCAGACGGTCGCGGTGGGCCGTCTCGGCCTCGAGGTTCTCCATCCGCTCGCTCAGCTCGCCCGAGACGCGGTCGCGGCGCCCGACGAACCGCGTGCGGACACCTTGCTCGGCGAGGTCGGGCAGCTCGCGCTCGATCGTCTCCCCGAAGATCTCCATCAGCGCGTCGACCTCGGCCGGGGGCCGCAGCCAATTCTCCGTCGAGAAGGCGTAGACGGTGAGCGACTCGATCCCGAGGTCGATCGCGGCCTCGACCGAGCGACGAAGGGCGCGTGTTCCCTCGCGGTGCCCGTCCGCCACAGTCAGCCCTTCGCCGGCCGCCCAGCGGCCGTTGCCGTCCATGATGATCGCCACCGAGCGCGGGATGTCCGCGGGATCGAGCTGAGGCTCAGGCCGGCGCCGCAAGCGGGCGAGAAGGCCCACTTAGAGCTCGTTCCAGAATGAGGCTGACGCGCCAGGCCGCGCTGGGCGGTGCCAGGCGTCGTCCTCAACCGCGCCCATATCTGCTCGATATGAACGCGGCCTGCGTCCGGGCCTGGCATCCACCCATCGCACCCTCGCACGGAGCAGCATCCTGAAACGAACTCTCAGACTTCCGTGATCTCGGCTTCCTTGCGCTTCAGGAGCTCGTCGATCCGGTTGATGTGGTCGTCCGTCAGCTTCTGGACCCGCTCCTCTGCCCGGCGCTCCTCGTCGGCCCCCACGCTCTGCTCTTCCTTCAGGTGGTGGATGACGTCGCGACGGACGTTGCGCACCGCCACCCGTCCGTCTTCCGAGATCTGGCGCGCGACCTTCACGAGCTCCTTGCGCCGCTCCTCCGTCAACTGCGGGATCGGCAAGCGGATGACCTTCCCGTCGTTGGCCGGGTTCAGGCCGAGATCCGATTCCTGGATCGCCCGCTCGATGGCGGCGACCGAGCTGGGATCGAACGGCTGCACGGTGAGCATGCGCGGCTCGGGCACGTTGAGCGTCGCCAGCTGGTTGAGCGGCGTCAGCTGCCCGTAGTAGTCGACCTGAACGCGATCGAGCAACGCGGCCGACGCGCGCCCGGTGCGAATGGTGTTCAGCTCGCCGTGCGTCGCCTCGACCGATTTGTCCATCCGGCGGCCGGCGTCCTGAATCAACTGGTCGATCATGTGCTCGCTCCGGTCGTGGGTGTCGAGATGATCGTGCCGACGCGCTCCCCAAGCGCAACCCGCCTGATGTTGCCCTCGGCGAGCGCGAAGACGTAGATCGGAAGCGCATTGTCCATGCAGAGCGAGAGGGCCGTAGTGTCCATCACGCGCAGCCCGCGCTCGATCGCCTGGAGATGCGTGAGCTCCGGGAGCAGCTCGGCGTCGGGCTCATGGCGCGGATCGCCGTCGTACACGCCTTCGACCGCGTGTTTCGCCATCAGGATCGCCTCGGCGCCGATCTCGAGCGCACGCAGCGCGGCTGCCGTGTCGGTCGTGAAGAACGGGTTGCCCGTGCCTGCGGCGAAGATGACGATGCGGTCCTTTTCCAGGTGCCGGATCGCACGGCGCCGGATGTAAGGCTCGGCAACCTCGGAGACGTGGATCGCGGACAGGATCCGCGTGTGCATCCCCTGGTGCTCGAGGACGTCCTGAAGCGCGAGCGCGTTCAGGACGGTGGCGAGCATCCCGGCATAGTCGGCGGTCGCCCGGTCCATCCCTTCGGCCGCCGCAGTCATGCCGCGGTAGATGTTCCCGGCGCCCACGACGATCGCGATCTGGACGCCTCGCTCGTGAACCTCGCCGATCTCGCGGGCGATCCTCTCTACCTCGGCGAGGTCGAGGCCGTACTCCTGCTCGCCCATCAACGCCTCGCCGGAGAGCTTCAGCAGCACCCTGCCGAAGGCCGGTGGCGAGCCGTTCTGCTCAGTCGGCAAGGGCGTACCGAGCGAAGTCAAGCACCTCGGCGCCCTGCTGCTCGAGCGCCTGCCCGACGGTCTTGCCGCTCTCGTGGATCCACTCCTGGTCGAGCAGCACGATCTGGGCGAAGAAGCGCTTCCGCAACATCCCCTCGAGGATCTTGTCGCGGACCTGCTCGGGCTTCTCCTGGATTTCGGGGAGCTTCTCGTAGATCGCCCGCTCGCTCTCGGCCTCCTCGGCGGGAACCTCGTCCCGCGTCTTGTACCGAGGCGCTGCGAACGAGATGTGCATCGCGAGCTCCCGCGCCGGCTCGGCAGAGCCGCGGATCCTCACAAGCACCCCGATCTTGTTCGCCGGCGGATGGACGTAGGCGCCGAGCGTCTCGTCGCCCTCCTGCTCGAACCGCGACGCGCCTCGAACTGCGACGTTCTCGCCGATCTTCCCCACGAGCCCGACGCGCTCGTCCTCGAGCTGCTCGACCGCCTCGGGCCCGTCGCGCTCGACGGTGTCGAGGACGAGCTGAGCGAAGGCGAGGAACTCATCGTTCTTCGACACCGGCTCGGTCTCGCAGCCGACGGCGACCAGCGTGCCGATCTTGCCGTCGACGCGGGCGAGGACGATCCCTTCGGTTGTCTCGCGCCCGGCGCGCTTCCCGGCCTCGGCCATCCCGCGCTCGCGTAGGAGGCGCTTCGCAGCCTCGACGTCGCCTCCCGTCTCCTGGAGAGCGCGCTTGCAGTCCATCATCCCCGCGCCCGTCTCCTCGCGGAGCTGCTTGACGAGGTTGGCTGGAATCTCGGTCGTGCTCACTTGGCTTCCCCTTCCTCGGCCGGTGCTTCGGTCGCCTCAGGCTCGGGAGCTTCGGTCGCCTCAGGCTCGGGAGCGCTCTCCGCCTCGGCCATCGGCTCGTGCTCGACCGGTGTCTCGTCCGGGGCCGGCGGCACCTCGGCGGCCTCCTCGGTGTCCTTCTTACCGTTCTGCTCGAACTCCTCGACCGCGACACCGGTTTTACCGTCCTCGATCGCGTCGCTGATCGCGCGGACGATGAGGTTGCAAGAGCGGATCGCGTCGTCGTTCCCCGGGATCACGAGGTCCGCCTCGTCCGGGTCGCAGTTCGTGTCGACGAGGCCGATGATCGGCAGGCCGAGACGCCTCGCTTCCTTGACGGCGATCTGCTCCTTCCGGAGGTCGACGACGAAGAGCGCGTCGGGCTGGCGCTTGAGGTCGGCGACGCCGCCGAGGTTCGCCTCCAGCTTCTCGAGCTCGGCGAGCATGGTCAGGCGCTCCTTGGCGGGCAGCAGGTCGAGCTGATCTTCCTCCTTCAGGCGACGGAGCTCATGGAGCCGCTCGACCCGGGTCGACATCGTGCGCCAGTTCGTGATCAGCCCGCCGAGCCAACGGTGGTTGACGTACGGCATGCCGACGCGCTTGGCGTGCTCCGCGACTGCGTCCTGCGCCTGCTTCTTCGTGCCGACGAACAGGATGGTGCCGTTCTTCCCAGCCAGGTCGCGCACAAAATCGCACGCCTCCCCGAGGAGCACGGAGGTCTTCTGCAGGTCGATGATGTAGATGCCGCCGCGCTCCGTGAAGATGAAGCGACGCATCTTTGGGTTCCAGCGTCGAGTCTGGTGGCCGAAATGGACGCCGGCCTCCAGCAACTCTCGCATCGAGACAACGGGCAAGTGAATCCCCCTTGAGTTGGTTGACGTGTGTTTCAGCCGGCAGGACGAGCGTGGAACCGGCGACTAAGCGCCGGCACCGTCCACGTCGCCGATCCGCCGGATCGGGTGCAGAACGCGTCTAGATTAGCGAAGGTCGTCCAGGTACCGCGCGAGCTCGCCGGGCAAGGGCGATTCGACCTCGATCCGCTCGCCGGTGAACGGGTGCTCGAACGCGAGCTTGGTTGCGTGGAGGAACTGCCGCCCGAGGACGGGGTCCGACACGCCGTAGACGGAGTCGCCGACCACCGGCAATCCGATCGCGCCGAGGTGGACGCGGATCTGGTGCGTCCGGCCCGTCTCGAGGTCGACGCGCAGGAGCGCGTGCTGGCCGATCAGCTCGAGGAGTCTGAAGTGCGTGACGGCGTCGCGAGGGCTGTCGGTGTTGAGGGACTGTCGGGTCGCGTCGCGGCGATCGCGGCCGATGGGAGCGTCGATGCGCCCTCCGCGCGAGCGCGGGCGTCCGCGGACGAGCGCCGTGTAGGTCCGCTCGAGGCCGTGCTCCCTGACGAGCTCCTGCAGCCGCTCGTGCGATTCGTCGGAGCGGGCGACCACGAGCAGCCCGGAAGTGTCTCGATCGAGCCGGTGGACGATGCCCGGACGCTCCTCGTCGCCGCCGGCCGCTCCATGGGCGAGCACGCCGTGGACGAGCGTCCCAGTGGCATGGCCCGGGGACGGATGCACGACGAGCCCGGCGGGCTTGTCGACGACCAGGAGGTGCTCGTCTTCGTAGGGGATCCCGAGGTCGACCTGCTCCGGGGCGAGTCTCGGAGCCGTTTCAGGTGGCTCGAACTCGACCTCCTCCCCGCCGGCGAGGCGCCTGCTCTTCGGGGCCCGCTCGCCGTCCACCAGGACGCTTTGCCCCTCCAGCAGGCGCTCGGCTGCGGCGCGGGAGGCGATCTCCGGGAGGTCGGCAAGGAAGCGGTCGAGCCGCAGCCCGGCCGCCGTGTCAGGAACGGTGACTCGAGCCAGGTGCGTGCCGGCGCGGCTCCCGCTCGGCGAAAAGCAGCGCGGCGATCAGGATGCCCACACCCGCGACAATGAAGCTGTCGGCCAGGTTGAAGGCGGGCCAGTAGCGGAAGTCCAGGAAGTCGGTCACGTGGCCGAGCCGGACCCGGTCGATGAGGTTGGAGGCGCTCCCGCCGAGGAGGAAGCCGAGCGCGACCGGAAGAATCGGGTGCCTCCCGCCCGAGCGGGCGAAGAAGACGAGCATCCAGGCCACCGCGAAGCCGGTGAGCGCGATCACCATGAGCGTCGCGGTCGGAAAGAGGCCGAACGCGATCCCGGAGTTCTGGACGTGGTGGATCGACAGTGGGCCGACGACATCGACCTCCTCGCCGAGCGCGAGCTGCGAGGAGACGATCCACTTCGTCGCCTGGTCGGCGGCGATCGCGGCGAAGGCGACCGCAGCGAGCTCCACCCATTCACGGCTCCGCGCAGCGAGCGAGCGCCGAGCGCCGAGCACGGGTACGACGCCGTTCGTCGACGACCCCACCCGGATCTCGGTCGCTCTAGCCTCCGGTCCGCCGCGACCCAGGGGCGCCGATCGGGGTGCGGGGCCGGAAGGCCCTCTGCCGCCAGCGGCGCCAGGCGGCGGCGAAGCCGGGCTCTGCCCGGCGAAGTCCGCGGCCGGCCTGGAACGCGGCGTTAGCCCCGTTCTTCTTTCCGCTTGCACTCGATGCAGAGCGTCGCCCAGGGCATCGCCTCGAGACGGTCCTCGGGGATCTGGGCGCCGCAGTTGACGCACTTGCCGTACGTTCCGTCCTCGATCCGTTGCAGGGCGGCGTCGATCGCCTCGAGGAGCCGCTCGTCGTGCTCCTCGAGCGTGTTTCCTATCTCTCGGTCGACCGTTTCGGTCGCTGCGTCGGCCATGTGCTGGTCGGCGCTGCTGGAGACGAGTTCTCCCGTCTCTTCCCCGAGCGCGCCGGCGTTCTCCTTGTGGAGGTTCTCGAGCGCGCTCGCGACCGCGTCGCGGCGCTCGTGGAGCAGCCCGCGGAAGCGCTCGGTGTCGATGGCGCTCATTCCGCGAGCCTCCGCTCGACTTCCGCTTGAGCCAGGCCGCTCACCTCGACGATCTTGTCACGCGAGCCGTGTCCCGCGACGAGGCGGACGTCGGCCGAGCCGACCCCGAGGGTCTCGGCGAGCAACCGGAGAGTGGCCTCGTTCGCCTTCCCTCGCTCCGGCGCGGCGGTGACGCGGAGCTTCCACGCCTCGCCGTGACGCCCGACGACACCGGGCTCCTTCGAGCCCGGGACGACGCGCAGCCGCAAACGAGTAGCTCCCCCTGCCACGGTCTGATTCTAGTGGTGGTGGTTGATTACGCCGCGGCCGCTTCGTCCGGGGCCTCGTCGGCGCCATCGATCTCCTCGACGGTCGCGAGAGCCGTGCGAAGCATCTCCCGGAGCCGCCGCACCTCGGCCAGAAGCCGCTCATGGTCGGCGGTCGCGGCGAACGTGATGCGGCGCGCCTCCGCGTGCGCTTCGGAGACGACCAGCTCCGCGTTGCGTCGGGCCTGTTCGCGCTGCTCCTCGACTGCGGCCTCGGCCGAGACGAGCGTCCTGCGCAGGAGCGATTCGAGCTCACGGTGCCGCTGCAAGTCCTCTTCGAGCTGCTCGACGCGGTCGGAAAGGTCCGCGCGCTCACGCCAGACGTCCTCGTAGCTATCGGCGATCTCGTCCAGCAGCCGCTCGACGGCGCCTCGCCGGTAGCCCCAGAGGCCACGTCCAATCGGAATGTGTCTGATCTCAGTCGGTGCAAGTCCCATTCGGTACCCCCTTATCCAAGCTCGCCGAGGATCCGGATCACGATGCCGCTCACGATCCAGAGCGCGAGGATCGCCACGATCGGCGAGATGTCCAGCGGGCCGAGCGGCGGGATGACGCGCCGAAAGATGCGCAGGTAGGGCTCCACGACGTCGTAGAGAAAGCGCTGGATCCGGCTGATCCAGATCGAATACGGCATCCGGATCCACGACATCAGGATGTACGCGAAGATCAGGAGGAAGTAGACGAGCGTGAAGACCTGCACGAAGTTCTGCGCCGAAGAGACCCAGTCTGCAAGCAGGATCGAAGCGCTCAACGCACCCATGGGTGCATCTTCGGGTCTTCCAGGACTTTCCCTCCGCTATGCCTGATTGAAGAAGCCGCCGCGCTCGAGGAGCTGAGCGCGTTGCTCGGCGGAGACCTCGACGTTCGCGGGTGTCAGCAGGAAGACCTTGTCGGCGATCCGCTGCATCCCGCCGTCGAGGGCGTACGTGAGCCCGCTCGCGAAGTCGATCAGGCGTTTGGAGAGCTCCGAGTCGACGCTCTGGAGGTTGAGGATCACCGGCGTGTAGTCCTTGAAGCGGTCGGCGATCGTCTGCGCGTCGTTGAAGCTTCGCGGCACGACGAGGTGCACCTTGACCGACGGGTTGGGCGAGGCAGGGACAGGCGCGAGCTCCGGGCGCTGACGAGGTCGCAGCATCGCCGTGCGAGCGCCCGGCGAGGGCTCCGGGTCGGTCCAGTCGTCGAAGTCGCGACTCCTGCGCCGGCGTGGCGCCAGTCGGCGCACGTTGGGCCGCTCCGAGTACGTCCGCTCGAGCTCCTCGTTCGTGACGTACCCGTCCTCGTCCCACTCCTCCTCGTCCTCCTCGGCGATGCCGAAGTAGACGAGAGTTCGGTTCCAGACGTCTGAAAATGCCATCGAGCAGGGGATATTAGCCCTGATCTCGGCTGTACAAGGTCGAGCCGACGCGGACGAATGTCGCCCCTTCCTCGACGGCGACGCGGTAGTCCTGGCTCGTTCCCATCGAGAGCTCCGGGAGCCCGAAGCGCTCGGCCAGCTCCCGTAGCCGGCGAAAATACGGTCGCGAGGCCTCGGGGTCCTCTGCGAACGGCGGCATCGTCGAAAGCCCTCGAACCTCGGCGGGGCACCTGTTCAGGAACGCCTCCAGCTCCTCCGGAGCGACGCCGGACTTCGTCTCTTCGCCGGCGAGGTTGACCTGGACGAGCGCCGGGATCTCGAGCCTGGCCGCCGCCGAGTCGGAGTCGAGCGAGTGCACGAGCTCGCAGATTCGGCTGACGTCCTTGGCCTTCCGGCTCTGGAGGTGGCCGATGAAGTGCCAGCGGAAGGCGTCTCCATGCGCCGCGTGCTTGGTCTCGAGGTCCTGCGCCCGGTTCTCGCCCACCACCTCCACTCCGGCCTCGGCCAACGCGGCCATCTCGTCGACGGACACGTACTTTGTGGCCGCAAGCACGGTGACGGACGGGCCCACTTCGGCCTTGATCTCCTCGTAGCGCCGGCGGATCTCGTCAGGCGACAGTCGCGATCACCCCCTGGCGGCCCGTCGTCCCGCGATCACGCCGGTGCGAGAAGAAAAGCTCTGGATGACAGAAGGTGCAAAGGTCCGTGCGCTCGACCTCGCCGACTCCCGCCTCGCTCAACGCGACCTCGGCCGCGCGCCAGAGGTCGAGCTTCCCGTCGTCCAGCACCTCGCCGCCGAAGCGCGCCTCGAACGGCTCGGCGACGTCGTGCCCGACCTCGTAGCAGCACGGCCCGATCCCCGGCCCGACCGCCGCCGCCAGAGGGCCGCCGCCGAGAGCCGCGACGCCGCTCTCGACGATCCCCTCGAGGAGGCCGCGCCAGCCGACGTGCAGGACTGCGAGCGCGGGGCGGTCGCCGTTCGCTCTCGCGATGGCGACCGGGAGGCAGTCAGCGGTCAGGAGCATCATGCCCTGGCCCGGCTCGTCGCTCCAGAAGCCGTCGCAGGGCTCGTGCCGGGTTCCCGGCGCCAGGATTCCCTCGGGCGAGGCCTTCCGCACCTCGGTGCCGTGCCGCTGCCACGCCATCCGCGCTCGGTCGGGGTCGATCCCGACGCTTTCCGCGAGCCGCCGCCGGTTCTCGACCACTCGCTCGGGATCGTCTGCCGTCAGGATCCCGAGATTCAGCGACTCGTACGAACCCTCGCTGACGCCGCCGACGCGCGTCGAGAAGACCACGGCGTACGGGCCGGGAGCCTTCCAGGCAATCAGGCTCCGATCAGCTCCCGAGCGGCGGCGAGCTCGGACTCGCGTCCGTCGAGCTGGCCGTTGAGCTTGCGTCTGCGCAGCTCGGCGAGGATCTCCCCCACCTCCGGCGACTCGCCGAGCCCCAGCTCCGCGAGGTCGGAGCCGCTCACCTCGAGCTGGACGTTGCGGAGCCGGCGGAAGTAGTCGTCCAGCTCCGGGTGATCCTCGAGGGCCAGGGCGAAGAGCGGCGCGTCAGGCGCATAGGGATCGGCGACGGCGACGACCTCCGCCGGCTCGATCGAACCGCCACGGAGCCGCTCGACGAGGCGCGGCCCGACGGTGACCGCGGCCGCAATCCGCTCGAGATCGCGTCGCTGCATCTTCAGGCGGCGCAGCCAGGCATAGACCTCGTCCGGCGGCAGCTTCCGCGCGAGTGCCGTGAAGGCGAGCCGCCACGCCGGAATCTCCGTCCCGTAGTGCTCGTTCAGCTCACGCAGCCGCCCGAGCAGGCTCACGGCCTCCTCGTCGGCGGCCAGGTGTGGATGGATCGCCGTTCCGGCGCCGAGCTCGGCGAGCCGGAGGATGGATGCGCCGGCGTCGCCTTCCTCGAGCAGGGCGATCAGCTCGTCCCGGAGCCGCGCCGACGACAGGTCACCGACGATGCCCATCTCGATCGTCCCGCGGGCGAGCCGCTGCGTGTGGTCGTCCATCCGGAACCCGTACCGGCTCTCGTACCGGATCGCGCGGAAGATGCGTGTCGGGTCGTCGATGAAGGACAGGTTGTGGAGCACGCGGATCGTCTTCGCCTCGAGGTCGCGGCGGCCCTCGAACGGATCGACCAGGCGCCCGAAGCCCTCGCCCTTCAGGGACACGGCCATCGCATTGATCGTGAAGTCGCGGCGGAAGAGGTCTTCCCGGATCGTCGCGTGCTCGACGCTCGGCAGCGCTGCCGGCGCGTCGTAGAACTCGGTGCGGGCGGTGACGACGTCCACGCGCTCGTCCTCGCCGTAGAGCACGACGGCGGTGCCGAACTTCCGGTGCGCGCGGACGCGGCCGCCGAGGGCGCCCGCGAGGCTCCGCGCCAGCTCGATCGCGTCGCCCTCGACCGCGATGTCGACGTCGAAATTGGGCTCCCCGAGCAGGATGTCCCGCACCGTTCCGCCGACGAGATAGACACCGTCGTAAGGCTCGCTCACCGCGGAGACCGCCTCGAAGGTCGGCTGGAGATGCTCGAGGCTCCCGAGCTCGACTGCGAGGCTCGCTCCGATCTCCTGCTCGGCTTCCGGTTGCTCGCCGAGCGCGCGGAGGACGTCGCTGCGAGTGACGACGCCGACGAGCCGGTCGCCGTCGAGCACCGCAACCCGGCCGTCGCCCGAACCGGACAGCGCTTCCTGCACCTCCGCGAGAGGGGCGCTTGTCTGGACCGCCACGACGCGGGAGCTCATGATCCCCTTCACCGGCGCGTGCGAGAGACCGTGGGCGATCGCCTTGTCGAGGTCTTCCCGCCCGACGGCGCCGACTAGGTCGCCGCCCTCGACGACGAGCATCCCGCTCTGCACGTAGCGCTGGCAGGCGACCATGGCGTGGGCAACGGTCTCGTCCGGTCCGACTGACCTCGCCGGCCGAGACATGACCTGCTCGGCGCGCACGGGGTCGCGCGCGGCGGTCCCGAGCCCCGCGCGGAGCGTCTCTTGCGCTTCTGCCAGCGTCCCGCGGACGATGGCCGAGGCGGCCTCGCGATGGCCGCCGCCGCCGAGCAGCCGGGCGATCGCGGCGGCGTCGATCTCCGGCGTCCGGCTCCGCGTGACCGCAAAGACGCGCTCGTCCATCTCGACGAGCAGGACGAGGGCGCGGCAATCGGTCAGGTCGACGATCTTGTGGGCGAGGTTCGAGATCCCGTCGACGTGCGTCGGCCAGGACACCGCCGAGAGGAAGACGTCCACGCCCGCCACCCGCTCCGTCTCCAAGGCGGACATGAGCGCACCGAGCAGCTCTCGCTCGTCGTCGGTGAGCGGCGTGTGCAGGAAGCGCGCGAGCAGATTTTGTCGGGCGCCGTGCCGCAGGCACCAGGCGAGGGCGTCGGCGTCACGCTGCGTCGCCGTCGGATAGGTCAGCGAGCCGGTGTCTTCGTGGATGCCGAGCGCGAAGGCGGTCGCCTCCAGAGGTGTGACGGCCAGCTCGCGCTCGGCGAGGACGCCGACGAGCGTGGTCGTGAGCGCCCCGTCCTGCGAGATCACGGCATTCTCCGGCTTGACCCAGTCGGGCAGGTCGCCCGCATGGTGGTCGAAGACGACCTTCTCGACCTCGGGGTCGAGGGCAACGGCCTCCAGCTCTCCGAGCCGGGAGGCCGACGTCGTCTCGACGACGATCAGCCGCCGGATCGCGTCGAGCTCGAGTCGCGATGTCTCGACGGCGTCCAGCTCGTCCGCGTGCAGGCGGTAGAACTCGCGGACGTTCCGGTTGAGCGTGCCGTGGACGCCGATCACGGCGTCTGCGTACAGCCGCCGGGCGGCGAGCATGGCCGCGAACGCGTCGAAATCCGTGTTCGCGTGCGTCGCGATGACCTCGGGCGCCTTCATGCCCGGAATTGTGGCCTAAGCTCTTAGATGAGCGCGATCGCCTCGATCTCGACCTTGGCGCCCGACGGAAGCTTCGAAACCTCGACCGTGGCACGGGCCGGCGGCTGATCGCCGATTCGCCGGGCGTAGACCTCGTTCATCGCCTGGAAATCGTCGAAATCAGCGAGGAAGACCGTCGTCTTGACGATGCGGTCGAGCCCCGAGCCGGCCTCGTCCAGGATCGCCTGGAGGTTGTCGAAGACCTGCTCGGTCTGCTCGACCACCCCGTCGCCGACGAGCTCTCCGTGATCGGGCTTCAACCCCACCTGGCCGGCCACGAACACGAGTCCGGCTGCCTTGATCGCCTGCGAGTACGGCGCTCCCTGGAACGGCGCCGGCGCGCTTTCCGTCCGAACGACGGTCTTGTCTCCCATCCCTACTCCCTTCGCGACGGCGCCGCCGCGTTGGCGAGCGCTCCTCCGAGAGCTTTGAAGATCGCCTCCAGCACATGCTCCGCGTTCTCGCCATGGAGCAACCGGACGTGGAGCGTCAGGCCTGCCGCCTCGGCGAGCTCCCGGAGAAAGCTCGAGACGAGGTCACGGTCGAGGCCGGCCACGTGCGCGTCCGAGAGATCGACGTTGGAGACGAGCAGCGAGCGGCCGGAAGCCTCGAGGACGACGTTGGCGAGCGCCTCATCGGCGGGCATGATCGCCATGCCGTAGCCGGCGACCCCGTCGGGCTCGAGCAGGCCACGGAGTGCCTCACCGAGAGCCCGGCCCGCGGCCGTCGCGGCGGCGTCGGGGCCCCCCGGGGCGACCTCGAGGTTGAGATCGAAGCCGGAGTGCTTCGCGACAAGCCCCAGTAGGTGGTCGAGCACGGGTAGGCCGGTCGCCACGGTGGCGATGCCGCTCCCCCCCAGCTCGATTCGCGCGGGGAGCATCCCCCGTTCGGGTTCAGCGGGTCGTTGCATAGCTCGAACGAGGGTATCGCAGGCCGTCTCAAGGGCCGATTTCGAGTGTGCGAGCCACACCTCGGTTCGAAGCGGCCCAATGCATTCTCGAAACACCCATCCAGTTGTTCGTCTCGTTGCGGCAATTCTCCCGATCCTGGGAGCCGCAGCGCTCGGCGTTCCCGCTGCCCTGTCCGCTTCGGCGACTCCTTCGTCCCCCGCCGCCACCGCGGTCGTCACGTACAAGAACCACGCTGCGCTTCGCCAGGCGCTTCGCCGCTACCCCGCGCGCATCGTTCGGCGTCTTCCCGACGTCCGTTCCGTGGAAGTCCGTCCAGCCGACCCGCGAGACTTCGCGGCCGGCGTTTCCGGCCTTTCCGGGATCACGTCTGTGGAGACGCCCGAGCCCCGCTTCTCCGCGTCCGAGCCCGGTCTCACGGCCATGTACTCCGCCGGCATCCCATATCAGTGGCAGTACACCGCGACGCGCTCGAGCTTCGTGCCCGACGCGGTGCTCCGCGCGGCGGCAGGCGTGAAGATCGCCGTGATCGACACGGGCGCCGACGTGACGGCTCCGGATCTCGCGGCGAAGGCGCCCGAGACCTACAACATCTTCAACGGCAGCACCGACGTCAGGGATTACCACGGCCACGGCACCTTCGTCGCCTCGATCGCCGGCGGCTCGGTGTCGAACGGCGAGGGAATCGCAGGCTTCGGCGGCGACGCACAGCTGCTCCTCATCCAATGTGGCCGCGCCGACGGCTCGTTCACCGACGTGGACGAAGCCGACGCGATCGTCTACGCCGTCAACCACGGCGCCAAGGTGATCAACCTGTCGATCGGCGGCACCGAGACCTCCTCGGTCGAGCGCAAGGCGCTCGACTACGCCGCCGAGAACGGCGTGCTCGTCGTCGCCGCGGCGGGGAACGAGTTCGAGGCGGGCAACCCCGTGGAGTACCCGGCCGCGCTCCTCCAGCCGGTCGGCTCGAATGGCCGCGGAGGCATCGGCCTCTCGGTCGGCGCCACGACGAAGTCCAGCGTGCGGGCGTCGTTCTCGAACACCGGCTCGTGGATCTCAATCGCCGCCCCGGGCGAGAACGTCTTCGGCGCGGTGTCCTCCAACTCCAAGGCGCGGGGCTGGCCCCGCTACCCGCTGCCGGGCTCGTCCCAGGGCTTCTACGGGTACTCGAGCGGCACGTCGTTCGCCGCTCCGCAAGTGGCCGGTGCCGCGGCGCTCGTCTGGGCCGCCAACCCCACGCTTTCACGCGACCAGGTCTCCTGGATTCTCAAGCGCACGGCGTCCGGAGACGGAAGCTGGACGAAGGGCCTTGGCTACGGGATCCTCGACGTCGGCCGCGCCGTCGCGACTGCGCAGAACGGCGGCGCGATTGTCCCGCCATCACGCGCCTTCTCCGCGCTGCGCGTCGTCGGCCCGCTCCGCCGTCAGGCCCGCCGGGCACGGATTCGCGTCCAGGCGACGCTTCGCTCTCGACTCTCCGCCATCTCTCCTGCCGGTCGCCGCGTGTCGCTCCAGATTCGCCGCAACGGCAAGTGGCACCGCATTGCGCGGGCCCAGACGAAGGCTGGTGGCCGCGTCACCTTGCGGAGTCGCCTTCGCCCGGGGCGCTACGTGCTGCGGGTCAAGTACGCCGGGGCGCCAGAGCTGACGGCCGCATCCTCGGGTCGCCTGCTCGTCCGGATCAAGCGGCGCTAAGCCCTCTAACCCTCGACGCGGTCGATCTTCGCGCCAAGTGCGCGTAGGCGTTCGTCGATCCGCTCGTAGCCGCGGTCGATCTCGCCGACGTTTCCGATCGTCGAGACGCCCTCGGCGCAGAGGCTGGCGATCAGCATCGCCATGCCGGCGCGGATGTCCGGACTGGCCATGCGCTGTCCGTACAGCTTGGCCGGGCCTGTGACGACCGCCCGGTGCGGGTCGCAGAGGATGATCCGCGCGCCCATGCTCACCAGTTTGTCCACGAAGAACAGGCGGTTCTCGAACATCTTTTCGAAGATGAGGACCGTCCCCCGCGCCTGGGTCGCGACCGCCAGGGCGATCGAGGTGAGGTCGGCGGGGAATGCCGGCCAGGGCCCGTCCTCGATCTTCGGGATCTGATCGCCGAGGTCGTCCTCGATCACGAGCTCCTGTCCCGGAGGAACACGGACGCTCGACTCGTGCAGCTCGACCTCGACGCCGAGGCGCTTGAACACCGGGAGGATCGGGACGAGGTCATCGATATCGACGTGCTCGACGGTGACGTCTCCGCCGGTGACCGCGGCCAGCCCGATGAAGCTCGCGACCTCGATGTGCTCGGGCGCGATGCGCCACTCGCTGCCGCCCAGCTCCTGCACGCCGCGCACGCGAAGGACGTTCGAGCCGATCCCTTCGATCTGGGCGCCGAGCGAGCCGAGGAAGCGGCAGAGATCCTGGACGTGAGGCTCACAGGCGGCGTTGCCGATCACGGTCTCGCCGGATGCAAGCGTCGCGGCCATGACCGCGTTCTCCGTGGCCATGACGCTGGCCTCGTCGAGGAAGATCCGCCGCCCCTGGAGGCCCGAGGTGCGCATGTCGAACCGGCCGTTGATCTCGACTTCGACCCCCAGCTCGGCGAGGGCATGAACGTGCGGGTCGAGTCGGCGGCGTCCGATGACGTCGCCGCCCGGCGGCGGGACACTGGCGCGGCCGAAACGTGCGAGCAGCGGGCCGGCAAGCAGGAACGAAGCCCGGATCCGGCTGCACAATTCCGCATCGAGATCTGTCTTGTGCGCGTTCGAGGCGTCGACCCGGATCTCGTTCGGTCCCGTCCACTCGACATCGGCGCCGACGTCGGCCAGCAGCGCGACCATCGTGTCGACGTCCCGGATGCGCGGGACGTTCGACAGCGTCACCGGCTCGCCCGTCAGCAACGTCGCCGCGAGTATCGGCAGCGCCCCGTTCTTGTTCCCCGCGGCGGAGACGCGACCGCCTAGCGGCGTGCCGCCCTCGATGATGAAACTCTCCGTCAGACCGCTGGATACGAGTGTGGTGGACACGAGCGGACTATCGTACTCCCCGGTATGGAGGTCACCCGCGAGCGCGCCTGGGACACGCTGACCCGTTATACGAAGAGCGAGGCCCTCCTGCGCCATGCTCTGGCCGTGGAGGCCGCGGTTCGCGCATATGCGCGGAGGATGGACGGCGACGAGGAGCTTTGGGGCGCGACGGCGCTTCTCCACGACTTCGACTACGAGATCCACCCCACACTGGACAAGCATCCCCAGGACGGGGCCGCGATCCTGCGTGAGGAGGGCTACCCCGAGGAGTTGATCGAGTCGGTTCTGTCGCACGCCGAGCACCTGGCGATGCCGCGCGACACCGACCTCAAGAAAGCGCTCTTCGCCTGCGACGAGCTGGCCGGCTTTATTCACGCCTGCGGCCTGGTGCGGCCGGACGGGATCGAGACGCTGGCGCCGAAGTCGGTGAAGAAGAAGCTGAAGCAACCGTCGTTCGCGGCCGGCGTCCACCGGGACGAGGTCCACGCCGGCGCGGAGCTCCTCGCTGTCGACTTCGACGAGCACATCCAGACCGTGACCGACGCGATGAAGCCGATCTCGGGCGACCTCGGGTTGCGCACGGCGGCGGACGCGGCATGAGCGGTAAGTTCGAGGCGATCGGCGTCGTCGTCGAGGATCTCGGGCGCTCAGTGGCCTTCTATCGGGAGCTCGGGCTCGAGCTTCCCGACCCGGATCCCGTGGGCCCCGGCCACCTCCAGACGGCGCTCCCCGGTGGGCTCCGCTTCATGCTCGACACAGAGGAGACGCTTCGCTCGTTCGATCCCGGCTGGCAGCCGCCGACGGGCGGTCACCGAATCGCGTTGGCTTTTCGCTGCGACTCACCGGCCGACGTGGACGAGGCCCACGCGCGCCTGCTCGAGAGCGGCGGCTCGAGCCACAAGGAACCCTGGGACGCCTTCTGGGGCATGCGCTACGCGCAGGTCAAGGATCCGGACGGCAACGTCGTGGATCTCTTCGCCGACCTCTAGCTCGGGTCCAGGGGCGCAGGACCGGCTGGGTCGTCTATTCCGGACAGCCTCCACCGGCAGGCCGCGCCACGATCGTGCCTGATTTCAAGCGCAGCGCCGCGAGCGTGTGCAAATCGGCACACCTCCGACACGAAGTCCATGGCCGCGTGAGCCACCACCGAGGGACTGTCCCTCGCCGAGGCTAGACCAGGCCCTCGAGGCCCGCGACGAGCCGAGCGATGTCCTCCTCGCTCGTCCAGTAGCCGAGAGACGCACGCAGGAGCCCGGTTCCGGGGAGATCGCGGATGAGGACGCCGTCCTCGCCCAGTTTCTTGGCGACCTCCATCGTGTCGCCGTCGCAGCGCCAGGAGACCAGATTCGAGTGACCGGGTTCCGTCACGACGTCGAACCCCGCGCCGACCAAGCTGTCGCGGCAGAGCTCGGTCAGCTCACGCGATCGTTCGAAGCGCCAGTCGGGGGAGACCTCCAGCGCCGCAAGCAGCGCCTCGGCGAAGGCAACCGGAATCCACCCCGGGTCGAAGCGAGCCGCACCGTCCCGCGGCTCGAATCGCCCGTCCGACTCGTACTTCGCCTGCGAGAAGTAACTCGGAAGCGCCACCGCGAGCCGCTCGGGATCCTTGACGTACAGACCGCCGGTCGGCGCCGGACCGCAGAGCCACTTCTGGCCGGAGACGGTGTAGAAGTCGTACGGCGCAGCCTCGACCGGGATCGCCCCGACCGACTGCGCGCCGTCCACGAGCAGCGGGACTGAGACCGCCCCGCGAAGCTCCTCCATCGGGAGAACGTGACCGTTGATCCAGAGGACGTGCGAGAGGGCCACGAGCTTCGTCCGCGGCCCGACCTCGGCGACGATAGCGTCGAGCGCCTCCGCGGCCGGCCGATCCCGAATCCTCGCGACCCTCACCGTCGCTCCGGAGACGTGGAGCGCCCCGAGCAGGCCGAAGTGCTCGCCATCGGTTGTCACCACCTCGTCCTCCGGGCCAAGACCGAGCCCGGTCAGGACGATCCGGCACCCCTCGCTGGTCGACGTGGTGAGCGCCATCAGCTCCGCGGTGACACCAACTTCGGCGGCGAGTGCCTCCCGAAGGCGGCCGCGCCCTTCGATCATCCGCTCCAGGTACGGCCAGTCCGCCCGGCCGTGCTCAAGCTCCTCGCGCTCGACGGCCACGAGGGTCTCGTAGGTTCGCCTGGCGAGCGGCCCCACCGAGCCGGCGTTCATGTAGGCGTATCGCTCGAGGACAGGGAACTCCGCCCGCGCTTCCTCGAAGGTCACGTGACCTCCACCTCGACCGGCGCGTGATCGGAAAGCGCGAGCTCCCCGAGCCGCCGGCGCTCGGGCGTCCAGCGGTCATACGGCCCCGCGGAGGCTCCGCGGGCCAAGACGTGGTCGACCCCGGGACCCGCCTTCGAGAACCCGTCCAGCCGGTCGATGGTGACCGACCGGGCCGTGTCGACGTTGAAGTCCCCGGCGAGGATGCACGGCGCCTTTCCCCCGAGCCCGACCGTCCAGCGCGCCGCCCGAGCGATCTCGGCATCGGCGATCCGAGGGTTGCGCGCGTTCGTGGCGTGCAGGTTCGCGACCACGAGGCCGCCGTCGAGCCGGATTGCCAGGCACTGCCGACGCTCCTTCGCCCACGCGAGCTGGGTGACGAACGGCAAACCAAGTCGCCGCCCTTCCCGGACCCGGAACGGAAGCGGATTGAGCGTGAGGACATGCCGGCTGAGGATCCTCCGTTCGGGCGAGACGAGAATCGCGTTCGCCTGCCCTTCGAAGCCTGACCGGAACACGCCGGGATTCAGGTCGGTAAGTCGGCGGCCGAGCTCGGCCGTGGACGGCAGCGGGCCGATCGTCGGTCTCGCCGCCACCTGCCCGAAGACCTGCATCCCGCTCCACTCGCCGATCGGCTCGATCGCCCACGGCGGCACCTCCTGGAGGCAGACGAAGTCTGGGGTGTCGCCCGTCACCAGCCGCACCATCTCCTCGACGTAGCGGCCCCGCCCCGGCGGGACGGTGTTCCCGTGAAACAGGTTCCAGGTGCGCACGATCACGCCGGTAGCGTAAGCGCCCATGGGAGGCCGCTTTGCGGAACTGATCGCGCGCCAGCTCGACCTGTTCGAGCAAGAGGACGCGGAGTTCCTGCGCCGGCTCGACGGCGCCGAGCGGGCGTACGACGCCGCGGATCGGGAGGACGCTGAGGAGGTCTACGGCCGCTACCAGGAGCTCGTCGAGCACGGGACCGAGGCGCTCGCCGAGATGCGCGACGCCTACTCTCGGACGCTCGACCCCGACGACGCCGAGGACTACGTCACCGAGTTCAACCAGACGGTCATCGACCGCATGCCCCGCTTCGGGCTCGAGATCGAAGACGTGTAGCCACAATCCGCACGATCGACTACGATTTGCATAACCGAGGACTAGGACCTACAAAGGGGATCTCATGCGAACTCGCATCGCCGTTGTCGCGATCACGTGTCTCGCCTGGGCGGCGCTGAGCGCCGCGCAGGCCTTCGCCTCACACTCGTGGGGCAGTTACCACTGGGCCCGAACGAGCAATCCGTTCACGGTTCCGCTCGGGGACAACCTGAGCCCGGACTGGGACCCGCGGCTGGGCGTTTCGTCCGCCGACTGGACCGCCTCGTCGGTTCTCAACTCGCCCGTCGTCACGGGAAACGGTGGGAATAAGCGCTGCTCCGGAACCAACGGCCGGATCGAGGTCTGCAACGGCCGCTACGGGTTCAACGGCTGGCTCGGCCTCGCGCAGATCTGGACGTCGGGCGGCCACATCGTGAAGGCGACCGCGAAGATGAACGATTCGTACCTGTCGTCTGCGACCTATACCAACACGAACAAGCAGCACGTTCTGTGTCAGGAGGTCGGGCACGGCTACGGCCTTGGCCATCAAGACGAGTCCGGCGCAGACCTGGGCACGTGCATGGACTACGCAGACGCGCTGGACAATCCGTCACCGAACGCGCACGACTACCAGCAGCTCGAGACGATCTACAACGGGCACACCGACTCGACCAGCACCGTGAGCTCGGTTCCAGCCACGTCCGGCAGCGTCGTGCATCGTCGCGACGGCTTCCGCAGCTCGTACATCGAGGAAGACCTCGGGCACGGCTTCCGCCGGCACACCTTCGTCTTCCACGCGATTCCTGGCCTCTAGCCGCTTTTTCTGCCGCTCCGACGAGCGTCACCGGTGACCGAAGTGGTGAGCCGGCGGGAGTGAGTCTCTTAGTTGCTCGACTTCGGCAAGGCGTCGGGCGAGCGGCGCCAGGGTCTCGAGCTCGCGTACGAGGACGTTCTGGTTCCGTCCCTGCCGTTCGAACCGGCCTCGGGCCAGCACGAGCTTCTCGGCCCGCACGACCGGCCTGAACTGCTCGTACACGGACGGCGGGACGATCAGGTTCAGCTGACCCCACTCGTCCTCGAGCAGCATGAAGACGACCCCCTTCGCTGTCGACGGGCGCTGTCTGGCCACGACCATTCCGGCCACTGCCACCTGCGCCCGGTCCGGTGTCAGAGACAGGTCACGGCTCGAAAGGACGGGCTGCTGGAGGTGCGGCCGCAGGAGCTCCATGGGGTGCGTCCCGACGGAGACGCTCGTCGTCCGGTAGTCGGCGAGCATCCGCTCCCAGTCGGTCGGCTCCGGCAAGGCAGGGGTCTCGACCGTCGGATCGAGCGGCAGCGCCAACTGCCGCGCCTCCCCGCCCGACCCCGGAACCGACGCCGACCGCGGCGCCAGTCCCGCCTCCCAGATCAGCGGCCGCGCCTCTTCCCCAAAAGACGCGCACGCCCCCGACTCGATCAGTGACTGCAGCCCCTCCCGCCGCAGCGGCGCCCGCTGCGCGAGATCGCGCACATCGAGGAACGGGCCGCTGCGCTCTCGCTCCTCCACGAGCGCCTTCGCGTCGTCCTCCCCCACCGAGGTCACGTACTCGATCCCCATCCGCACCGCCCCGCCCTGCACCGAGCACTTCGCCTCGCTGAGGTTCACGTCCGGCGGGAGCACCTCCACCCCGCGCCGCTGCGC
>JBKKAR010000205.1:0-12774 GCA_046714355.1 Gaiellaceae bacterium | reverse complement strand
CCGCCCCGGATTCCAGGTGTCTGTCGCGCCGGGAGCATAGGGTTGAAGGATGTTCGAAATGCTCGACTTCACGCAGGGCTGGTCATGGTTCGTCGCGGGGCTTGGCACGACGCTCTCCTTCGCGATCCTCGTCGTCCTCGGCAGCCGCGGGCTCCACGGCTTCTCGGCGCGAGGGAGCGTCGGCGAGCGAGCCGGGCATCGCGCCACATGCTCGGTACTCGTCGTCCGCTAGACGGGGGGCTGAGCGAGCAGGAAGCCGCGCGCCGGCTCGCCGCGCGCGGTCCGGTCGCCGCTCCCCAGACGAGCCGCTCGTACCGGAGCATCGTCCGGGCCAACGTCTTCACGATCTTCAACCTGATCCTCCTCGTCTTCGGGACGCTCACGCTTGTCTTCGGCGACTGGCGGGACGCCCTCTTCCTCGGTGTGCTGGTCTCGAACTCCGCGATTGGCATCACCCAGGAGGTGCGGGCGAAGCGCGCCCTCGACCGGCTGGCAGCGCTCGTCTCCCCACACGCGACGGTCGTCCGCGACGGTGTGCCCCGCGCCGTCGAGTCGGCCGAGGTCGTCGTCGGGGATCTCGTCAGGCTGGCGCCCGGCGATCAGATCACCGCGGACGGCCGGCTCGTCGAGACTGATGCCCTCGAGCTGGACGAGTCGATCCTCACCGGCGAGTCGCGCACGGTGCCGCGCCCCGCAGGAGCCGACATCCGCTCCGGCTCGTTCGCGGTCGAGGGAACCGGGTCGTACACGGTCACCGCGGTGGGGCAGGAAAGCTACGCGGCACGCATTGCCGGCGAGGCGAGAGCCTTTCGGCATCCGCGATCTCCTCTGGAGCGCGCGCTCAACCGGCTGCTACTCGTGCTCGTCGCGGCGATGGTGCCGCTCGGCCTCCTCCTCGGAGTGGCGCTCTGGGAGCGCAGGACCCCCTTCGACGTCGCCGTTCCGACCTCTGTAGCCGCAGTCGTGAGCCTCGTCCCCGAGGGGCTGATCCTGCTGGCGAGCCTGTCCTACGCCGTGGCGGCGTTGCGCATGGCGCGGCGCGGCGCTCTCGTCCAGCAGCTCAACGCCGTCGAGTCGCTCGCGGCCGTCGACGTCGTCTGCCTCGACAAGACCGGCACCTTGACCGAGAGAACCCTCCGCTTGGTCGAGATCGTCGCGGCGCCCGGGGCCCACCCCGAGGAGCTGCTCGGCCGGTTCGCCGCGAGCGCAGCCGTGAGGAACGACACGCTCGAGGCGATCGCCGAAGGCTGTTCCGGCCCTGTCCGCGTCCCGGAGGCCAGCGTCCCCTTCTCCTCGCGCCGGGGCTGGAGCGGGCTGCGCTTGGACGAGGTCGACCTGGTGCTCGGCGCGCCGGAGCTCTTCGAGCTGGGTCAGCTGGCCGACCGAGCCGAGGCCGACGCGAGGGCGGGGCGGCGCGTCGTCGCCTTCGGCAGAAGCCCGATCGCGCTCGAGGACGTCGATCTCGACAGCCCACCGGCGTTCCCCGCGCTCGGCCTCGTCGTCCTCGCCGAGCGGCTGCGGGCGGACGCCCGGACGACCGTCGAGTTCTTCCGGCGGGAGGGCGTCGCGCTGAAGGTGATCTCGGGCGATCGTCCCGAGACCGTCGCCGCCATCGCGCGCGACGCCGGGATCCCTGTCAGCGCCGCGCTCGACGGCCGCAGACTCCCCGAGGATGCGACGGAGCTCGCGCGGGTCGTCGGCGAGGCGACGGTCATCGGCCGGATCTCGCCCGGCGGGAAGCGCCGGGTCGTCGAGGCGCTCACCGCCGAGGGTCGGTATGTGGCCATGGTCGGCGACGGCGTCAACGACGTTCCGGCACTCAAGGCCGCGAGGCTCGCGATCGCGCAGGGGGCGGGTACGCAGATGGCCAAGAGCGTCGCTGATCTCGTGCTCGTCCGCGGCGATTTCGCCGCCGTGCCCGAGATGGTGCGCGAGGGCCGGCAGATCCTTCGCAACTTGCAGCGGGTCGCCCGCCTGTTCGTGACGAAGTCGGCCTTCGCCGCGTTTCTGATCCTCGCGCTGGGCCTGAGTCCGGTGGCCTACCCGGTCCTGCCCCGGCACCTGACGCTCGCGGCGACCCTGACCATCGGCATCCCGGCCTTCTTCCTCGCGCTGGCTCCGAGCCGGGGTGTCTTCAGCGCGCCAGGCTTCCTGCGCGACGTCTCCGGCTTTGCGATTCCCGCCGGCACGGCGGCTGGGCTCGGGGTGGCGTCGAGCTACCTCTTTGCCCTGCACGTCCTGGATCTCCCGCTCCTCGACGCGAGAACCGTCGCAACCACCACGCTGATCGCCGTCGGCCTCTACCTCGTGCTGGTGCTGGAGGCTGCCGGGCGACGGCGGGGGACTGCGGTCTCAGGGCTCGTCCTCGGCCTGGCGACCGCGTACGGATTGGTGCTCGCGTGGCCGTGGACTCGCGAGTTCTTTGCACTCGCCGTGCCCTCGCCGACGGTTCTCGCGACGGCGCTCGGCGGCGCGGCATTCGTCCTCGTCGGCCTGTGGTTTGCAGATGCGCGGTTTGCCCCCGGCAAGGCCCACGGCGGCGACTAGGTTTGGTTTTCGATGGATCCGATCCACGTGCGTGAAGTCGAGTAGCGCCTGGCGGCCACTAACGGCGGCTACGAGATCGTCCACCAGTCTCCACGGCTGGAGGTGGACGTCTACGTCCTCGTTCATCCGAGTTGGGAAGCCGCGAACGGCAAGACGATCACACCCAAACACGGCGACAAGCTCGTCGTCTCGACGCTCCTCGTCAAGCGCTAACGCGGCCTGCTTTCCACAGCCGGCAATCATCGGAGGGCAATTCGCGCACGGCCGATAGCCGGCTGCAATCGCCGTCGCTTCGTCGGCGAAGAAGACCCGGTGCTTGACGTAGTGGCCCTTCGCGATCCAGCGGAGCGCCCCTGGGCAGTCCAGCCGGCCGTACACCTTGTTGCGGCGATGGCCGCCGAGCGTGTCCGGCACCGGGGAGAGGATCTCGGCGCCATCGCTGCCGACCAGCCGGTAGACCTCCATCATGGAGATCAACGCTCCAACGACCCGCCGTCGTGAGATTCGCGCTCTCCTCTTCGACTTCGACGGGCTGATCGTCGACACCGAGACGCCGTCCCTGGCTTCCTGGCAGGAGGTCTATCGGGAGCACGGCCGCGAGCTCCCGCTGGAGCGCTGGGCGACGATCATCGGCACGACCGCCGGCGGCTTCGACCCTCTCGACTACCTGGAGGAGCTCCACGGCCCAATCGACCGAGTCGCGGTCAAGACGCGCCGGAACGAGCACGAGGTTCGGCTGCTCGAGGTCGAGGGCTTTCGGCCCGGCATCCTCGAGTACCTCGAAGAGGCAGAACGCCTCGGACTGAAGACCGCGATCGTCTCCAGCTCCTCCCGTCAGTGGGTCGACCGTCACCTGATCCGGCTCGAGCGGGCCAGGCACTTCGACGAGATCGTGACGGCCGACCACGACCCGGAGCGCGGTAAGCCTCGTCCCACTCTCTACCTCGAGGCGCTCGACCGCCTCGGCGTGACAGCCGGCGAGGCGATCGCGTTCGAGGACTCGCCGAACGGCGTCACGGCCGCGAAGGCTGCCGGGATCTTCACTGTGGCCGTCCCAAACGGCGTCACCGCGTCACTTGGTCTCGACGAGGCGAACCTCGTCCTGTCGTCGCTCGCCGACCTCCCGCTCCGGGACCTGCTCGAGCGGGCAAACTAGGCCCGTGCCGAAGATCGAGAAGACCGACGCCGAGTGGCGGGCCGAGCTCTCGCCGGAGCAGTACAAGATCCTCCGCGAGAAGGGCACCGAGGCGCCGTTTACCGGCGAGTACGACCACACGTTCGAGTCGGGCACCTACCACTGCGCCGGCTGCGGCGCCGAAGTTTTCGCCTCCGAGGCGAAGTACGACTCAGGATGCGGTTGGCCGGCCTTCTCCGCCCCCGCAGGTGAAGAGGCGATCGAGGAGGAGAGCGACTCGAGCTTCGGGATGGTGCGCACCGAGGTCATGTGCTCGAACTGCGGAGGCCATCTCGGTCACGTCTTCCCGGACGGACCGCACCCGACCGGCCTCCGCTACTGCATCAACTCCGCAGCGCTGAAGCTCGAAGAGAAGTAGTTCGCCCTCGCCGGCGCCTCGCCGAGAGGGTCAGCACTTGCGCAGAACGACGCAGGCGCGCTCGATGCGAATGGCGAAGTTGATGTTCTCGCCGCCTCCTGCGACGAGCACGCCGACGACGCGGCCCTCTCTGTCGACCGCCGGCCCGCCGGAGTTTCCCGGGTTGGCGGCAGCGTCGGTCTGGATCGCCTTTCGCGTCACGCGGCTGACGATGCCGGTCGTGACCGTGCCGCCCAGGCCGTAGGGACTGCCGACGAGCAACAGCCGGTCACCGACCTTGGGCTTCGGCCGCCGCGGCTTCTGCCAGAGCGGCGGCGCGCCGTCGGGGCGGCCTTGGAAGACGACGAGCGCCAGATCGTTCTTACGGTCGCGGCGAACGATCTCACCGTCCCACGTTCCCTTCTTCCGCGAAATCGTGACCGGACCGTCCCAGCCCGCGACGACGTGGTTCGCCGTGATCACGAACGTGCCCTCGTTGTTGCGCCAGGCGACGAACGCGGAGCCGAACCGCCGCCCCGCCGCGATCGTGAAGACGCTGCTCCGCGCACGGCCGGCGAGCGCTGTCACGCGAAGCTCGCGCTCCGTCGACTTGACGCGTCCGGCGAGCTTGTCGTTGTCCTCGTGCACGAACCCGAGCTCACGCTCGATCCGCTGCGCCTTGAGCTGGGCGACGTTCGCCGCGTCGATCGCGGCCTGCTGGCGGACAAACGACGCAATCGCGATCGCGATCGCCAAAAGCGAGAGCGCAAGCGGAATCCACGGGCTGCGCAACCACGGCGCGCGAGCCATGTTGTCGTAATCGTCGAAACTCATAGGCGGCTGGTTCCGTATCGCCCATGGTCTCGGGTTCACACGATCCCCCGGACGAGTGACCGGCCGCCACGCTCCGAACGGAGCGGGCCCTCGCTAGACGCTCGGGATCGTGTACTCGATGTCGCGGACGTCGAGGCCCAGCGACGCCGCGATCTTGACCCCGTCCTCGACTTCCGCCTTCACCCGCGCGAGGTCGTGGCTGCGCATCGCGCTCGTGATGAAGTCGCGCTCCTTCGGCCGCCAGAGCACGTGGTCGACGAAGATCGGCAGCATCTTGCTCGCGCCCTTGATCATCTGGTCTTTCGTCTGCTTGGAGGCGCTCCGCAGCAGGACCCGCTCGTAGGCCATCCCCGAGCTGTGGTGGATGCCGTCGTCGATCGTCAGGCGCTTGCAGAGATCCGCGAGCACGGTGCCCGGCGCCGAGCGAGCGATGAGCCGGAAGCGCGGGATGATCATCCGCTCGAAGAAGACCTGCATCAGGAGGACCTTCTCCTCGAGCGAGTCGAGCCCGAGGAAGATCTGCGCGAGCTTGTCGAGGTGCGGATCCCGCTCGGTCGGGCCGCCGGCCTCGCCGATCAGCTTCAGCCAGGCCTCGACGTGGCGCGCCTCGTCCTGCGCCATCGTCGAGTAGTAGAGCTTCGCGTCGTGGTGCCGCGCCATCTCGAGGAGCTGCGCCGCCATCTCGACGGCGAGCGAGTCGGCCTGTAGCTGCTGGGTGATGACCGAGCGCCAGATCCCGCGGCGCTTCTCGACCCGCTCCTTGGCGCCGGTCGTCTCGGGGATCGGCGGCAGCTCGCCCCAGGGCATGTCCCGAACCTGCCACTCCTGCTTCTTGGCGAGCTCGTAGTAGCGGAACACCTCGGGCGCCTGTTCCTCGGGCGTGACTTCCGTCTCCTGCACCGTAGCCATCGCCCAAATCCTAGAGCTAGATGGCGAGCTGCTGGCTTACGAGGTAGTAGTAGATCCCCTGGCGCTGTCAGGTGGTTGAGTCTCGATCTTGCGCCGTTGCGGCTATGGGGTCAATCCCGGCGCCTGGACGTAGACCTTCTCGCCGCGGAAGAGGCGCCGGTCGGGATCCCACGGGAAGAAGATGACGACGCCGAACTCGACGGCCTCGCCGCTCGCCTCGTAGTCCAGCCAGCTTCGTTCGTGCGTGCCGGTGACGCGAGCTTCCTCGCAGACGCCCTGCGGGCCGACCACGATGTCGGTCAGCTGGAAGTCGATGTCCGGGAAGGCGGTCAAGAGGCCGCCGTAGAAGCGGGTTGCGCCCTCGTGGCCTTCCCACCGGTGCGGCGTGCCGACGATCTCGTAGACGCAGTCGTCGGTCAGGGTTGCCAACAGCCCGGCGATGTCGCGGCCGTCCTCGGCCTTCGAGTGCTGTTTCCACAGCTCGCGGATCGCCACGATCTCGACCGGGTCGATCTCACGCTTGAGCAGCTCGCGCACGTCCATGGGCGTCTGATTCTGGCGACTATCCTGCGCGCGTGAGTCACCTCGGCGACGTGCGTGCGCGGAACAGCCGCCTACTGGCGATCGTCCTCGCGCTGACGGCGACGATCACGGTGGTCGAGCTCGTCGGCGGGATCCTCACGGGAAGCCTGGCGCTCCTGGCCGACGCGGTGCACATGCTCTCCGACAACGTCGCGCTCTCGCTGGCGCTCGTCGCCGTCTGGCTCGCCGGCCGCCCCAGCACGCCCGAGCGGAGCTTCGGCTACCAGCGCGCGGAGATCCTGGCGGCGCTCGTGAACGGCGTGGTGCTGATCGCGCTCGCGATCTGGATCTTCGTGGAGGCGTACGGCCGGTTCAGCGACCCGCCGGAGGTGCTCGGCGGCTGGATGCTCGCCGTGGCGTCCGTCGGTCTCGCGACGAACCTGATCACGGCGGCGATCCTGGGCCGCGCGGCCCATTCGAGCTTGAACATGCGCGCGGCGCTGCGCCATGTCGTAGCGGACGCGCTCGGGTCGGCGGGCGTCGTCGCCGCCGCGATCGTCGTCCTCTCGACAGGATGGCGCTACGCCGACCCAGCCGCCGGCGCGCTGATCGCGATCCTGGTGCTGGCGAGCTCGTGGGCGGTCCTGCGCGAGTCCGTCCACATCCTGCTCGAGGGGACGCCGAGAGGGGTCGACGCGCGCGAGCTGGCCCGGAGGTTGACGGGAGTCCAGGGCGTCGTCGAGGTTCACGACCTCCACGTCTGGACGATCACGTCCGGCTTCCCGGCATTGGCTGCGCATGTCCTGGTCGAGCCGGGCGACGACTGCCACGCTCGCCGGCGAGAGCTCGAGCGCCTCCTCGCCGAGGAGTACGGCGTGCAGCACACGACTTTGCAGGTCGACCACGCGCGACCGGCGAACCGGGTGGTCTCGATCGAGAGGTCGCACACATGACCGAGGAGAGCAACGACGAACGCCTCAACCGGGAGTTGATCGAGCTCCTCAACGAGCTGCGGGTCGCGCTGCCCGGAGTCCAGATGCTCTTTGGATTCCTCCTCGCCGTGCCGTTCAGCCAGCGCTTCAACACGATCACGGCAACGCAGCGGCACATGTACTACGCCACCTTCATTTCTACGGCGTTCGCCTCGATCTTCTTCATCGCACCGACGGCTTACCACCGGCTGCGGTTCAGGCAGCGCGACAAGGAGCAGCTCGTGCAGACGGCGAACCTCCTCGCGATCGTCGGCACAGCCTTTCTGGCGTTCGCTCTTTCAGGCGCGGTTTTCCTCGTCACGGACCTCGTCTTCGAGAGCACGATGACGGCGATCGCCACTGCAGCGACCGCCGCCACGCTCGCGACGCTCTGGTACGGCCTTCCCGGCTACCGCTGGTTGCGCGAGTCCGGCTGAGGAGGGTTTGACGGGACGCTGCGCGTCCGACGGCACAGACCGCGTTTCGTCAAGCCCTCCTATTACTCGTGCATGGGGGCTTCGACCCCCGGAAGGTGCAGCAGGTTCTCGACGTCGCTGACACCCTGGACACTGCGCGCCCGCTGCTCGAGGTCGACGATCATCTCCTGCTCGCCAACCTCACCGCGAAGGACGATCTTGCCGTTCTCGGCGTTCACGTTGATCTGGCCCTTCGGGACGGCTTCGTCCCCGAAGAGCTCGCTCTCGACCTGGCGCGCCAAGGTCACGTCGTCCGGCGGCGCCTTCGGCACTTTCACCTCGGCGCCCCCGCGCAGCCCCTCGATCCGGCCGCGCACCCGCGCGCGGCGCAGGGCGCCCTGCTCCGGGTGGAAGAAGTACGTCAGCGCAGCGCCGAGGCCGATCAGTCCCAGCAATTTTCTCATGGCGGCTCCCTTTCGTTGCTCTCTCGCGTGTCGAAGGAGCCTACCCCCTTCCGAGGCGACGAAACGCGGCCGCGTGTGGGCGGTTACGGGAGGGGCGAAAAGCCCCTAGTCGCCCCAGTCGAAGTCGCGGGAGCGGCCCCAGAGACCGTCCTCGGCCTGAGCCGCGACCTTCTCCTCGGTGACCGTCTGCGGCTCCTCGGAGCCAACGCCGGGGTGGCCGTCGAGCGTGTCCTCGATCCGCGCCTGCTCCTCGGTCTTGAAGAGCGGGTGATTCTGAAAAGGGTCCTCGACGCGATAGCTGTCGATGGGCATGTTGTTCTCGAGTTCGGCGTTCTTTCGCTTCAGCTCGAGGTGATCCTGGATCACGTTTGCGAACAGTGAAGGTGTCTCTACTGGCATCGATCCTCCGTGGTTTCCGGGCAGTTCCTTGCTCGGCGGCGGATTCTAACCGGGATATCCGGTCGCAGCCTAGGAGCTCGTTGCCGTCCGGCGGCCCACAGCGTAGTCCTCGGCCACGACGACCCGGTTCTTGCCCGAGCGCTTGGCGTCGTAGAGCGCGAGGTCGGCGGCCACCACGAGCTCGTTCTGGTTCGCCGCGGCCGGGAACGACGCGACGCCGAAGCTCGCGGAGACGAGGATCGGCTCACCGTCCGGCGCTCTCAGCTGCTGGACGCCGAGCTGTTCGCGAATCCGCTCGGCCAATTGGCGACCACCCTCGAGATCGGTCCCGGGCAGGAGGAGGGCGAACTCCTCGCCGCCCCAGCGTCCCGCAAGGTCGATCTCGCGGACACTTTCCCGCATGCGGTCGGCGAACGCCTTCAGCACGTCGTCGCCGGTCGGATGTCCCCAGTGGTCGTTGATCCGCTTGAAGTCGTCGATGTCGGCCAGCACGAGCGTCAGAGGCTCGCCGAAACGCTCAGCGCGGGCGAGCTCCTTCTCCAGTGCGGCGCTGCAGAGCCGGCGGTTCGCCAGGCCCGTGAGACTGTCGACGAGCGCTTGCTGCTCCACCGTCCGGTGCAGGCGTGCATTGCTGAGCGCGATCGCGGCGTGGCCGACGAGCCAGCCCGCGCTCTCTCGTTGATCTGAGCTGAACTCTTCCCCGTAGAGGACGAGCGTGCCAAAGTTTTCCCGGCTGCCCGTGGACAGCGGGAACTCGAGCCTGACGGGGTCCGTTCCCTCGCCGAGCGCGATCAGGACGCGCTCGCCGTCGGTGAGCTCTCCGCGGGAGGCGCCGGTCGACTGGACTGCGGTCTCGACGATGACGCGGAGGAGCTGGTCGACGTCGTGCGTCGCGGCGAGCGCCTCACCGAAGTGAAGCGTCGTCTCGCGAAGCCGGCGCCGTTCCTCCTCGAGGTCGTGCATGCGCGCCTCGAGCTGGTCAGCCATCTGGTTGAAGGCGCGGGCGAGCGAGGCGAACTCGTCGCGGCCTCGCACCTCGACCCGGTCTCCCAGCCGGCCACGGGAGATCGAGCGTGCAGCTTCGGCCAGGCGGCTCAGCGCCCCGACGATCGCGCGGCCCTGGATGTAGGCGACGAGCGCAACGAGGAGTAGGGCGGCGAGCATGGCCAGAAACAGCCGCGAGCGGACCCAGCCGACGGACTCGTCGATCCTCGCCTGCGGCGCCATCACGACGAGCGCCGCGTTTCGCGGCTCCGCAAGGGTGCGCGACGCGAGCGCACGGAAGCGGCGCCCGGAGACGGCGATCTCGGCAGGCTGCTCCGGCGCTCTCACCGGCCCCTCGAGCGCCGTGCTCGCGGCGAGGATACGCCCACCCTCTACGAGTGCGATCTCGCCTCCCTGGCTAAGGCCGGCGCGGTTCCTCAGCAAGAGGGCGAGCCGGCGATCGATCGTCAGGGGGACGACGATGCGTCCGAGTCGTCCGCGTCGTCCGACGACGCGAACCGAGCGCATGACCGCGGGCTTCCGAAGAGTCCCGATCGCAGAGCCGCGGCGTGGCTCGATACGGACCCCGTAGCGCGCGGCGAACCCACGCAGGCGAGCGCGGTTCCGAGTCGCGAGCGCCTGCTGGAACGACGGGTCGCGGGCGAGCAGTGTGGCGTCGCGCTCGACCTGTGCGATCTGGTCGGCAAAGGCCGCCTGCGCTGCGCGCACACTCGTCTCGAGCACGGCGTCGACGCGACGCGTCTCCTGCCGGTCCGTCACCGCCTCGAGACCGCTGTAGGCCGCCGCGAACGGCAGCAGCGCGATCAACGAAAAATAAGCAACGAGCTTGAGTTTGAAGCTCCCCAATGCGGTTCCCCTCAAGACACCTCGGTCTTCGTCCGATACAGGTCTTGCGGGAGTAGATCGGCAACGAGGGGGACGAACATGAGGGGCACGTTGATCCACGTTTTCACCGGACTGGTGCTGGGGGTGGCCCTTGCTGGCCTGCTCCAGGTACCAACCGAGCTCATTGCCCAACAAGAGGCGCGCACGCCCGTAGTCCGGCCGAAGGCCGCCAACGGCGGGCCGAGGGTCGAGGAGCAGACGGTCAAGGTCTCGCCGAGAGTCGAGCAAGAGCTGGAGCGACAACGAGGCCGCCGACTGAGTCCGAAGACCGTCCGGCCGCCCAGGCGTGCACCAGCGCCGGCCCACGGAGTCCTTGTCGGCACGATCGTGCCGGTAACCCGGATTGACTCGCCCGCGTCACAGCCCGCTCAAGCGGCCGCGAAGCCGAAACCGAAGCGGAAGCCGACCGTGCCGCCGAAGGCCGCGCCGGCTCCCGACCCGCTGCCGACGCCGAAGATCGTCGCCACAGCCCCGCAGCCCACCTTTCCGCCCGCCGCGGAAGACAAGGCCAAGAAGCCCAAGAAGCACAAGAAGTCGAAGGACAAGGCCGAGAAGCGCGACAAGCACGAGAAGAAGGACAAGTCCGACAAGAAGAACAAGGACGACCGAAGGGACCACGAGGAAGACGACGACGATGAGGACGACGACGACCGCGGAGACGACAAGGACGACTAGGATCCGCGGCGTGCCGCGTGCCCGTTACCTCCTCGCCCGCCGCCTCGGCCCCGTCGGCGTCGTGCTCACCGCCTGGGACGTCTGGCGCCGCATTCCGAAGCAGCACCGCCGCCGGATCACCCGCGAGGCTCGCAAACACGCTCCAACCGTCGCCCGCGCCGTTGCGAAGCAAGTGCGGACCGCGCGCGAGCTAAAGAACAAGCGCTAGCGGCTTTGCCGCGGAACGGGTCCTCCGCTAGCCGAAGACGTCGCGGATGATTCGGTCCTGTTCCTTCACGTGGGCGGTCGGGTAGCCCTCGCTCGGGCTCGCCCGCCACGGCCGGCCAACGTACCGCAACGGGGCGCGTCCGGCGGTCGCCTCCTCGAGCCGATGACGGATCGCCCGCCACGCGCCCATGTTCTGCGGCTCCTCCTGCGCCCAGACGACTTCGAGCAGTGAGGGATAGGAGGCGACGAGCGCAGTGGCCGGATCGACCGGGAACGGGTAGAGCTGCTCGATCCGGGCGACCGCGACCTCCGGATGCTCCGACCGGAGCTCGTGGCCGACGATGTCGTAGTAGACCTTTCCGGAGCAGACGACGAGCCGCCGCACCCGGTCGTGGGCGACGCTGTCGTCGATCACCGGCTCGAAGCGTTCCTCGGCGAGCTGTTCGAGCCGGGAGGACGAGTCCTTCAGTCTGAGTAGCCCCTTCGGCGTCATCACGACGAGCGGGCGGGCGCTGGGATCCAATGCCTGGCGGCGAAGGAGATGGAAGTACTGGCCTGAGGTGCTCGGCGTCACGATCCGGACGTTCTCCTGCGCGGCGAGCTGGAGGAAGCGCTCGAGGCGCGCGCTGGAGTGTTCCGGCCCGTTGCCCTCGTACCCGTGCGGCAGGAGCAGCGTCAGGCGCGAGGTCTGGCTCCACTTCGAGAGCCCGGAGACGAGGAACTGGTCGACGACGATCTGGGCGCCGTTGACGAAGTCGCCGTACTGCGCCTCCCAGAGCACCAGCGCATCGGGCGCTGCGACGGCGTAGCCGTACTCGAAGCCGAGACAGGCGTATTCGGAGAGCGGTGAGTTGTAGATCTCGATCGACGCAACGGCGTCGGGAAGGTGCTGGATCGGCGCGTAAGTCTCGCCGGTGCGCTGGTCGTGCAGCATCGCGTGCCGGTTTGAGAACGTGCCCCGCTCGGTGTCCTGGCCCGAGAGCCGGATCGAGATCCCATCGACGATCAGGCTGCCGAATGCCAGCGCCTCTGCGTGTCCCCAGTCGATGGCTGAGGCGAGCGTCGTCCGGCGACGGTCGAGCTGCTTCAGGAGCTTCGGGTGCGCCTGGAAGTCCTGCGGCAGCTCGAGGAGCTGTTCGTTGAGCGCCTCCAGGCGCTCGGCCGAAACCGCGGTGACGACCACCTCGCCCGTGTCGGCGGGGATGGCGCCGTCCTTCGCCGGCCGCGGCTGCGCGATCGACGCCGTCAGCTCCTCGTGCGCTGCACGCAGCTCGGCCTGCGTCTGCTCGAAGAGGGCGTCGGCCTCAGCCTGGGTGAGCGCTCCGTCGCCGACGAGCCGCTCGACGTACTGCTCCCGCGCGGTCGGATGCCCTTCGATCTGCGCGACCATGAGCGGCTGGGTGTAGGC
>JBKKAR010000204.1:0-8981 GCA_046714355.1 Gaiellaceae bacterium | reverse complement strand
TCCGGTACCCGTAGAGCGCGCAGAGGCGCTCCGCCTCCCCGAGAACCCGCTGCCAGAGCGGCTGCTCGGAGGGGAGGATGTCATGCGTTCCTCTCGGCGCCTCGAACTTCACGAAGCCCGAAGCTCGGCGAGGAACGGGTTGCGAGCGCGCTCGACGGCGAGCGTGGTCGGCGGGCCGTGGCCCGGATAGATCACGGTCTCCGGCGGGAAGCGGTCGAAGAGCGTCCGGATCGAGTCCAGGAGCGTGTCCCAGTCGGCAAACGGGAGATCCGTGCGGCCGACGCCTCCCGCGAAGAGGACGTCGCCGGAGAAGAGCGCACCGTCGGTCGCGTACGCGATGTGTCCCGGCGAGTGGCCTGGAACCTGGACGACGTCGAATGTGAGCCCGGCCAGGTCGATGGTCTCGTTGCCTTCCAGCCTGACGTCGGGGCTGTAGGGCCTGATCGGGTGGTCAGGGAAGAAAGCTTGTGGATTCTCGAGCACCTGAGCCTCGAGCTCTGGCATGTAGACGGGGGCGCCTGAGGCCTCCGCGAGGCCGGCGATGCCGCCGAGGTGATCCCAGTGGCAATGGGTGACGAGGATGGCGGCGACGCCGAAGCCCGGCGTGAGGCCCTCGAACCCCGGATCGACGACAACCGCGTCGCTCGCATCCCGGTCGGCGCGGACGACGTAGCAGTTCGTCTGCGTCGGTCCGAGCGCGTACGTGTCGACTGCGAGAGCCATTCGGCGAGTCTAACGGCGGTGTTCGGAGCCTCCGGCCGGGGTAGGATCGCCGCCGTGCAGAGCTGGAACCTGCTCGAGCTCGAGATGCCGGAGGGCAGCCGCAGCCCGATCGTCCTCCACTCCACCGAGGACGCCCGGGCCGTCCTGATCGGCCTGAACCCGGGCCAGGAGCTCGGCGACCACCAAGTGCACGAGAACGCGTACCTGGTCGTGGTCGCCGGCGAGGTCGACGTGGCGTCAGGCGACGAGAGCGTCACGGCCGGCCCCGGCACCCTCCTCCGGTTCGAGGCGAACGAGCGACACCGCCTCTCGAGCGTGGAGGGCGCGCGGCTCCTCTTGCTGCTCGCCCCGTGGCCCGGTGCGGGTCACTACCGCGGCCGCGTTGACGCTTAGCGGTCCGGGGGCTAGCCTGCGCCTGAGCGCTTGCGGTACATCCGGTACATCAGCGCGTCCATCGCGTAGCTGAACGGGAGGAAGAACGCGAGCAGGAAAACCGTGTTCACGACGCGCTGCGCGACGGTCAGGTTGCCGCTCAGAAAGGTCACGGTCAGGAACATGAGGGGCGCGAAGATCAACCCTCGCTTCGCCACCCGGCGCCACGAGGGCGGCTGAACCTCGCGCCCGCCCGCTGCCGGGGTCTTGCGGGACTGCTGGGGCGCCCGCTTTCCGTTCCGCGAGATCGGGCTCTCCTCGTCGGGCTCCTCGACCTCGCGGCCGGCCTCGTCGACGTAGACGTACTCCCACTCGTGGCGGCGACCCTTTTCGCGCCGCCGCCGTTGCTTGCGACTCGGCATCGAAACTAGCCTAGACGGTCCGGCCGCCCTGAACGACGGCGGAAATCGTGTCGCCGCCCAGGTGGTAGGCGAGGTACCGCCAGTCGGGCGCGTCGAGCAGGACGAGGTCTGCGTCATAGCCGGGCGCGAGCCGTCCCTTCCGATCCGCTCGGTCGAGGACGTGTGCCGCGTTGACCGTGCAGGCCGCAAGAGCCTCCTTGGGGGAGAGCCCCAACTGCGTGCAAGCGAGCGAGCACACGATCGGAAGGCTCTCGCAGAAAGCGCTGCCGGGGTTGAAGTCGGTCGCGAGGGCAATGGCTGCGCCTGCGTCGACGAGTGCACGAGCCGGCGGCATTGGCCGGGCGAGGAAGAGCGCGCTCGCAGGAAGGAGGACGGCGGCGACGTCGCTCGCGGCCAGCGCTTTGACGCCGTGCTCGCCGGTCGCCTCGAGATGGTCGACGGAGCGCGCGGAGAGCTCGATCGCGAGCTCGATGCCGCCCGCCTCGGTGAACTGGTCCGCGTGCAGACGGAGCGCGAGCCCGTGTCCGCGCGCGGCCTCGAGGTACCGCCGAGCCTGATGGACGTCGAACGCGCCGCGCTCGAGGAACACGTCCGCCGCCTCGGCGAGCGTCGCGGCCTCCGGGAGGACATCCGCGAGGACGAAGTCCAGGTAGGTGTCGGCTTCTTCGTGCTCGGGCGGGACGGCGTGCGCGCCGAGGTAGGTCGGGATTCCTCCCTCCGCAGCGATCGCCCGCAGCGAGGCGAGCTCGGTGTCTCGATCGAGCCCGTAGCCGGACTTGGACTCGAACGTCGTCGTCCCAGCCCGGAGCATCCACTCACGGTGCCGCCCCACCGCCTCGCGCAGGCCTTCCTCGCCGGCGGCTCGCGTCGCCCGGACGGTCGAGAGGATGCCGCCGCCGGCCTCGTGCAGCTTCTCGTAGCTCGCGCCACCCGCGCGCAGCGAGAACTCCTCGACTCGGTCCCCTCCGAAGCACGCGTGCGTGTGGCAGTCGATGAGGCCAGGGATCGCCGCCAGTCCGCGACCGTCGAGCTCCTCCACCTCTCCCTCGAGCTGGCGCAGGTCGCGCATGCGCCCGACGTCCTCGACGCGGCCGTCGGCGCAGAGAACGTATGCGTCCTCCACGACGTCGACTTCGCCGAGCGCCGACTCGCGCAGCGGCGCGGACCGGCCTGCCGGGGTCGCCAGCTGACCGAGGTCCCGGATGAGGAGCCGGGGAGAGCGGACAGGCGTTGCCGTCAATCGACGCTCGGAGGCAGCGGCAGTTCGAGCCCGTTCTGCTCCGCGGCCTCGAGCGCCTCGGGATAGCCCGCGTCGGCATGCCGCAGGACGCCCGTGCCCGGATCGGCGGTCAGCACACGCTCCAGCCGCTCGGCCGCATCGTCCGAGCCGTCGGCGACGACGACCATGCCCGCGTGGATCGAGTTGCCTATCCCGACGCCACCACCATGGTGGACGCTGACCCAGGTCGCCCCCGCGGCCGTGTTCAAGAGCGCGTTCAGGATCGGCCAGTCGGCGATGGCGTCCGAACCGTCGCGCATCGCCTCGGTCTCGCGATATGGAGAGGCCACCGAGCCCGAGTCGAGGTGGTCTCGCCCGATCACGACCGGCGCCAAGACCGTGCCCTTCCGGACCAGGTCGTTGATCGCGAGACCCGCCTTCGCGCGATCGCCGAGCCCGAGCCAGCAGATCCGCGCAGGGAGCCCCTGGAAGGCGACACGCTCCGGAGCCAGCTCGAGCCAACGCTGGAGCAGGACGTCCTCGGGAAAGAGCTCGCGCAACTCCGCGTCGATCGCCTCGATGTCACGCGGCTCACCCGAGAGCGCCGCCCACCGAAACGGCCCGATTCCACGACAGAAGAGCGGCCGGATATACGCCGGGACGAAGCCCGGATATGTGAACGCTTCCTCTACGCCCGCCTCACGGGCCTCACCTCGCAGATTGTTGCCATAATCGAAAACGTAGCTGCCGGCCCGGACGAACTCCAGGAGCCCGCGCACATGCGTCGCTATCGAGTCACGAGCTCGGCGCAAATAGGTCTCCGGGTCGCTCGAGCGGAGCTCCGCGGCCTCGGCGACGTCCAGTCCGGCGGGGACATACCCCGTCAGGGGATCGTGAGCGGCCGTCTGGTCGGTCACCAGATCGAAGTGCTCTCCCCGCCTCGCCAGCTCCGGCACGACCTCGGCGGCATTGCCGAGCAGCCCTACCGACAACGGCCGACGCTCGTTCGCCGCCGTTCGCACCCGCTCGAGCGCTTCGTCCACCGACTCCACGGCCTCGTCGAGGTAACGAGTCTCGAGCCGGCGCCGAATCCGCTCCGGGTCTACCTCGATGCACAGCACGGCGGCTCCCGCCATCGTCCCGGCCAAAGGCTGAGCGCCGCCCATCCCCCCGAGCCCCGCCGTGAGGATCGTCCGCCCCGAGAGATCGGACGACCCGAAGTGCGTTTCGCCGGCCGCGCAGAAGGTCTGGTACGTGCCCTGGAGGATCCCCTGGGTGCCGATGTAGATCCAGCTCCCGGCCGTCATCTGCCCAAACATCGTCAGCCCGAGCGCCTCGAGCCGCCGAAACTCGTCCCAGGTTGCCCAGCGGGGAACCAGCAGCGAGTTCGCGATCAACACACGGGGCGCGCCCGCGTGCGTCCGAAAGACGCCGACCGGCTTCCCGCTCTGGACTAGCAGCGTCTCGTCCTCGGCGAGGCGCAACAGGCACCGAACGAGCGCACGCAGCGACTCGTGGTTCCGCGCCGCCTTCCCGGAGCCGCCGTAGACCACGAGCTCCTCCGGGCGCTCGGCGACCTCGCGATCGAGGTTGTTGAGGAGCATCCGGAGCGGCGCCTCCGTCGACCAGGAACGCGCGTTGAGCGTCGTTCCGCGCGGGGCCCGGATCCGGCTCAGATCTCCGCAGAGCGCCTCGACCGAGGCCTCGAGGGACTCAACGGCCGTCACGATTCTTCCTGTCGGCGAGCCGCACGTTTCTGGTCCTTCCACATGCGCCACCACGTCCAACCGGTTGCGAGCACGAACGCCGCCCCGGCCCCGATCGCGGCCTTGCCGGCGTCCTGACCGGTCAGCAACAGGAACCCGAACCCGACGATCGCAAGCCCCCCGTAGAAAAACAGCGCGGAGCGGAACGGCCGCTCAGGGCCCTTGGGCTTCTCCGGCCGCCCGTTCTGCTGCTCGTTCACCGGAGCACCCCCGCCTCGGCCTCGACCACAGCAAGCAGCGAGCCGTTGCGGACGGAGGCGGCGACGCTCTCGATGTCACGGCCCAGAGGTCGATCCTCGACGACGCGCGCGGACAGCGTGCGCACGAAGCGCCGCGCCGCCTCCGAGCCACGGCCCGGCGCGAGCGGCGCGAGGAACTCGACCGCCTGCGCGCCCGCAAGAAGCTCGATCGCAACGGCGCTCTCTGCGTTCGCGACCACCTGCCACGCCTTCAAGCCCGCGGCGTTCCCCATCGAGACGTGATCCTCCTGACCCGCACTCGTGGGAATGGAATCGACGCTCGCCGGGTGCGCCAGGGACTTGTTCTCGCTGACGAGGGCCGCGGCCACGTACTGCGGGATCATGAAGCCTGAATTGAGCCCGCCGTTCGGCGCGAGGAACGCCGGCAGCCCGTCCGAGAGGCTCGGGTTGACGAGGCGCTCGGTTCGCCGCTCCGAAATGCTTGCGAGCTCGCACACCGCCATCGTCAGCGTGTCGAGCGCGAACGCCAGCGGCTGGCCGTGGAAGTTGCCGGCCGACACGATTTCACCCGTCTCCACCAGCACCAGCGGGTTGTCGGTCGCCGCGTTGAGCTCGACCGCGACCGTTTCCGCGATGTACCGAAGGAGGTCGCGGGACGCGCCGTGCACCTGCGGCGCGCAGCGGAGCGAGTACGCGTCCTGGACTCGGTCGCACCAGCGGTGCGAGTCCATGATCGCCGACCCTTCGAGCACACGCAGGACGTTCTCCGCCGACTCGGCCTGACCCCGGAGCGGACGCAGAGCCTGGACGGCCGGCGAGAATGCCTTTCGGGATCCCTGCAGGGCCTCGAGCGAGAGCGCACAGGCGATGTCCGCCGCCGCCGCGAGGCGCCGTGCCCTGACGACGCCGAGGGCACAGAACGCGGACATGAACTGCGTCCCGTTGATGAGCGATAGCCCCTCCTTCGCCCGCAGCGTGAGCGGCTCGAGCCCGGCCCGTGCCAGCGCCTCGCCGCCGGAGAGCAGCTCGCCCTCGAACCAGGCCTCGCCCTCGCCGATCAGCGGGAGTGCGAGGTGAGCCAGCGGCGCGAGGTCGCCGCTCGCCCCGACCGACCCGCGGCTGGGAACCCGCGGCAGCACTCCCCGTCCGAGACATTCGAGCATAAGCTCCGCGACTTCCACCCTCGTCCCCGAGTGCCCGGTCGCCAGGGCGTTCGCCCGGAGCAGCAGCGCCGCCCGCACGATCTCGTCCGGGTACGGCTCGCCCACGCCGCAGGCGTGGCTGCGAAGCAGCCTGATCTGGAGCTCGTCGGCCAGCTCGGAGGGAATCGTCTGGGTGACGAGGCGGCCGAAGCCGGTGTTGACCCCGTACGTGCGCGTCGGCGACGCCGCGGCGCGCTCGACGACCTCGCGGGCGGCTCGCATCCGGTCCCGGGCAGCACCGGACAGCTCGACGGGAGCGCCCTCGACCGCGATCGCCCAGACGTGGTCGATCTCGAGATCGTCGCCGTTCAGGAGCTGGGTCTCGACCACGGCGGGACTCTAGTCCTCCAATAGCCGCGTCTCGATCAGACGAGACGCGTCGAAGCCGTCGATCCGGAGCGCCGCGCCCGCGGCTGCGGCGGCCGCGCCTGCGGGCATCAGCCCGACGAGCTCCGCACGCTCGACCGCTGCGCCGAGAGCCGCAGCCTCGCTCTCGATTCGGCCAACGATCTCGTGGAGCGCAGAGGCCTCCCAGTCCTCGACGTTCATGCTGACCTGAACCCGCCCGGAGCCCGGCAGCTCCAGACCGAGCGCGCGGACACCGGGAAAGCCTCCGTCGCGCTCCCGGATCGCCGACGCGATCGCCCGCGCATCCTCGAGCGTCGCCCCGCGGAGATCGACGTTGAACGCGATCAGCGGGCGACGGGCGCCGACGATCACGCCCCCGGCTGTCGGATGCAGCTCGCCGGGGCCGAAGTCCGGCTCCACCTCGCCTCCGGCAATGCGCGCCGCCAGCTCCTCCGTTCCTCCCCGCCGGAAGAACGCCGGCCCGCGGCCCGGCGCGAGCTCGCCGTAGAGGAACACCGGCAAAGCCAGCGCCCCAATCCGCTCGGCCACCTGCAGGGCGGCCGCCTTCGCGCGCTCCATGTGCTCCGGCCGAAGCGGGACGACCGGGACGACGTCGGCCGCGCCGATCCTCGGGTGCGCGCCCTCGTGGAGGCCGAGGTCGATCCGGTCCCGCGCGCACGCCACCGCTTCCGCCAGCGCGTCCACCAACGCCGCGTCCTCGCCGACCACCGTGAAGACGGAGCGGTTGTGATCCGGATCCGTGTGGACGTCGAGCAGGCGGACCCCCGAGGAGAGCGCCGCGCCGATCGCGTCGATCGTGGCCCGGTCGCGCCCCTCGGAGAAGTTGGGCACCGACTCGAGCGGCAGCACGACCGTACTCTACGAGGGTCGAGCGAAACGACTAGCGAAACGACGCGAAGCCACGAGCGCCCATATTGCCTCGACCACCCCGAACGGCCAAAGCACGAAACGAAGCCGTAGAGGCTTGCGAGAGCGCACCCGACCGCGAACCCGAGAACAAAGAAGGCGTGGCGGTTCTCCAGCGCGTACATCAGCATCATGAAGGTGAGGGCGCTGACCCCGAAGGCAGTGAGCATCGCCTGCTTAGTCTCGCAGCGAGGCTAGGCTGCGCCAGCGGAAGGAGCTAGCGATGCCCCGAGGGATCGGACACGAGGAGGTTCAGCGGCTTGCGCGCGAAGGCGCGCAGGTGGTCGAGGTGCTGCCGCCGGCCGAGTACGCGGAGGAGCACCTTCCCGGTGCGATCAACATCCCGCTGAAAGAGTTGAATCGTGAGACGGCGCGCGTCCTCAAGCTCGACCAGCCGGTAGTCGTCTACTGCCACGACTATCAATGAGACATGTCGCCACGAGCCGCGTGCCGGCTCGAAGCGATGGGTTTCGAGCAGGTCTTCGACTACGAGGACGGCAAGCGCGACTGGGGATCGTTCGGCCTGCCCCGCGAAGGCACGATGGCCGAGAAGCCGAGCGCAGGTGACGTAGCCCGACGCGACGTTCCTACCTGCGAGCTCGACGGCGACCTAGGTGAGGTGCGAAAGCGTGTGCGCGATGCTGGGTGGGACACCTGCTTCGTTGTCACCTACCACGGAGTCGTGCTCGGACGGATTGGAAGGCGCGCGCTCGCCGGCGAAGACGCCAGCACTATCGAGGAGGCCATGAGCGAAGGGCCGAGCACCGTCCGCCCGAGCATCGGCATCAACGCCCTGCTCAAGCGCATGGACGACCGGAAACTCAACACCTTCCCGGTCACGACGCCGGACGGGAAGCTCGTCGGACTTGTGCTGCGCGAGGACGCCGAGCGCACCCTCAGCGGCTAGACCCTGCGGCGTGGCGCGTTCCTCCTGGGCGCGTTTCCACTCCGGCGAGTCGGGCGAGTGGTGCCGCTTCGGGGTAGCCTGAGAACGGTATGGCTACACGGCCTCAGGATTGCGCTAGACCCGTCTAGGCCCCGTGAAGGCCTACTACGAGTCAAGGGCGCGCGAGTACGACGACTGGTGGCTAGGGACGGGTCGTTTTGCCGAGCGGGACCGGCCGGGTTGGGAAGAGGAGCTCGACGCTCTGCGCGGGACGCTCGAGAGCCTCTCGCCCGTGCCCACGCTCGACGTTGCTTGCGGCACAGGGTTCCTGACCCGGCACCTGCCAGGTGAGGTGGTGGGCCTCGACCAGAGCCCGACGATGCTCGAGGTCGCCTCCGAACAGGCGCCGGAAGCCGAGCTTGTCCGCGGCGAGGGAACCAGGCTGCCGTTCGGTGACGGCTCCTTCGACCGCGTCCACACCTCGCATTTCTACGGTCACCTCGAAGAGGACGACCGGAAGGCATTTCTCGCCGAGGCTCGCCGCGTCGGCCGCGAGCTCGTCGTGGTCGATGCATCCGTCGCGCACTCGCCGGTCGCGGAGGACTACCAGGAGCGGATCCTCAACGACGGCTCCCGCTGGAAGGTCTACAAGCGGTACTTCACCGGCGAGGGCCTCGCCGAGGAGCTCGGCGGCGGCCGAGTGCTCCACGAGGGCCACTGGTTCGTCGTCGTCGCCTAGCCGTGACCCGGCGCCGGTCGACGTACCGGTCGATCGCCTCCCTCCAACGCGACAACCGGGTCTGCCGCGCCTGCGCCGAGGCGGGCTACCCGATCGAGTCCCTCCCGATCGTGCAGCCGTACACGGGCCAACGCGCGTACATCTACGGCCAGGCGCCCGGGATCGTCGAAGGCTACG
>JBKKAR010000203.1:0-3951 GCA_046714355.1 Gaiellaceae bacterium | reverse complement strand
AGCACCGTCGTCGGCTTCTTCGGGAAGTTGATGCCGTCGTAGTCGGCGTCCCAGACGTACTGGACGCTCACCGGCGGAGCCGAGCGCGTGTAGGGCTCCCACGTCTGCCAGTTGAGGAAGCCGCCTTTGGCGACCGAGGGCGAGCTGACGGCGACGAGTGCGACGACGACGACGGCGCCGCCGACGAGTAGCGCCTGCCCACCGCCACGCCGGACGCCGGGCCGAAGCGAGGCGAGGAGGATCAGCGCTGCGGCGAGCAGAAGGGCGCCACGCGCCGTCGACGCCTGCTCGGGAACGAGGGTCACCGGCCAGGCGGCTCCGGCGAAGGTCGTCCCGGTGGCGAGGATGGGACGACGCGCCGCGATCGCGAGCGCGGCGAGGAGCGTGAACGTGAACACGGCGAGGACGAGCACGCCGTGCATCCGCACTCGCTCGGCCGGGTCGAACGGCAGTCCGATCTCGTAGAAGTCGATCACGCCGTTGCCGAACCTGGACAGGAGCGGGCCCACGAAGTCGCGGTCGCCGTCGAACGGGCGGGCATCGCGCAGTGACAGGCCGAACCCGACGGCCGCCACCGCGACGAAGGCGCCTATCTCTACGAGGATCCTGAGCCAGCGGCGCGGCACGAGTGCGACGGCGACGGCGAGCCCGGCCGCAAAGACGAACTCGCCGCCGATCGCCGGATCCTCGAGCCGTTGCCACCCGCTCAGGATCAGGGCGGCCGGGAGCAGCGACAGGAGCGCCGTCCTACCCATGAGCGGTTCCCGCCTCGGCCGGGCCCAGGACTCCTTCGAGGTCGTCGCCGCGGCGGACGACGGCAACTGGGATGCCGGCGGCCTCGAGGCGCAGGACGGCGGCATCCGGGCCGCCGGTCCGGCGACGCGGTCCGGCGAAGCTCGGAGCGTCGACGTGCACCACGGAGACCTGCTGCCTCGCCGCGGCCCTCGAGATCAGTGCGTCGACCAGCGGTGGGCGGATTGCCGCCGTCACGAGGGCGAGGTCTCGCGCATGGGCCATTGCCCCTGCGTGGTCACTGAGAAGCGCTTCAACCGGGCGGCGGCCGATTTGCTCGGCGGCGGCGAGCAGCTCGAGCGCGCGCGGCCAGTCCCGCTCGTACGAACGGACCGAGACGGCGTCGCCGTCCGCTCCGCTCGTGATCACCAGGCGCGCGTGACGACCGCGGCGCGCGTGGGCCCAGAGCAGCGATCCCGCCGCGCGCACCTGGGCGTCGAAGCTGGAGTCGCCCGGGGTGCCGGCACCGTGACCCGCTTCGGCGTCAAGGACGACGACGATCTCGTCCCGCGGCGCGTCCTCCAGCTCCTTGACCATCAGTTGCTGACGGCGGGCGGTCGACGGCCAGTGGACGCGGCGGAGCGACTCGCCGCTCTGGTACTCGCGAACGCTGTGGAGCTCGAAGCCGACCGGTCGACGGAGCAGGATCCGTCCCGCGCCGTGGGCGCGCAACCCACGCTCCGCGAAGATCGTAGTCAGGCGCGCAAGCCGCGGATAGACGAGCAGCGGGGCCGAGTCCTCGAGGGGCTGGATCCGGCGCGCGAGGCCGAAAGGATCCTCGATCACGGCCCGAGCGCCCGTGAAGCGGTAGCGGCCGCGAGGGACGCGAGTGAGCCGGTAGACCGCTCGCAGGTAGCGGCCGTCCCGGTTGACGACCACGTCGCGCTCTCCGAGGCTCCCGGCCGGCTCGTTGAGGACCGCCGTCGCCGGCAGGATGCCGCCCTCCGCCTCCAGCTCGACGCGGACGACCACGTCGTCGCCCTCCACCGGGCGGTTGCGATCGACATGCCGATGGAGCCGGAAAGGTCGGGCCAGCGCGCTCGTCCAGATCAGGGCGACGCCGACGGCGAGCAGGAGCCCGACGGCGGGCGCGTAGAGGCTGTGGGCTCCGAAGGCCCAGGCCCCGAGATAGGTGCCTCCGCCCAGCGCCAACGTGAAGCGGCCGCGGCGGGTCAGCATCGCCGCGGCCTAGACGGGGACCGGAGTGCGCTCGACGGCGTCGGCGATCAGGTCCGCCGCACCCAGGCCGGCCGCCCGCGCCTCCGGCCCGAGGATCAGCCGGTGGGCGAGCACAGGCTCTGCCACCGCCTTGACGTCGTCCGGCAGGACGTACTCGCGTCCCTCGGCGAGCGCCCTGACCTTTGCGACACGGAGCAGGGCGATCCCGGCTCTTGGGCTTGCGCCCAGGTACAGCCGCTCGTCGGTGCGGGTGTGCCGGAGGAGGGCGACCACGTATCTGTTCACGCTCTCCTCGACGAAGACTCGCTTGGCGTCGTCGATGGCGTCGACGATCTCGGCGGCGCTCGTCACCGCCTCCAGGCTCTCGAGCGGAGGCTCGCTCGTCTGCTCGCTCAGCATCCGCGCCTCCTCCCCGAGCGGTGGGTAGCCGATCGAGAGGCGCATCGTGAAACGGTCGAGCTGCGCCTCGGGCAGCGGATACGTCCCCTCGTACTCGATCGGGTTCTGTGTCGCGAGCACCATGAACGGACGTCCGAGCGGATAGCTGACGCCGTCGACCGTCACCTGGTTCTCTTGCATGCACTCGAGGAGCGCGGCCTGCGTCTTCGGCGAGGCGCGGTTGATCTCGTCGACGAGCAGCAGGTTCGCGAAGACGGGGCCGGGCCGGAACTCGAACTCGTTCGTCCGCTGGTCGAAGACGTTCACGCCGGTGACGTCCGACGGGAGCAGGTCCGGGGTGAACTGGATTCGGGAGAACGAGCAGTCGATCGAGCGCGCGAGCGCCTTGGCGAGCATCGTCTTCCCCACGCCGGGAAAGTCCTCGATGATCAGGTGCCCCTCGCTGACGAGCGAGATGACCGCCAGGCGAAGGGTCTCGGCCGGCGCGTGGACGACCTTGCCGACGTTGTCGGTCACCCGCGCGAGCGTCTCGCCGGAGACATCGACCGAGTGAGGCGTCGCTTGCGATGCCGCCCCAAAAGGCTGCAGCGGCGTTGCCGGTGCAGCCGCCGGCTTCCGCCGTCCCTCAGCTCTTCGCTCGGCCACCGTTCACCTCTAAGAGGAGTTCGACCTCGTCCCAGATCTCGGCGGCGACCCGTTCCTTCGGCGCCTTCTCCACCTTGCGCTCCCCTGCCTCGGAAATCAGCACGACTTCGTTCTCAACGGACTCGAACCCCACGTCGGACCTGGCCACATCGTTGTAGACGACCAGATCCGCATTCTTGCCGGTCCGCTTCGCTCTGGCGCGGGTCAGGCCGTCCTCTCCCGTCTCGGCCGCGAAGCCGACGAGGAGCCGGCCGTTCGCCGATTGCGCGCCCAGCGCGCGAAGGACGTCGTCGGTGGGCTCGAGCTCGACCTGCCACGCCTCCTCGTCCTTCGGACGCTTGTCGACCCTCGTCTGGGCAGGCCGGTAGTCGGCGACGGCCGCGGCCATGACGACGACGTCGGCGTCTGCGCGGGCCAGGGTCTCGCGGGTCAGGTCCGCTGCGGTCGGGGCCTGGACGACCTCGACGCCTGTGGGCGGATCGACGCTGAGATTTGACGCGATCAGCGTGACCTGGGCACCGCGGCGCCGGGCCTCCGTTGCGAGCGCAGCGCCCATCCGGCCCGAGGAGCGGTTGCCGATGAAGCGGACGGCGTCGATCGGCTCGCGCGTTCCGCCGGCCGTAACGACCACCGTCTTTCCTAGCAACAGACTGTTACTTACCCCTCCGAGGAGCGCTTCGGCCCGCGCGAGGATGTCCGCAGGCTCCGCCATGCGGCCAAGACCCTCCTCGCCTTCCGCGAGTTCCCCCTCCTCCGGCCCGACGAGCTCGACGCCGCGGCTCCGGAGCAGCTCGACGTTGGCCTGCGTGGCCTGGTGGCTCCACATCCGCACGTTCATCGCCGGCGCGACGAGAACGGGCCCGTCGTGGGCAAGCGCGGCCTCCGAGACGAGATTGTCCGCAAGCCCGTGTGCGAGCTTGGCAAGCGTGTTCGCCG
>JBKKAR010000202.1:0-3455 GCA_046714355.1 Gaiellaceae bacterium | reverse complement strand
AGCAGGCACGGAAGATCGATCCGGAGACGAAACGGCTCGATCGCTCGGGGGAGGGCGCGATCAATCCGTTCGACGTGCACGCAGTCGAGGAGGCCCTGCGGATCAAGGAAGCCCGTGGCGGCGAGGTGCTGATCGTGACGATGGGGCCCGCCGGCGCGCAGGACTCGGTTCGCAAGGCTCTGGCGATGGGCGCGGACGAGGCGTTGCTGATCACGGACGAGGCAGCCGCCGGCTCCGATCTCGTCGCGACGACGAACGCTCTGGCCGCGGCGCTCGAGAAAGAAGGCGCGGATCTGATCCTGTTCGGACAGCAGGCCGGCGACTCGGACGGCGCCGTGCTCTGGGCCGCCGTGGCCGACCGGCTCCGGCTGCCGGTGATCTCACAGGTCGCCGAGCTCGAGGTCTCGGACGGAAAGGCGCGCGGGAAGCGACAGACCGAGTTCGGGTACGACGTCATCGAGGCGCCGACGCCCGCCGTGCTCGCCGTCTCCGACGCGATCAACGAGCCGCGCTACCCCTCGCTGAAGGGGATCATGGGTGCCCGCTCGAAGCCGCAGCGCACCGTCTCGCTGTCGGAGCTCGGGGTCGACGGCGCCGGCGCCGGCGAGGCCGGGTCGAAGACCACGGTGCGGGCGCTGTCGGACCCGCCGCCCCGCGGCGACACCGTGAAGATCGAGGACGACGGCAGCGCTGCGGACAGGATCGTCGAGTTCATCGTCGAGAGGAAGCTGATCTAGGTGGCGACACTCGTCTTCCTCGAGCATCACGAGAACGAGCTCCTGAAGCCGTCCCTCGGCGTGCTCTCGAAGGCGGCCCAGCTGGACGACGACGTGACAGGCGTTGTGCTCGGTTCGGGAGTGGGCGACCTCGGGGCGAAGGCCGGCAAGTACGGCGCCACCAAGGTCCTCGTCGTCGACAAGCCGGAGCTGGAGGCGCCGCTGCCGCAGCCCCGGGTGGACGCGCTGGCCTCGCTCGTCCGCGACCGGGGGTTCGACACCGTGCTGTTCGCGGCCTCCGTGCTCGCCGCCGACGTTGCGGCCGGACTCTCCGCCCGCCTTCAGGCGGGCCTGAACTGGGACCTCACAGACCTTGTCCGGCAGGACGGCGAGCTCGTGGGCAAGCGGCCGGCCCTCGGCGACTCCGTCTTCGTCGACGTGGGCTGGAAGAGCGAGCCGCGACTGGCGCTGATCCGCGCGGGCACCTTCGACCCGGTAACTGGGACGCGTAGCGTTGAGGCCCAGGTCGAGCAAGCCGATGCGCAGTTCGAGGATTTCTCCACCGCGGCGACGATGGTCGAGCAGGCACACGCCGAGAGCGAGGGGCCGTCGATCGAAGATGCGGACGTGATCGTCGCCGGTGGCCGCGGGCTCGGCTCGCCCGAGAACTTCAAGCTCGTCGAGGAGCTCGCGCAGGCGCTTGGCGGCGCTGTCGCCGCCACAAGAGCAGTAGTCGACTCAGGGTGGTACCCGTACTCGACCCAGGTCGGCCAGACCGGCAAGACGGTCTCGCCGAAGCTCTACATCGCCTGCGGGATCTCGGGCGCGATCCAGCACAAGGTCGGAATGCAGAGCTCCGGGGTCATCGTGGCCATCAACAAAGATCCGAACGCGCCGATCTTCGACTACTCGGACTTCGGGGTCGTCGGAGACCTCAACGAGATCGTCCCGAAGCTCACGGAGCTCGTCCGCCAGCGCAAATCTTGAGGCCGACCGACTACCCGCCGCCGTTCCACACACGCGAGTACGTCGCGCCGCCGACCGACTCGCCGGACGAGCGGATCGACGTCGGCGTCCTGATCGTCGGTGCGGGTCCCGCCGGGCTCGCGTGCGCGATCCGCCTCGGCCAGCTGCTCGAGGAGTCGCCGGAGACGGCCAAGCGCCTCGGGGAGGTTCCCGTCGCCGTTCTCGAGAAGGGCAAGGGCGTCGGCGCACATGTCCTCTCGGGCGCCGTCGTCAACCCGCGCGCCCTCCGCCGGCTCTTTCGCGACCGGGCCCGAGTGGAGGACATGCCGTTCTACGGCCCGGTCGATCACGAGGCCGTCTACTACCTGACCCGCAACTCGGCGCTTCGCATCCCGACGCCGCCGACGATGAAAAACGACGGCAACTACGTCGCGTCCCTGGCCCAGCTGACCCGCTGGCTGGGAGAGCAGGCCGAAGAGGGTGGCGCCTACATCCTCCCGGAGACTGCGGCGGAGAAGCTCCTCGTGGACGGCGGCCGAGTGGTCGGGATCCGGACGGGCGACAAGGGCCGCGGCCGCGACGGCGGGCCGCTCCCGAACTTCGAGCCCGGCTCGGACGTGACGGCAAAGGTGACCGTCCTCTCCGAAGGCACGCAGGGCCATCTGACCGGCGTCGCGATCGATCAATTCGGCCTGGCAAGCGAGAACCCGCAGGTCTGGGCGCTGGGCGTCAAGGAAGTCTGGCGCGTGAAGAAGCCGCTCGACCGCGTGATCCACACGATGGGCTGGCCGCTCCGGGGCGGCGCGCGCTACCGCGAGTTCGGCGGGTCGTTCATCTACCCGCTCGGGGAGGACCACGTCGCGCTCGGCATGGTCGTCGGGCTCGACTACCGCGACGCCGAGCTCTCGGTGCACGACCTCCTGCAGGAGCTGAAGACGCACGAGCTCGTGCGGAAGATCCTCGAGGGCGGCGCGCGCGTGGAGTGGGGGGCGAAGACGATCCCGGAGGGCGGCTTCCTCGCCCTGCCGAAGCAGCTGCACGCTCCCGGTCTGCTCCTGTGCGGCGACGGTGTCGGGCTGGTCAACGTGCCGGCGCTGAAGGGGATCCACTATGCGGTCGAGTCGGGCCGGCTCGCCGCCGAGGCCGCGGTTGACTCGCTTCGGCCGGGTCGCACGCCGTGGACGCCGGGCGCGCTCGGCGTCTACGACGAGGCGATTCGTCGGAGCTTCATCTGGTCCGACCTCCAGGAGGTCCGGAACATGCGCCAGGCTTTCGGGCCTGGCTTCTACTTCGGGGGGATGCTCGCGGGGGCGATGACGGCGAGCAAGGGGAAGTTCCCACCCGGCAACATGCGGACCGAGCGCGACGTCGAGCAGCCGATCGTTCGAACGGGTCGCAGCAAGCGCTATCCCGCGCCCGACGGAAAGCTCACGTTCGACAAGCTCTCGAGCGTCTACCTCTCCGGGAACAGGACGCGGGACGACGCGCCGAACCATCTGCGGGTCCAGACCCGTGTCCCAGAGGAGATCGCCGTCCTCTGGGAACGCCTGTGCCCGGCGCACGTCTACGAGGCCGCAGACGGGAGCGTCGTGGTGACGCCGTAAAACTGTGTCCAGTGCGGGGCGATCACCGCCAAGGGCGGCCGGCTGACGCCGCCCGAAGGCGGCTCGGGCCCCGAGTACACCCTCACGTAACCCCCGTAACGAGGGCCTGTCCCTCGCAACGGTCGTCTCGAGGGACTGTCCCTCGGCACTTGCTTGAGCGGTTCCGGCG
>JBKKAR010000201.1:0-9803 GCA_046714355.1 Gaiellaceae bacterium | reverse complement strand
GTTTTAACCATTCTATGCAGCCCGGGCGCTCGGGACGCGAACAGCGGCTTCGAGCCGACAGCAGGGGATCACTGGTTCGAGCCCAGTACCGCCCATCAGAGGGAGCCCGAAACGCGGGTCTGTGGTCGCGGGCGGGGCTGGGGAACTGCGGCCGTCGTGTGGAGCGTCGTCTGGCTCGCGACAACGGCCCGTGAGAGGGCGAACGGCTAGCGCCCTCCACCCGATCCTGGATGTGGGGAGGAGAGGCGCGTGCCTCTCCTCCCCACACTGATCTCGTTACTGGTCGACCCAGAGGGCGGCCGAGGCGATCATCGGCCACTCACGCTCGGGGTCCGCTCGGTACAGCGGGTTCATCGCGAACGACGTGATCCTCGCCGTTCCCGCCGTGTTCGTGCCGTGGGTGATCATCGCCGACCCCGGCGCTGACGCCGACTGGGCGTCGAGGAGCCAGAGACCGCTCAAGAAGAAGCCGGTGAGCGGGAGGCTCCCGTCCACGGTCATCGTCGAGGGAACCGCTGTGAACCAGGTCGGCGGGTCGACGATCGCGGTGTCCTGCGACCGGTACGCACCGGTGATCTGGCTCGTGCCGGGCGCGGAGTTGTTCCAGTTGATGATCCCGCTCCGGCCGCTGCCGGAGCGGTTCAGAGCGGTGAGGCCGGTGACCTCGCCTCCGGCAGTGAGGAAGTTCGCCCCGTTCGTCAGGGCGCCGAGGTAGCCGCCGCTGCTCGCGAAGAACGCGGTCAGTCGCGATCGCGCGGTCGCCCCGGCCGGCCAACCCGCCGTGTTGAACACCACGTCGTAGCCGTCCAGCGGATTCGGCGCGGTCGGGTTGTTGAGCGCGCTGGTCGTGCCTGTGGCAATCGGATCTGCAGTGAAGCCGAGGTTTCGCAAGACCCAGACGTCCTGGTTCACGGCGGCGGTGAGGACCGCAATCCGCGGCGACCGGTCGATCGGCTCGCGGGCGGGCAGCGTGCCCCTGACGCCGATGAACCACACGCCCGAGCTGCCACCCGCGGCCTCGAGGGCCGAGCGGACGCTCGCCGGGAAGAGAACGGTCCCGGCGGGCATCTGCTCTCCGAGCGCGTTCGTGAACGGAGCCGTGGCGAGCTCGGCCGTCATGCCCGAGCCCAGCAGGCCGTTCAGTGTTCGAACCGCGGTCGGCGAGTCGATTGCGAGCGCGAACGCGGAGGCGCCCTCCGAGCTATCGACGCCGCCCTGTGCGGTGTCAACCCTCTGTACCCGCTTGGTCTTCGGAGCGAACGTCGCCGAGTCGGGGATCGTGGCAACGTCGGCGCCCCAGAGATAGCCATGACTCCAGGCTCCCGGCGGCGCGTACAGGATGCTGATCCGGGACGAGATGTCCACACCGGGACCGAGCGCCGTGTCGGCGAGGCCACGGAGCGCCTGGTCCATGAAGACCACGAACGAGCCCTCCTCGAAGCGCGTCGAGCCGTCTTGGTAGCCCTTCTTCAGTTGATCGACCCGGATGCCGTTCGCGAGTAGCCAGCGGACGAGGCGCCGAGCCTCGACGTCGCTGCGCTGGCCGTCGCCGAGCGGGATCACATAGGCCTTCGGGTACTCGTGCATCCAGTTGTTCTCTTCGTTGTCGAACCCCGGCGGCAGGTCGGCCGTTGTCGGCCTCGGTGCGTCGGTCACGCCGCGCCGATAAACCTCGAGCTGGTCCTTCAACAGGTCGACCCGGTTGGCCGTGTCGAAGAGGAGCGTCGACCAGATCGTGTGGTACTGGACGAGACGCGATCCACTCCGGCCGACCTTCTCGTTCTCGCTGAGCAGTGGGCCGCAGGCCGTCCTGGGCGGGCTGCTTCCGGGCACGAGGCTCAAGCTCCTGCACATCTCGACCGTCGAGCCGTTCAGCCCGACGAGCTGCGAGTACATCGGCGTGTAGAACGGGCCCCAGTCGTCCCAGCTCTCGGCCCATCGCGGCCCGAACCTCGTGGTGCCGTCGTCGCAGACCCCGCCTTTCGGGATGCTCCCGTCAGCGCACCAGTCGTTGATCGGACGCGTGACCTGGAAATCGAGTGCGTTGAGCGCGGCCTCGTTGGCGTCGATTCGGCTCTGGTTCCACTTGAGCCACATGTCGTATTCGATGCCGGGGTTGTGCGGTTTCGTCGTCGCCTCGATCAGCGTCGGCGTCACGAAGCCGTGCGTGTCGAGCATGTCCGGCGCGAGCCACTTCTGCATGACAGCGACCGACGCCTGGACCTCCGACTGCGACTGCGTCAGGTAGTCGCGGTTCATGTCGAACCCGTTCCCGTTCGGCCGCGAATCCGTGATCCGGCCGTCGGGGTTCATCACGACGTTGAAGAGCACGATTCCGCGGTTGAGGATCGCGTCCACCTCCGGATCGGCTCCGTACGGTGTCGTCGCTAGCCGTTCCATGATCTGAAGGCTGGCGTCGACTCCGTCGGACTCGCCGCCGTGGATCGCGTTCTGGATGAAGAGCGGGACCTTCACGTCGTCTCCCGCCTTCGCGAGGATCTTCTGAGCGCGCTCGGGATCCTCGAGCGCGTAGCGGCGGATCTTCTCCCAGTTGGAGGCGGAGCGCCGCTGCGCCTTCGTATCGAGCGCGTTGAAGGTGGCGAGGTAGAGATCGCGTCCGAGCGCGGACTGTCCGATCACCTCGACGGTCATGCGGCCGTTGCTCTGAGCCGCGATGGCGTCGAGCGTGCAGCGGATCGCGTAGTACGGGATATGGGGGTAGCTCCCAGGCGGATGCGAAGGGCTGGTTCCGTCGGGAAGAGCCCCGGTCGCGTCAGGGGACGGAGTACCGCACCACGGGGGAGCGATGGCAGCACCGGCGGTGCTTGTCGCCAGGAAGGGCACGGCGAGCAGCACCGCCGAAAGCCACAAGAGCGAGGTCAGTCGGCGGGGGGACAAACGGGACACCTCCTCCGGACTTAGGCGCCCCCGATCACCGCCCGTCCGATTGATATTCGCCCATCTATACGACGAAGACCCTGGCGAGTCAACCGCGACCCGCGCGGCCGGATCAGTCCGCGATGGCCGCGATCGTCTCCCGGAGAGCCTGCGGCGAGCGTCCGAAAGGACTCGGCGAAGCGCCGCAACGCGGAGCGCCTCCGCTGCGGTGTGAACGGTCTCTTCGGCCCTCTCGCGGTCACGGCGTCCGATCGTACGCCGCAGAGGCCAGGATATGGCCGTGGACGCCCTCTTCGATGCGATTCGCGCGTTCTTCGACCAGCTCACGTCGATCGCGTGGGCGCCGCTCGGCGTGGCCGTCCTCTGCCACTTCGGCCGGATCGTGTCGAGGACACGGGCCTGGCTGCACATCGTCGACGCCGCGTACCCGGACGCGGCCGTGCGTTGGCGGGACGTCCTCGGTGCATACGGGGCGGGGATCGGCGCGAACGCGCTCCTCCCCGGGCGGGGCGGCGACTTCCTGCGCCTCTACATCGCGAAGCACCGGGTAGAGGGGTCGAGGTACCCGACGCTCGGGGCGACGCTACTCGTAGAGACCGTCTTCGACTCGCTCGTCGGCTCTTTGCTGATCGGCTGGGCGCTCGCGACCGGTGTCCTCCCGGGCCTCGGTGTCCTTCCGAATCTGCCGGCGATCGACTGGCTCTGGTTCTTCCGCAACCCGGAGCTGGCGGCCGGCGTCCTCTTCCTCGCACTGGTCGTGGCGACCGTGGTCGCGCTCTTCGCTGCCGGACGGGTGACGGAGTTCTGGCAGCGCGTGCGCCAGGGTTGCGCGATCCTGCGTCAACCGCGCCGCTATGTCCGCCACGTCGCCGCCTGGCAGGCGCTCGACTGGGCCTTCCGGATCACCGGGATCTTCTTCTTCCTTCGCGCCTTCGGGCTGCCGGCGGACGCGCACAACATCTTTGTCGTCCAGGTCACGCAGAGCCTCTCGACCCTGCTGCCGCTCACTCCGGGTGGGATCGGGACCGAGCAAGCGCTGCTCGTCTACCTGTTCCGGGGCGCGGCCGCCTCCTCGGACGTGCTCAGCTTCAGCGTCGGGGTCAAGCTCGTCGTGATCGCGCTGAACGTCACGCTCGGGACGATCGCGACCCTCGTAATGCTCCGCACGCTCAAGTGGCGCGGAGCAGCCGCTGAAGACGCCGCAGCTTCCTAGCGGTCGGCAGCGCCGACCTCGTCCGGGCCCAGCACCTTTTTCCACCAGTCGGCTTCGCGGCTGTGGAGGGAGCTCTGGGCCTGGGCGACGTAGCTCGCAAGCTCGGCTTCCTTGGCGGCGAGCCGCTTCTCGAGGGCCTCGAGCTTCGCCTCGCGCTTCTCGAGCTTCTCGAGCCGGAGCTCGACGTCGGCCTCGCCGCTCGCCTCGCGAAGCTCGACCTCGGCCTCGCGCTCGTCCAGCTCCTTGAGCCGGTCACGCACGCTGCTCTCGGTCTCGCCGAGCCGCTTCTCGCGCCGGTCGAGGCGCTTGTCCTGCGAATCTGACGCGTCCTCGGAGTCGCGGATGGCGGCCTCGCGTTCGACAAGGTCGCGCTCGCGCTCCTCGAGTTGGCGGCGCAGCTGCTCGATGTCCCGGCCGACCTCCTTCTGCTCTTCGACCCGTCCGAGCTGCGCCTCGCGCCGGTTGAGCTCGGCCTCGCGCGTTGCCAGCATCAGCTCGCGCTGCTCGACCTCGGCGGCTGTCGTCTCGGCCTGCTGAAGCGCCTCGGTGGCCTTCGCGTCGGCCTCCTTCGTGACGCTGCCTTGACTGGCGAGTTGGAAGCGGAGCCGCTCGGACTCGACTCGCAGGCGCTCTTCGCGCTGCTCGAGCGCCGCCTCGCGGGCGTTGAACTGCTCCTCGGCGGTCAGCATGCGGGTCTCGCGGTTCGCGAACGTCCGCTCGCGCTCCGAGAGCTCCTTCTCGCGCCGGCGGAGATGCTCCTCGCGCTCGGCTATCCCCTTCGCCTTGGCCTCGCTGCGCTGCTTTGCGTCCCGCTCGCGCGCGCTGAGCTCCTGCTCGGCGGTCTTGACCTTCTCTTCGCGCTTCGCGACCGCGTTGATGCGCTGCTGCAGTTCGGCAACAGCCTTCTCGCTGTCCTTGATCGCTTCCTCGCGGGCTCTGAGCGCACTAGCGAACTTCTCGGTGCCCGACTGCTCGCCGGCGACCTCTGACTTAACCTGGGAGAGTCGCTTGCGCTCGGCGTCGAGCTCGCGGCGCTCGGCGGCCAGCCGGCGCTCGCGCTCCTGGAGCTCGGTCTCCATCGTCGTGATCCGGGCATCGCGGTCGTCGAGCAGCGACGCGTGGCGCGAGACGTCCGACTCTTCCGTCAGCCGGCGCTCGTAGGCCTCGACCTGCTCGGCCAGAGCGGTTCGGAGCTCCTGCTCCCGCTTTGACGCCAGCGTCAGCTCCGAGCGGACTCCCTCGAGCTCGCCCTGAAGCTCCTGAAGCTCATCCTCGTCCGCGGCGGCCGACGCGCGCTCCGCGGCCGGCGGAGGCGAGGCGTAGAGGTCGAGGCGGACGAGCGGAGTCTCGACCTTCTGGCCGTTGAGCTCGGCGATGACTGGCGCGGCCTCGCCGTCGCGGCGCCGCTGCAACTGCGCGCGCAGGCCGGTGCCGAAGCCATGCTCGGTCTCGACTTCCTCGCCCTTCTGGTCTTCGGGCTGTTCGTTATTCGGCTTCGGCGTGACGGGCATGACTGTCTCCTAGGTCGGCGTTAGAAGAGCTTGTCGAGGTTCATGAAGGCGGGTCCCAGGATCACCAGGAACATCGCTGGGAAGATGAAGAGGACGGTCGGGAAGAGCATCTTGATCGGGGCCTTCATGGCCTTTTCCTCCGCGGCTGCCTGACGGCGCATCCGGGTGTCGGCGGCCTGGACGCGGAGGATCCGTCCGAGCGAGGTGCCGAGCTGGTCGGCCTGGATGATCGCGCGGGTGAACGATGAGAGCTCGGGTGCGTCCACACGCTCGGACATCCGCTTCAGTGCGTCCTGCCGGCTCTCGCCGATGCGCATCTCACCGAGAGTGAGGCCGAACTCCTCCGCCAGAGGGCCCTCCATGTACTCGGTCAGCTTCGCGATTGCGCCGTCGAAGCCGAGACCGGCCTCGACGCAGACCGCGAGTAGGTCGAGGGCGTCCGGCAGGGCGGCCCGGACGCTGTCGCGGCGGCCGCGCGCCTTCAGCGAGACGAAGTAGTCGGGCGCGATGAACCCGCCGGCCGCGAAAGCGACCATCAGGAGGAGGCCCATGCCCGAGCCGGTGATCGACGTGATCGCGACGCCGAAGAGTGCCCCGCCGACGGCGAGGAAGCCCTTAGCGGCCAAGAACCCGGTCGGTGACATCCGTCGGCCCAGGCCCGCCCCGAGGAGCCGGAGCGAGATCGAGTCCATGCTCGTCCGTGGATTCAGTTTCAAGACCCACGCGGCGAAGGTTTCGCGAAGCGGCTCGAGGGCGCGCTCGCGGAGGCGCTGGTTGTCGAGCGGGGAAGCGATCCGAATGAAGCCGTAGTGCGTAGCCCGGCGCATCGAGCGCTCCCGCTCGCGCGAGGGCAGCGTTGCGACCTCGCCGATGAGGAATACGGCGCCCGCGAGGCAGGCGATGGCGATGAATAGAAGCATCATGGTGGCTTCCCCTATCCCTTGAAAGACGCGATTCGGTTCAGGAGGAAGCTCCCGAACGCCATCATGACAAGCATCATCGCGATCAACTTGTGGCCGGTGGACGAGTGGTACAGCGGGTCCATGTACTCGCGGTTCAGTACGGTGATCGCGGCGGCCATGAAGAACGGCAGGCCCATCAGCACGTAGGCGCCCGCCCGTCCCATAGCCGTGAGACCCTTGATCTTGCGGGCGAACTGCTGGCGCTGGCGGACGGTGTCGGCGACCATGTCGATCAGTCCGGCGAGGCTGCCGCCGACCTGTCGCTGGATGGTCACGGCGGTGATCACGAACTCGAAGTTCTTGGAGCCCAGGCGCACTGCCATCTCGCTCAGCGAGTCGTCGATCGGCCGTCCGAGCTGCGCCTCGGTGAGCACGCGTTTCAGCTCCTTGCTGGCGGGCGGGCGGCCTTCGTCGACGATCGTCTGGAGGCCGGTTTTGAAGCTGTGTCCGGCCTTGAGCGCGGCGGCGAGGGTGATCAGGAGATCCGGGAGCTGGTTCTCGAACGCTCTCGTCCGGCGCTTACCCTTGACCCAGACCACAAGGAACGGGATCGAGGCGCCTCCCGCCATGGCGAGGAGGACGATCATCGTGCCCTGCGCGGCCATGCCCGCGATGAGACCGGTGGCGAGCCCCGCTCCCATGCAGATATAGACGAACTCCACCGCACGGAGCGGGGTGTCGCTCCGCTCGAGCATCCGGGCCAGTGCGATCCACTGCTTCCAGTGACCGAAGGTGCGCTCCGTGGCGCGGAACAAGCCCGCGGCTGCCTGCAACCGCTGGCGCTCCCGCTTCCGCTTGGAACCAGGTCCGGGGGCGAGATGCGGTGCGAGCCGCCTGCGGAGCCGTGAGCCGCGAACCGAGCTCACGAGGAACGTGCCTGCGAGCAGGACGAGCAGGCCGACGAGGGCGCCGAGGAGCTGGGTGCCGAGGAAGCTTTCGTAGACCTTCTCCGGCAGGAGCTTCGACGGGGCGGGGGGTGCGTTGCCCGCCTCCCCCTCGATCGTCAGTTGAGCAGAGGCCGCTCCGAGCCTGGGGATCGACGCGTCGAGCTTCAACGCGTTGCCGGGTCGGGCGGACGTCAGGTACTCGAGCCGCCAGGTGCGGCGCAGCTCCGCAGCGATGCCGGCGTAGATCGTTCGCAGTTCCGTGCTCGATCCGGCTCCGCGGTAGCTCCCGCCCGTGTCACGGGCGAGTCGCTTGAGCGGCGCTGGATTGAACTGCTTGCTCTCGATCGCCACGACGTAGAGAAGGACCCCGGCCTCGCGGGCGGCATTGATCGCGTTCTCCAGTGTCGCTGTGCTTCGCGTCTCGTTTCCATCCGTCACGACGATGACCACGCGGCCGGCGTTCGGTTCGCGTGCGAACGCGTTTGCCGACTTGACGAGGCCGTCGTACAGCGTCGTCCCCTCGGCCCGGTCGACCGACAGCGAGCGGAGCGCGGTCTGGGCATCTCCGGCAAAGGGAGAGAAGTCCGCGAGTATGACCGGTGTGGTCGCGAACGTCGCCACGGCAACCCGATCCCTCGGCAGCTTCGCGCGTAGGAATGCCTGTGCAGCGGCGATCGCGTCGGCGAAAGGCTTCCCCTTCATCGACCTGGATCTGTCCACGGCCAGCACGACGCTCTTCGCTTGGCCGAGGTTCTCGGCCCGAAGACTGCTGACCAAGCGGCCGTTCTCGCGCAGCGCGGGCGGCTTCGCCGAGGGCCGCGAGGTCACGACGGTGAGCCGGACGCGAGGAAAGGTTGTGGCGTCGACCCCGGACACCCTGACGCTGGCGCCCGCGGCCGGAACGGCCGCAAGAGCGACCGCGCCGATGGCGATGCCGACGCGGATCCCCATTCGCTTACGCCTCCAGATCATCGGCCGTACCCCGCCGCGAACGTCGGCCGCGCGACGACGTCTTCCCGCTCGAAGAAGCTCGGCGGGAGCGAGACGCCCGAGGCGGCCATCTTCTCGAGGAAATGCGGCTTGAGACCGGTGCAGGCGAGCGGTGAGAGCAGTGCCATCGAGCGTCCGGCATTCGCCGCGTCCTCCTCCGGAGGCTTCGCGACGAAGATGTCCTGGAGGGTGATCACGTCGGACTCCATGCGGAGCACCTCGGTGACGTTGGTGATCCGGCGAGAGCCGTCGACCAGGCGGGAGATCTGGATCAGCAGGTCGAAGGCGCTCGCGATCTGCTCGCGGATCGCGCGGAGCGGCAGGTCGAGGCCGGCGGTGAGCACCAGCGTCTCGAGCCGGGAGAGCGCGTCGCGGGGAGAGTTCGCGTGGATCGTGGTCAGCGAGCCTTCATGGCCCGTATTCATCGCCTGGAGCATGTCCAGGGTCTCCGCGCCTCGCACCTCGCCGACGATGATCCGGTCGGGTCGCATGCGGAGGGCGTTTCGGACGAGCTCCCGGATGCGAACCTCGCCCTGCCCCTCGATGTTCGGCGGCCTGGACTCGAGCGTGATCACGTGCTCCTGCTGGAGCTGGAGCTCGGCCGCATCCTCGATGGTGACGATTCGCTCGTCCCCGGGGATGAAGGCGGAGATCGCGTTCAGGGTCGTTGTCTTACCGGTACCGGTACCGCCCGAGATGAGGATGTTCAGCTTCCCGCGCGCGCATGCGGCGAGGAACTGAGCGGCCTTGGGCGTGATCGAGCCGAACCCGATCAGGTCGTCCATGGTGTACGGGTCACGCGAGAACTTTCGGATCGTGAGCGTCGGGCCCCGCAGCGAGAGTGGCGGGATGATTGCGTTCACGCGGCTCCCGTCCGGGAGGCGCGCATCGACCATCGGCGAGGACTCGTCGATCCGGCGGCCGATCTGGGAGACGATCTTGTCGATGATGCGCATCAGGTGCGCGTTGTCGGCGAAGGTCGTCTCGCTACGCTCGATCTTTCCGTCGCGCTCGATGTAGATCTGGTCGAAGTTGTTGACCATGACCTCCGTGATCGAGTCGTCGTTGAGCAGAGGCTCGAGCGGCCCGTAGCCGAGGATGTCGTCCGTGATCTCGCGGACGATCCGGCGTCGCTCCTCACGCGTGAGCGGGGTGCGGTCGAGCGCGAGTTGCTCGGTCACCTCGCGCAGGACGCGCTCGGAGAGGTCTTCCGTAGTCTCGGTCGTGAAGAGCTGCGGCCCGAGCTTTGCGATGCACGCCGTGTGGATGGCGGTTTTCAGCGCACCGTAGGGGTCGGTCGTCGGTGGCGGCGGCTCCTCGGCGAGCGTCGGCCGGGTGAGCG
>JBKKAR010000200.1:0-4487 GCA_046714355.1 Gaiellaceae bacterium | reverse complement strand
GCGCTCGAGCTCTACGAGCAGAAGGGCAGCGTGGTCGCGGCCGAACGAGCGCGCGCGATTCTGGATCAGAGCTAGCGGCCGAAGCCGGAAGCGAGCCTTCCGCCGGAACTTCTTCTGAGCCTGCCGGCTTCACGGGAGGCATCAGCTAGCCATTCCACTACCAAGTAGAGCCTTACGAACGCCGAGGCGATCGCTAAGAGGCGACGGCTTCGGCTCTACGGAGCGGCGCAGGAGTCGAACCTACCGAGCCGTGGGTTGCACGACCGCACCGGTTTTGAAGACCAGCTGGGCCACCGGGCCCATGCCGCTCCCTGCACACGATCGTAGCCTTCGTACAATCGCGTGCCGAGCGTGCACGGAGTCATCTTCACCAGCCTCAGGGACTACCTCACCTCAGTGCACGGAGCCGACGTGGCGCAGGACGTCTTCGCCGGCCAGCCGATCTTCCTGCTCAGCGAGTCCTACGACGACGAGCTGCTCGCGCAGCTCGTGGAGCGGGCGGCGAACGCGACCGGCCGTGAAGTGGGCGACGTCGTCCACGATTTCGGAGTCTTCACGGGGGTGACGACGTTCACCCGTCGTCGCGACGAGGATCCACGAGCTTGTGCGCGCGACGATGCCGAACGCCGCACCGCCCCAGCTACGGATCGACGGGCTCGGAGACGAAGGCGTTCGAATCGCCTACTCGTCTCCGCGGCGCCTGTGCGTCCTGCTCCGTGGTCTCGTGCAAGGCACGGCGCAGCACTACCGCGAGGCGGCCACGATCGAGGAGTGGACCTGCATGCACCGGGGCGACCCGGCCTGCACGTTCGAAATCAAGCTTTCCGGCTCCGATTCCGCCTGAGCACGCGAACGTCTCCCTCGCGCCGGGTCACACCATCGGAATCGAGCCGCTCGAGCAGGAGCTGAGCCGGCCGCCGCGAGATCCCCAGCAGATCGCGGAAGCGCGCGAGCTCGATCGAGCCCTCTCGCTCGCACTCGGCCACCGCCGTCTCGCGCGCTTGTTCGTATGCCGCCGGCGAGACGGCATATTCGTCGCCGAGCCGGACCAGCCGCCCCTCTCCCTCCAGGTAGCGGGCCAGAGCGGGGTCGTCCGTCGCGGCGCCGGCAGGGCCGGCTTTCTCGAGCGCCGCCTCGAGGAGCGAGGCCTCGCCCGCCCGGTCGCCCAGCGAGGGCGCCTCCCCGCGCAGATACGCCTTCCCGCCCCGGCGGTCAACGTCCAGGAGCCGCGCGATCGCCGCCGCCCAAGGCGTAGGTGGAAAGAGTTCGGCCAGCGGGACACCGGGATCAAGCGGAGTCGCTGCTGCCCGCTCCGCAAGCCGCCCTGCCACCGCGCTCCGCTGCTCCTCGAGCCACTCCGGCCGGAAGTACCAGTTGTCCGTCTGTGCGAGGTCGGCGAGGCCCTCCTCGAGCTCGGCGGCGGTGAGGATCCCTTGCGCCCGCAGAGCGTCCGCCGTCGTCGGCTCCCGCACCAGTGCTCTGACGATCGCGTTCGCATCACCTCCCTCCAGGAGCGCGAGACGCTCCGGGTCGAGTCCACGGGGCGGAGCGGGGTCGAGGACTCGGGCGCCGCCGATCGTCGTCCGCGTCCGGAGGATGATTCGGTCGCCGCGCGCCGCGACCACGGGCTCGCTCAGCCGGAGTTGAGCATAGTTGCCGTGTCGGACAACACGGGCGGCGACGGCCGCGGTGCCCAGGTGAACCGTCACCGCGGCGGGGACGTCGTCTGCGGCGAGGAGGACGTCGAGTCGATAGCTGACCGGATAGGCGCCTGGCTCCACGAGGCTGTCGCCTCGGCGCAGCTCGCCTCGTTCGACGCCGGGTAGCCCGACGGCGACACGCTGTCCGGCCTCCGCCCGCTCGACCGTCTGGTCGTGAACCTCCACGGACCGGACCCGGACATCGAGCCCCCGCGGCTCGACGCGCAGGCGGTCACCGACGCCGACCGTGCCTGACCAGAGCGTCCCGGTGACCACGGTGCCTGCGCCGGCGATTGGAAAGACGCGATCGATCCAGAGCCGCGCCGGCATGCCGCCGTCCACTCGCTCCATGCCCCGCGCCGCTCGCCTCAGCGCGGCGCGAAGCTCGTCGAGCCCTTCGCCCGTCTTTGCGCTCACCGGGATCGCCTCGGCGCCCGGCACCAACTCGCGTGCCTCCGCGACGGCCGCGGCCACCCGCTCCGCATCCACCGCGTCCGCTTTGGTCACCGCGACGACCCCCGCCGGGATCTCGAGCAGCTGCAGGATCGCGAGGTGCTCCAGCGTCTGTTGCCGGGCTCCTTCGCCGGCGTCCACCACGAGGATGAAGAGGCCGATTCCGGTTGCGCCGGCGACCATGTTCCGGACGAAGCGCTCGTGGCCAGGCACGTCGATGAGCGAGAGCCGCAGGCCCTCGCCCAGGTCCAGCGGCGCGTATCCGAGGTCGATGGAAACCCCGCGTGCCTGCTCCTCCGGCAGCCTGTCCGTGTCCTTCCCGGTCAGCGCTCGGACGAGCCAGGTCTTCCCGTGGTCGACGTGGCCGGCGGTGCCTACTGTGAGCGGCAAGCGAGCACCGCTCGGGCGACCTCGTCCACGTCCGCCTCGGACAACGTCCGGCAGTCGAGCAGGAGAACACCATCCCGGACGACGCCGACGACCGGGGGCTCACCCGAGCGCAGCTGCGACGCCAGGTCTTCCTCGACCGCGCAGGCGAAGCTCGGCAGCTCGGCGAGCGGGAGCGCACCGCCGCCGACCCTCCCGACCGTCTCCTCGACCCGCCCCTCCACGAGCGCGGCCAGCCGCTCGGCCCGGCCGCGCACATCCTCGGCCGGCTCGACCAGCATGCGCAGCACCGGGACTTCGCGAAGCGCCCGATCCGGCTCCAGGTAGAGGGCGAGCGTCCCCTCGAGAGCCGCCAGCGTCAGCTTGTCTGCGCGCAGGGCCCGCTGGAGCGGATGACGGCGCAGCCGCTCGACGAGCTCGGCCCGCCCGACGACGATCCCCGCCTGAGGCCCACCCAGCAGCTTGTCACCGGAAAAGCACACGAGGTCGGCGCCGGTCTCGACGCTCTCGCGTACCGGAGCCTCGTCCTCGATTGCCGTCAACGCCCCCGAGCCCGCGTCCTCCACGACGGGCACCCCGTGTCGCCGCCCAACCGCGACGACCTCGGCGAGCCGCGGGCGCTCCGTGAACCCGACCACGCGGAAGTTCGATTGGTGGACGCGCAGCAGGACGCCTGTGTCGGCAGTCACGGCGCGGTCGTAATCCGCCGCCCGCGTCCGGTTCGTCGTCCCGACCTCGATCAGTTTCGCCCCCGAACGTTCCAGCACCTCAGGGATCCGGAAGCCGTCGCCGATCTCGATCAGCTCGCCGCGGGAGACGAGCACTTCCCGGCCCTCGGCGAGCGCGGCCAGCGCGAGCAGCACCGCCGCGGCGTTGTTGTTCACGACGAGCGCCGCCTCCGCGCCCGTCAGCCGCCGCAGGATGGCGGCGACGTGATCCTGGCGCGAGCCCCGCCGGCCCGCAGAGACGTCGTACTCCAGGTTGGAGAAGCCGCGACCGACCTCCCGAACCCGCTCGAGGGCCGCGTCCGCCAGCGGCGCGCGGCCGAGATTCGTGTGGATGACCACCCCCGTCGCGTTCAGGGTCCGCCGAAGGCTCGGCGACCGAGCCCCCGCCGCCTCCTCGCGCACCCGCTCCGTCAGATCGCCGGGCTCGAACCCGGCGCGGATCTCCTCTCGGGCCTGGGCGAGCACGGTTCGCGCCGCGTCGACGGCGAGCGGATCGTCGACGGCGCGCGCCAGCTCGTCCACCGACGGCAGGTCGCGCAACCGCATCGCGCTACTGGGCGTCCGCCTTGCGGGGCGCCGAGGGCTCCTCCTGCGCGCACCGCTCCTCGTAGCACTCGACGACGAGCTTGACCGCAGCCTTCGGGTCGTCGGTCACGAAGAGGAGGTCCTCGTCGTCGGGGGAGATGAGGCCCTGAGGAAGGAGCTTGAGGTTGATCCAGTCCAGCAGGCCCTTCCAGTGCTCGCTGCCGAAGAGGACGACCGGGAAGTTCAGCACCTTGCCGGTCTGGATCAGCGTGAGCGCCTCGAACATCTCGTCGAGCGTTCCGAACCCGCCGGGCATCATCACGAAGCCCTCAGCCGCCTTCACGAGCATCGTCTTGCGCGCGTAGAAGTGCTTGAAGTCGACGCAGATGTCGAGGTAGGGGTTCGGGTCCTGCTCGTGCGGCAGGTCGATCGTGAACCCGACGGAGAGACCTCCCGCGTCCTTCGCGCCACGGTTCGCCGCCGCCATCACACCGGGGCCGCCGCCCGTGATCACGGCGAAGCCGGCCTCGGCGAACAGGCGACCGATCTCCTGGGCGACCCGGTAGAGGTCGCTGTCCGGCTTCACACGCGCGGAACCGAACACCGAGACCCCCGGCCGGTCGATCCGGTCGACGGCCTCGAAACCGGCGCGGAACTCCTCCGCAATCGTGAAGACGTTGCGCGGGAGATTGCC
>JBKKAR010000199.1:0-4791 GCA_046714355.1 Gaiellaceae bacterium | reverse complement strand
GGGCCGCAGCCGCAGCGGCGCCTCGTGACGGCTTTCCGCTTGATCCTCGCGCTGCCGGCCTTGCTCCTGGCGATCGCGTTCGTTGGAACATCTGGGCCGAGCGGCGGGGAGTACGGTCAGGCGAACGGTGACGGGGGGCTAGAGCGCGGTGGCTCGGCTTTCGTACTCCGGACCCAGCTCTACAGTTCCGTAACTGTCAAGTGACAGCGATCTTGGCCGCGAGCTCGCGGGAGATCGCGTGGTCGGCGCCGCCGACCCGGACGGTCAGCGGTCCTTCGAACGGCGCCGCCTCCCTCATCTCGACGCGATTGCCGGGCGTGAGCTGGAGCCGGTCGAGATAGCGGAGCAGCTCGCCGTCCCCGTCCGGGACTCGCGCCACGACTGCCTTGGTACCGGGCTCGAGAGCCGAGAGCAGCATGGCCTCGGTGACGACGAGCTTGAGGTCGGGACCGGGGATCGGATCACCGTGCGGATCACGCGTGGGGTAGCCGAGCGTCCGGTCGATGTGGGCCTCGAGCTCCTCCGAGAGAGCGTGCTCGAGCCGGTTGGCCTCGTCGTGGAGCGCATCGATCGGTAGCCCGAGCGTTTGAGAGAGGTACTGCTCGAGCAGCCGGTGGTGGCGGATGACCTCGAGCGCGACCCGCTCGCCCTTCGGCGTCAGCTGCGCGCCGTGGTACCGCTCGTGCTCGACGAGGTCGAGCGTGGCCAGCTTCTTGAGCATCGAGGTGACGGACGGGGCGGAGACGCCGAGCTGCTCGGCGAGCGCGGAGGTCGTCACGCGCCGGCCGGTCGTCTCGAGCTTGTAGATCTCCTTGAGGTAATCCTGAATTGCGTCTGTGAGTTCCATCTGTCTCAGTTATAGTTTAGACATGCCTAAGTTTACTAGGAAGGGGCTGATCGCCGGTGCGGCGCCGATTGTGGCGGCGGCACCGTTCGCCAAGCTCGCCTGGCCGGGTACCGCACACGCGGAGCCGAGCGCCACGCATCTCGGCCATGCCCACGCCGACATGGGCCACGCCGCGATGGTCGGCCATGACGTTCCGGCGCCCGGCGGGCCGAACGACCTCGACGAGCTCCTGCTGCCCACGCCGGCACTGCCGTACGAGCCCGGCCGGGTGCGCGAGTACGACCTCGTCGCGCTGGACAAGACGATCGAGGTCGCACAGGGCGTCGAGTTCAGCGCCTGGACGTACAACGGAACGGTGCCGGGTCCGATCATCCGCGCCACCGAAGACGACCTCCTCCGCGTCCGCTTGCGGAACGCTGGCTCGCACCCGCACACGATCCACTTCCACGGGATCCATCCGGCGAACATGGACGGCGTCTTCGAGATCGTCGAGCCCGGCGCCGAGTTCACCTACGAATTTCCGGCGCGCCCCGCGGGCTTCCACCCCTACCACTGTCACGCGACCCCGCTGAAGAAGCACATCCACAAGGGTCTCTACGGCGCGTTCATCATCGACCCGAAAGAGCCGCGCAAGCCGGCCCAGGAGCTCGTCATGGTCATGAACGGCTATGACACCGACGGCGACGGCGAGAACAACTTCTACACGGTCAACGGCAAGTCGTTCTACTACGCCAAGTACCCGATCAAGGTCAGTCGCTCGAAGACGGTCAGGATCTACCTGGCGAACCTGACCGAGTTCGACCTCATCAACTCGTTCCACCTGCATGGGGAGTTCTTCCGCTACTACCCGACGGGCTCCACCGATTTCTTCGAATACACGGACACGGTCATGCAAACCCAGGGCCAGCGCGGGATCATCGAGATCGACTTCGCCAACACGGGCCTGTTCATGTTCCACGCGCACCAGTCGGAGTTCGCCGAGCTCGGCTGGATGGGCTTCTTCAACGTGGGGGACTAGTGAGCGAATCCGTCGCGGCAGTCAGGGCGGGTAGGAGCTGGCGGCTGTGGGCGCTCGTTCCGCTGCTGCTCCTCACCGGCGTCGTGGCGCTCTTCACCGCGACCGGCTCGTCGATCACGGGTCTCCTCGGCGACAACCCGCCGCCGGCCGACGAGTTCGACATCCGGCGGGTCGAGTTCCACCCGGGCGAGATCAGGATCCGGGTGACGAATCCGCAGCGGGACGACCTCACGATCGCGCTGGTCACGGTGGACGACGCCGTCGTTCCGTTCGAGGTCGACGGCCCGCAGACCCTCGGGCGGCTTCGCTCGAGCGAGGTCGTCATCCGGTTCGACTGGGTCCAGGACGAGCCGATCTCGGTCGGCGTCACGAGCTCCTCCGGGATCCAGACGACCCAGGAGATTCCCGCGGCCGTCGAGACGCCGGGCGCCTCCGCGAAGAGCATCTTCGGGTACGGGCTGATCGGCTTTCTGGTCGGCATCGTTCCGGTGGCCCTAGGCCTCCTCTGGCTGCCATCGCTGCGCCGTGCGGCCCCGGAGTGGCTGGCCGCCTTCATGGCGCTGACCGCGGGGCTGCTCTCGTTCCTCGCGGTCGAAGCGCTGTCCGAGGCGTTCGCGCTGCAAGCGGCGCTGCCGAGCGCCCTAGGGGGCGCCGGGCTCGTGCTCCTCGGTGTGGCGTTCAGCTACCTGTTCCTGACCGCGGTTTCCGCGCGGCTCGGCCGGCGCAGCGGTGGCTCGGCCGGCGCCTCGGGACTGGCGCTGGCGACGCTCGTCGCGATCGGAATCGGGCTCCACAACATGGGTGAGGGGCTCGCGATCGGCTCATCGTTCGCGCTTGGGGAGCTCGCCCTAGGGACGTTCTTCGTCGTCGGCTTCATGATCCACAACGTCACCGAGGGCCTTGGGATCGCCGCGCCGCTCTCGGAGGGTCGGCGGGTCTCCATGGCGCGACTGGTGGCCCTCGTCTTGATCGCGGGCGCCCCTGCGATCCTCGGCGCCTGGCTCGGCGGTTTCGTGACGAGCGACCTGCTCGGCGTCGTCTTCTTCGCGGCAGCCGCCGGAGCCGCCTTCGAGGTCGTGGTCGAGGTTGGCCGCTACGTCGCGCGCAAGGCGCCCGGCGGACTGTCGTCGCCCCACGTGCTGGGCGGATTCCTGGCCGGCGTCGCGGTCATGTACGTGACGGGCTTGCTCGTCGCCTGATTCAATCGCGGGCGTGAAGAAGATCAATCTCGCGGCGCTCGAGTTCGAGACCGACGACACCGACCCCGAGGGCTACAAGGCCGCGATGGCGCGATTCGGCTCGTCGATCGGGGCGGTCATGCTCGGCGCCTCGGTGTACGAGCTCCCGCCCGGCCAGAGCGTCTGCCCCTACCACTACGAGTACGGAAACGAGGAGTGGGCAATCGTGCTCGAAGGCCGACCGATCCTGCGCCATCCGGGCGGGGAAGAGCAGGTCGAGCCGCTCGACGTCATCTGCTTCCCGAACGGGCCCGACGGCGCGCACAAGTTCACGAACCGGACGGACGAGACGGTGCGGGTGATGATCCTCTCGACGAAGATCGACCCGTCCCTCGCCGTCTATCCGGACAGCGACAAGATCGGCGCGTGGCCGGGGCCGGAGTTTCGTGACGACCACGTGCTCGTCCGCCGCGAGAGCCACGTCGAGTACTACGACGGAGAGTTGTGAGCGAGTTCGCTCCCGTCAAGGAGCTGATCAAGGACGTCCCCGGCTGGCTCTCAGACGAGGAGGGTGAGGCTCTCTACGAGCTGGCCAAGGAGTGCACGGGCAAGGGCGTGATCGTCGAGATCGGATCGTGGCGGGGGAAGTCCACGATCTGCCTCGGGCTGGGCTCGCGCGCCGGCAACGGCGTCCGCGTCTTCGCCGTCGACCCGCACGCGGACTACCGCCACGGGGAGTTCAAGCAGAACATCGAGCGCGCCGGCATCGCGGATCTCGTCACGCCGGTCAAGGGGTTGTCCCAGGAAGTCGTCGACGACTTCGACGAGCCGATCGAGCTCCTGTTCGTCGACGGCTCCCACGAAGAGGATGACGTTCGGCACGACTTCGACACCTGGGTGCCGAAGGTGGTCGAAGGGGGGACGGTGGCGTTCCACGACACGACCTGGCACGCGGGGGTCCGCAAGGTCATTGCCGAGAAGATCTTCAGCTCGAGGCAGTTCCGCGACGTCCGCTTCGTGATCGGCTCGACGACGATCGCCTCGAAGGTGGCACATAACACGCCGTACGACCGGCTGCATTCGCGCCGGGTTCAGGCCACGAAGGCGGTCTTCGGAGCGGTCACGCGCGTCGTCAAGAGGAAGCGCGGCTGGCTGCCCGGGCCGGTGGAGCGCGCCGGGCGGCGCGTCTTCAAGCTGGTCGGCCGCTAGCCCTCCTAGCGGTACACGCCGTTCAGGAAGAGCTCTCGCTCCCGCCGCCGCCGCGGGATGATCTCGGGCGGCTTCCTCCACATCAGCATCGCGTCGGCAGCGCCCTGGAAGTCTCCCGCGTTCAGGCGCCGAGCGACGGTCGAGCCGCGGAAGCCGCCCGCGCCGATGTTGAACGCCATCGACACGAGCCCGTCGAGCTGGTGCGCTTTGAGCGGCCGCTTGATCGTCTCGCACACGGCGGGCTCGAAGCGCTCGGCAAGATCCTCTCGCAGCACCCGGAGGACGAGGGCTCGCGGCTTCGGGTTCGCCTTCGTGCCCCATTGCGAGCGGTCGGCAGCCGTCACCGGCCCGCGGTGCAGGAGGTGGCCGACGCCGAAGGTGGCGTGGCCCTGTGAGTCGTTGTAGGCGTAGGGGATGAACCCTTCCTGCGCGACCAGGAAATCGAGGCCCTTCGGCGACATCGTCGTCGGGTTCTGCGCCCGCGCAATCTGCGCATCGAGGCGTACGCGCACCGCCTTCGCGGCCTTGTAGGCGTTCAG
>JBKKAR010000198.1:0-2918 GCA_046714355.1 Gaiellaceae bacterium | reverse complement strand
CCGGCGGCGGCTCCTTCCCGGCGAGCAGCGCCTTCGAGATCTCCATCTCCCGGCGGCCTGCGGCAAGAGCAGAAGTCACCTTCGAGATGTCCCGGGGAGAGCGGGCCTTGTCGAACGAGTCGTCGGCTCGTTGGTACGACTCCATCGCGCGCACGTACGCCTCTTTCGCCTCGGGACGGGCGGACGGGCTCTCGACCTCCTGGTCGAGACCGACGACGTCGTCGGCGAGCGCAACCAGGTCCTCCTTGGCGACCGCCTTGACGTCTGCGAGCTCCCGTTCGCGCTGCTGCCGGCGGCGGTAGGCCCGAACGCCGAAGAGCGCGGCGATTGCGCCGCCGACGACCAGGAGCCAGGTCGGGAAGCCGCCGCCCGAATTCTCCTCCGGTGGAACCGGCGCCGCCTGCGCCGCGCGTGCTTCGCCGACTCGGCGGACGAAGTCCGAGAGCACGGCGGCGACACCTTCGTTCCGGTGCGCCTGGAACGCCTCGGCGGCTAGGTCTCCGGCTGGGATGTCTCTGTTCACGGCTCGAAACTGATTGCCGACGACGACCGCGTGCACAGCGGGGGGATTGGTCGTGACGATCCGGCGGTTCAGCTCGAGCACGACGCCAGTGCTCGTTCCGCCGGCTTCGCGCCGCGCGGCAGCCGGGAGGACGGAGATCATGAGTGGACCCCTCGCCTCATCGTCGATCTGCCGTTCGAGACTGCGCTCCTCGGCTTCGGACAAGAGGGTCGTTCCGGGGTGGACATACACGGGATCGCCGCGGAGACCGACGGCGGCCTGGTCGATGATCGGCGTCTGTGCCGGCGCCGGAGCGGCGAGCACCAGAGCTGCGAGCCCGACCAGACTGACTGTCCTCATCGCCGCCAGGCCTCGTTCAGCTCTCGCTCCCGCTCGGGCTTCATCCCGGCGTCTTCCGTCGTCTCGGCCTGGTCGAGCGTCCCGCGGATCGTCTCCTCGAGTGGACGGAACCGTAGCCCGGCCGACTCCGCGCGGGAGACGTCCGCCTGGTTCATGCCGACCCACTCCGGGTCGGCCAGCCACATGGGCAGCTCCATCCATTCCCCGACCTCCTCCTGCTGCAGAAACTCGTCCGGGACCCAGACCGGAGTCGCATCCGAGCCGGTGACGGCGACGGCGGTCTCGAACAGCTCCGTCCACGAGACGCCGGGCCTCGTCGCGTTGAAGGCGCCGCCCGCGTCGCGCTCGAGGAGCTCGACCAACCAGTTGCCGAGGTCGCGTACGTCGACGAACTGGACGAGCCGGTCGGGCGGTGCGGGCACGACCACTTCGCCGCCACGCGCGACCCGGTGCGGCCAGTACGTGAAGCGGCCGGTCGGGTCGTGCGGCCCGACGATCAGCCCGGGGCGGACGATCGTCGCGCGGTCGCCGTAGACGTCCCACACAGCGTCTTCGGAGAGGGCCTTCAGCGGGCCGTAGTTCGAGTAGTCCTCGAGCAGGGCGTCGGCCGGCATGTCGCCGAGCTCCCCGCGAGGCGCCTCTTCGTCCGGCCTCTCGCTCAAGTCGGCATAGACGGAGACGCTCGACACGAAGAGATATCGGCCGGCCGAGCCCTTCAGGGCCTCGGCCGAGCGGCGCACGACCGCGGGGATGTAACCCGACGTGTCGATGACGGCGTCCCAGCTTCGACCCTCCAGCGCGGAAAGATCTTCGGTGCGGTCGCCGTGGAGCTTCTCGACGTCCGGGAACAGCTCGGGGTTCGTCTCGCCGCGGTTGAAGAGCGTGACCTCGTGTCCGCGGTCGAGCGCCGCCTCGACGGTCGCCCGACCGAGGAATTTCGTGCCGCCGAGGATGAGGATCTTCACGAGGTAAGGATTCTGTTGGCGACCCTTGTTTGGGAGGGGGTCCCGCCGATAGCTTGCCTGTGCGGCTCATGTTGGATCCCATCGTCATCATCTTGCTCTTCGCCGCGGCCTGGCTGGTCGCGCGCGGCGCGGCCTACGTCGCGCTGAAGGTGCTGGTCCTGAACGACCGGCGCTCGGCCGACCACGACCTCAACAAGGCCGGGAAGATGGCGCGTCTCAAGCGACGCGAGACCCAGGTCTCGATCATCCGGGCGGGCGTCACCTACCTCGGGTTCGCAACTGCGGCCGTGCTCTCGGCGGGCCAGTTGATCGGCGGCGTCGACCGTCTCACAGCGCTCGCCGGCGCCTCGTTCCTGCTCATCCTGGTGGGCTTCGCGATCCAACGTGTCCTCATGGACATCATCGCGGGTCTCGCGATGTTCATCGAGCGCTGGTACTCGGTGGGCGACACGATCCAGATCCCGATGCATGAGCTGCAGGGGATCGTGGAGGATTTCTCGCTTCGGCACACCCGCCTGCGGACTCTCGACGGCGAGGTCATCCACATCCACAACTCTCAGATTCCCTCGGTTCGTGTGCTGCCGAGCGGCGCGAAGGAGCTCATGCTCGAGGTCTTTGTCACGGACCGAGAGGCGGGCGTCGAGATGGTCGACTCCATCGCGTCGATTCTTCCCGAGGGGCCGACCACGTTCGTGCGTCGGCCGCACATCGATCGGGTCGACGAGCTCTCGGACTCGCTCTTCCGCATCGGCGTTCGAGCCTCGATCGCTCCCGGCCGGGAGTGGCTCGTGGACGGCTTCTTCGCCGACCTGCTCCGCGAGCGTGCAGAGCCGGGGCTGATTGCCCACGGGCCTGTGACGCTGGCCGTCGACGAGTCGGCCGCCCGCAGCTACGCGCGAGCCAGCGCAGCCACCCGCCTCACCGGCGAGTGGCATCCAGCGCTCAAGAAAGTTTCCTGAGCTCCTCGAGCAGCCGGTCGACCTCGTCGGCCGTGTTGTAGTGGACGAATCCGACGCGCACGGCGCCCTCGTCGAGCCCGAGCTGCTCCATCACCTCGACCGCGTAGTAGTTCCCGTCCCAGACGAAGATCC
>JBKKAR010000197.1:0-5120 GCA_046714355.1 Gaiellaceae bacterium | reverse complement strand
GCCGGGCTTGCCGTAGACGGCATGACCGCGGCCCAAGCGCGAGAGAGCGAGGATGCCGAGCGCGCCGCCGGCGAGCCCTCCGACGTGGCCGCCGATCGAGATCCCCGGGACGAAGAGCGTGAAGGCGAGGTTGAGCGCGATGATCGAGACGGCGCCGCCGCCGAGCACGTACGTCCGCTGCCGTTCGAGGACGAAGGCCGCGCCGAGGATCCCGAAGATCGCGCCTGACGCGCCGACGGTCAGGCTGGTCGGCGACAGGAGCAGCGCGCCGGCCGATCCGGCCAGGCCGGAGACGAGGTAGAGGAGCAGGTAGCGCCCGCGCCCGAGCACCTGCTCGACGGCGGCGCCGAACCACCAGAGCGCCAGCATGTTCATCCCGAGGTGGATCGGCCCGTAGTGGAGGAACGCCGCCGTGATCAGCCGCCACCAGTCTCCGGCGGCGACGAGCGGCCCATAGAGGACGCCGTCGACGTAGATCTCGTTCCCCGTCCCGTTGATCTGGCCGCCGAGCGCGAGCTCGAGCAGGTAGACGGCGACGTTGATCCCGACGAGCGTCTTGGTGACGAGCGCGCCGGCCCCCTCGAAGCTCGCGCGGCGCATCCCCTGGGTGACGCGGGCGGTGCCCTGCGGCTGTCCCGAGTGGTCAGGGCAGCGGATCCCGACGGGCGCGTGGGTCATGCAGTCCCCGCAGATCGGCCGGCCGCACTCGGAGCAGGAGACCATCGTCTCCCGGTCGAGATGCCGGTAGCAGTACAAGGGCTCGGCCACGAAGGCAGTAGCGTAATGCGGCCGTGCGAGTGCATGTCGCGTTCACGCCGGACGAGGTGCTGGAGGCTCCGGTCGCCGTCGTCGTCGACGTCCTGCGGGCGACCTCGACGATCGCGCAGGCGCTGGCGAGCGGCTACAAGCGGGTCTACTGCTGCCGGGAGATCGAGGACGCGCTGGCGCTGCGTGAGAAGCTGGGGGAGGGGCTGCTCGGCGGCGAGCGTTCGGCCGTTCGCATTGAGGGCTTCGACATCGGAGCCTCGCCGCGGGAGGTGCTGGAGCCGCGGGGCGATGTGCTGATCTATTCGACGACGAACGGGACGGCGGCGGTGCTCGCGGCGGCCGAGCGGTGTGGGGAGGTGGTGCTGGGGTCGCTGCTGAACCTTGCGGCTGTGGCCGCGGCTGTTCGGGAGGACTGCGTGATCGTCTGCGCCGGGTTCCAGGGCCAGTTCGCGCTGGACGACGCGTATTGCGCGGGTCGCATCGTGGATCTGCTGGAGGCGGACGTGTCAGATGCGGCGAAGGCGTCCGCGCTGCTGGCCGGCGTGTTCCCGACGGCGCTGGACGGCCTGCTGGCGAGAACCTACGGCCCGCCGGGCCTCGAGGAGGACATCAAGTTCTGTGCTCGGGAGAACACGATCGACGTCGTCCCGCGCTTCTCGCGCATGGTTGACGGGGCGGCTGAGATAACGCTCTAGCGTAAGCGCACGACTTGCCTCCCTAGCTCCGACTAGGACCTCTTGGCTCGCAAATAGGCCGGTCGGCCCATAGAGATCCGTTGGCGTCGACATTAGTGTCCCTTCGGCTCGGTGCCTCGAGCGACCTATGCGTATCCGCTTCATCTCACTAAGCCTTTGCTTCGCCATGCTCCTTGGCGTATTCGCTGGATGCGGCGGTAGTTCGTCCGCGAGCGACGAGGTCACCACGCCGCCGAAGGTCAAGAAGCCGGAGAGCTTCGCCGACACGATCGCGCGGGTCCGGAGCGGCGTTGTGCGAATCGAGGCTGAAACCTGTGACGGCGAGGGAGTCGGAACCGGCTTCTTGATCAGCCGTAGGCTGGTAGCGACCGTGGAGCACGTCGTCGACGGCGCAACGAGCATTACCCTGAAACGCGGTGGTCGAGTTCTCGGGACGGGGACGGTTATCGGCGAAGACCGAGGCCGCGACCTCGCGCTGGTGCGGACGAGCCGTCCGATCCGCGGCCACATCTTCAAGCTGAGCTCCCAGGCGCCGCGGTTAGGCGAGGACGTTGCCGCTGTGGGTTTTCCCCTCGGGCTTCCGCTCAGCGTGACCCGAGGCTCGGTAAGCGGATCGGGGCGCACGATTCCGATCGACGGATTCAAGCGCCAGAAGCTAATCCAAACAGACGCGGCTGTCAGCCCCGGGAACAGTGGCGGACCCCTGCTCCGAAGTGATGGCGCCGCGGTCGTCGGTCTCCTTGACCTGGATGCGACCCTTGCGGACGGGATCGCGTTTGCGGTCAGCGCCGAGGTAGCTCGTCCCCTGCTGGAAGCGTGGAGGGTCGCCCCTCAGCCTGTTTCAGCCGCGACCTGCGATGTCTACGAGGAGCCGGACACGTACGCCGCTCCGGCTCCGGAGGAAGAAGAACCCGACGCTTCCGATTACGCCACGTACGCCGGCGACTATTTCAACATCTTCTATCCGAGCTACTGGGACATCGAGACTAGCGATCTCGACAAAGGCGGCTACAGCGACACAACGATTCGAAACCCCGACGAGCCGTCGATCATGCTTCGAGTGGACGTCACGCCCGAGGCGTCGAGCGACGACCCGATGATCGAGGCTCAGCCGGTGGTTGAAGCGTTGCGGCGAGCTCCCGGCTATCAAGAGCTCGAGTACGTGCGAACCGATTTCGGCGGCTATGCCGCGTTGTACTGGGAGTTCCTTGTCGATGAGGATGGCGGCACGCTCCACAAGATCGACGTGATCTTCGTAGACGAGTACGGCCGGGCCGTTGCCGTCCTGACCCAAGCGCCGGTCTCTGCCTGGGACCAGTGGACGGCGTCGTTCGACGAGATCCGCAGCTCGCTCACGATGAACTAGCGGGCGATGATGAAGCTCTTCTCCATTTGCGCAATCGCCGGGCTCGTTGCGGTGGCTGCCGCCGAGGGTGGTTGGGGGTTCTACCCGCGGCCCCTGTTCCGGACGCCGCAGAGTGCCGTCTATTGCTATGTGGACGGTACGAACCACGAGGACCGGAGCCCACAGCTCTTCTGCTGGACCCCGAATGACGGCTGGGCGGTCGAGATCGGATGGCGCAACCAACGAGCTACGACGGCGTACTACACCAAGAGGCCCGCGATTGTGCATGGCATGGGCGTTCTCAAGGGCTACAGGCCTCGCGCGCGAGTGCTCGGCTTCGGCCGGCGCTGGGCAATCAGGTGCAGAGATACGGCGAACGTCGGCTCCTGCGGAACGCGAGGCGTCGTCGCCTTCACTTGTGTGAGTCGGGTTTCCGGGCTGACATGCACAAATGCGGCAGACCATGGGTTCTGGATCGGTCGCTTTCGCGGCTACCGCCTTTTCTGAACCCGCTGTACCGAGGCACGTGTTTAGTGTGGCGGGATGCGGCAGCGTCGGACACCACCACCACCTGCCGTTTCAAACAGCCGTGCCGATCGCGCAGGGAGAACACTCCGAGATTGGGTCTTCGGGCCCGATGAGGCCGCCCCACCAGACGTGATCGAGGCGTACAGCGTTGTAAGCGCGTATCGAGGGATGCACGCCTACCCCCTGGTGCTCGTGACCAACGGCTTACGGAGCTTCGTCGCGCGGGAATCAGAGACAGGCTTCGTTGCGCAGCGGTTCAAGCGGATGGACAGGATCGTCAACAAGCTAGGGCGGATGCCGCGCCTGCGGCTATCGCAGATGGAAGACATCGGAGGCTGCCGCGCAATCGTCGAGAACGCGCGAGAGGTCTCCGCGATTGTGCGCCGGATGCGCAATGCGCGGTGGAACATCGTGGGCGTCAACGATTACAGCCGTGTACCCAAACCTGATGGCTACCGCGCCCGGCACATAATCGTGAGACGAGAGAACCGCCTGATTGAGATTCAGTTGCGGACGCCCACACAGCACGAGTGGGCCGAAGCCGTTGAACGCGCCGCCGGCCAAACCGGGCACAACGTCAAAGACGGAGAGGCGCCGCGGGAGCTGCTTGCGTATTTCGAATGCGCGGCCCGGTTCCTCGCAGTTCAGGAACAGGGAGGTCCGGTCGATGACGCCTTGATAGCGGAATTGGACGAACTTCATGCCGAGACGGCCCACTACTGGAACAATCAAGCCTGAGATGTCTCTTCATCACTTTCTCCTGGTCTTCAACTTGCGAGAACGACATCTCGTCGAGGTGAAGAACTTTTACGAGGATGCTGATCGCGCTACTGAGTGCTACTCAGAGCGCGAACTCGAGTATCGCAACCGGCCCGATGCCCAGGACTTCGAAATCGTGCTAATCGGTGCCGACTCCATTGAGACGATCAAGCGAACGCACTCCCACTATTTCGACTTTGGGGACCATCCAGGTAACGGAGGTCCATTCATGATTGGAGTAAGTCGTCTCGATGGAGGCGATCACCTGGCGTGAGTTTGACACCGAACGCCTGTTCGTGATAGAACGTATGTTCGGTCATGGTCGCATCCCTCGCCATCCCCGGGTTCGAGCTCCGCGCCGCGCTTCGCAAGCGGCCTAGCCTCGCGCTTCAGCCCGCCGCGCTCGCGCCGCCCGACGGAGCCGAGCCGCTCATCGGTCCCGTCACCGCTACGGCTCACCAGGCCGGTATCCGGCCCGGGATGCGCATGGGGGAGGCGCTCGCGACCTGCCCCAAGCTCGTCCTCGTGGAGCCCGACCCGGCTGCCGCAGAACGCGACTGGGAGGAGATCGTCCGCCGGCTCGAGGACTCCGGTTTCGCCGTCGAGTCCGCTCAACTCGGCACGGCCTATTTCGACACGCGCGGGGTGGAACGCCTCTACGGCGGCCTCGAGCAGGCGCTGAAGCGCGCCCTCGCCGCGGTCGGCTCACACTGGGATGCGCGCGTTGGTGCGGCAACACGCCGCTTCGCCGCCCTCGCGGCAGCCAACGTCGCGCGCCCAGGCCAGGTTCTCGTCGTCTCCGACGAGCACACGAAGGAGTTTCTCGCCCCGCTTCCACTCCGCCTGCTCGGGCTAGACGAGCGACGCCGCGAGGAGCTGGAAGCGCTGGGCGTGAAGCGTGTGGGACAGCTTGCCGGGCTTCCGGGCGCTGCCGTTGCCGAACGTCTGGGACCGGACGGCCGCAGCGCCTGGGGCCAGGCGAGAGGAGGGAAGCGCAGTCGCATCCGCGGCCGCCGCCCGCCCGC
>JBKKAR010000196.1:0-5422 GCA_046714355.1 Gaiellaceae bacterium | reverse complement strand
TCCGTCTCGACCCAGATCGCCTGGCCGTGGCCGACGAGCACCGGGATGCGGACGCACGTCGCCTGGATCGGCAGCTCCGGGAGGCCGAGGATCTTCTGCGTCTCCGCCCTGAGCTTCGACTCCTCGCTGAACTCGTCGCCCTCGAGCTCCCAGTCCATCGCCAGGTCGGCCTGCATCGGCTCCACGTTCCGCAACCGTTCGATCCCTGCATCGCCCGCGCCGGACATCGACTGGTAGGTGGCGAGACGGACGCGCCGCAAACCGGCGGCGTCGTGCAACGGCTTGAGTACGCAGGCGAGCTGGATCGCCGAGCAGTTCGGGTTCGCGACAATCGGCCCGCCGTCGAGCGCGTCGTCGTTGACGCCGGCCACGATCAGCGGAATTCCCTCGGTGAGACGGAAGGCGTCCGACTTGTCGATGCACGTCGTGCCTGCCTCCGCCGTGGGGGGGACGAGCTCCGTGCTGGGGCCGGTCCCCACCGAGAAGAAGCAGAGGTCGAGCCCGGCGGCGGCGAGCGCTCTGGGCGTCGCCTCCTCGACGGTGAGCGAGCGGTCGCCGAACCGGACCTGGCTTCCAGCCGACCGTGCCGATGCGAACGCATGGACGTGCTCGAAGCTCCGGCGGGCGAGGAGCTCCAGGGTCACCGTCCCGACGGCTCCCGTGGCGCCGACGACGCCGACCCTAGTCATGTGCTCGTACGGCTTCCTCGGCGTCGAGCTCGAAAGCGGCGTGGAGCGCGCGCACCGCGTCCTCGATGCGCTCGCGGTCGACGAAGCAGGCGATCTTGATCGGCGAGGTGGTCACGATCTCGGGCTCCACGCCCAGTTCCGCCAGCGTCGCGAACGTCCTGCCGGCGACGCCCGGGTGGCTCTTCATCCCGGCGCCGATGACGCTGACCTTGCCCAGATCGTCGCGGGCGGACCACGAGACGCCGAGCCGGTCGAGCGCCGCGGTCGTGTCCGTCCCGTCTGAGCTCGGGCCCGAGAAGACGATCTCCGGGCCGGTCTGGACGATCGTGTCGACGCTGACCCCGGCGTCGGAAAGCGCATGGAACAGCCGCGCCGCATCGGCGCCTTCGACGCGGTAGACCGCCTCCTCGAGGGTGTGCGTGACGCCGGAGATGATCGCCTTCTCGAGCATCCGTTCGTCCTCCTCCCGGATCCAGGTGCCCTCCGCGTCGCTGAAGCTGGAGCGAACGTGGAGCTTGACGCCGTGGCTGCGCGCGAACTCGACCGAGCGTAGCTGGAGCACCTTCGCGCCCGACGCGGCCATCTCCAGCATCTCCTCGTAGCTGACGGCGTGGAGCTTTCGCGCCGTCGGGACCAGCCGCGGGTCGGCCGTGAAAACCCCTTCGACGTCCGTGTACATCTCACAGGCGTCCGCGCCGAGGGCCGCCGCGAGTGCAACTGCGGTGAGATTGGAGCCGCCGCGGCCGAGCGTCGTCACGTCGAAGGCCGTCGAAACGCCCTGGAAGCCCGCGACGAGGACGATGCGGTCCTGGTCGAGGGCCTCGTGGATCCGCCGGGCGCGGACGTCCACGATCTTCGCCCGGCCGTGCACGGTGTCCGTGACGATCCCTGCCTGGGAGCCGGTCAGCGAGATGGCCTGGTGTCCCAGGTCGTTGATCGCCATTGCCGCCAGGGCGCAGGACACGCGCTCGCCGACCGAGATCAGCATGTCCACTTCCCGGGGCGCCGGCGTGGGGGAGACCTCGTGCGCCAGACGCAAGAGCTCGTCCGTCGTGTTGCCCATCGCGGAAAGGACGGCGACGACGCGGTTCCCCGCCTCGCGCGCCGCCACCAGTCGCTGCGCCACCGCCTTGATGCGGTTGGTGTCGGCGACCGAGGTGCCGCCGAATTTCATCACGACGGTGCCCGAGGGCCCGGGAGCTTCCCCGGCGACCGCCGGCAGGCCCTCGTACTCCGTTGCCGCCACGCTCACAGTGTCCTACACCTCCCGGCGGCCGGACAGCGCCCGGCCGAGCGTGACCTCGTCCGCGTACTCGAGGTCTCCGCCCACTGGAAGCCCGCTTGCGAGGCGGGTCACGCGCACCCGGCCGCGCAGCCGGTCGGCGATGAAGGAGGCCGTCGCCTCGCCGGTCGTGTTCGGGTTCGTCGCCAGCACGACCTCCGCAACGCCGTCCGAGTCGACGCGGCGCAGGAGCTCGTCGATGCGGAGATCCTCGGGATCGACGCCGTCGAGCGGCGAGAGCGCGCCGCCGAGAACGTGGTAGAGCCCGCGGTACTCGTGCGTCCGCTCGAGTGACATCACGTCTGCGGGCTGCTCGACGACGCAGATCACTGCGCGGTCGCGACGGGCGTCGCGGCAGATCTCGCAGGTCTCCTCCTCCGTCCAGTTGCCGCACTCGTTGCAGAAGCGGACGCGCTCCTTCGCCTCCTGGAGGGCGTCGGCGAGCGCGAGCGCCTCGTCCTTCGGCGTGCGGAGCAGGTGGAACGCGAGCCTGTGCGCGGTTCGGGTCCCCACGCCGGGGAGCCGCGTCAACTGGGCGACGAGATTCTCGATCGCAGGGCTGTACACGCGGCCATTGTGCCTGTCCGGATCGGACCCGATCAGCGGCGGAGGCCCGTTTGCGGACGACCCCGAGACGTACGAGTCCCTAGCTGCAGCGCCCTCTTCCTTCTGGTCGATCCTTAGAAGGCTCCAACACAATGAGCCTTGTGCCGCCGGGCCGCGCTGGGCAGCGCGAGCCCGCGACCTGTGTCCTTGGCTCGCCCCGCCCATCGCACCCCGGCGACGAAGCGTCATTATGTTGGAGCCTCTTAGGCCGTCGCGGTGAGCAGCACCGGGGCGGCGCCGTTGAGGCTTCGCCCGTCGAGCAGACCGTGGAGCTGCGCCCACCGACTCGCCTCGGTGCGATTGGCGACTTCGAGCTTCCGGTAGATGTTGGACAGGTGGAACTTGACCGTCTGCTCGGTCACCCACAGCATCCGCGCCAGCTGGGCGTTCGAGTGCCCTTCGGCCACGAGCCGGAGAATTTCGAGCTCCCGCCGGGTAAGACCAGGCTCGTCGTCGACCTGGGCGCTCACCTCGATGGTTGCAGGCGCCAGATTGCGCCGGCCGGCGAGGTAGACCGAGTGCGAGAACGCCTGTCGCACGGCCGAAGCGAGATCCTCGGGGTGCGCCGTCTTGACGACGTACGCCGAGGCGCCCGCGAGGAGCGCCGCGTCGATCAGCTGCGCGTCCTGGTGCATCGAGAGGACGAGGGGGCGAAGGGACGGGACCGCCGCGCGGGAGCGCTCGATGAGCGCCAGGCCGCTGAGGTCGCCGTTCGCGCCCTTGAGCTCTGTGATCAGTAGGTCCGGCCGGTGCTCCTCGACCATCGAGAGAGCCTCGGATGTCGAGGTCGTCTTGCCTACCACGCGGATGCCGATCCGCCGCAATACCTGCTCGACCGCGTCGAGCCACATCGGATGGGAGTCGCAGATGACTCCGGACTGCTCAGAGGTCTCGCTCACCGAAAGGGCCGCCTTTCGTATTGTGGAAAACGTGTCCAAGTGGTGATAACGCACTTCGAGCAGTTTTGGAAGGGCTTGCACCTAGCGAATGGTCTAGTTTTCCGAAAATAGGCGCAGGATTTTGGGGTTTTGCGCAGGCCTTTGTTGTCCACAGATCTCAGGGAAACTGGGTGGAGAACCTGTGGAAAGCGCGTGAACGGCGGTGGAAGACGCCACTTGGGCTAGCACGGGAGCTGGGCCGAACCCTGACCCCCGACTCGACTTTCGTCTCATGGGACGCGAGAGGGCGACGGGATACGGTGAGCTTCGCGCTGCGGGCTGGCCGCGGCTCGCAACGCGAGGGGGGCGAGCCCACAGCTTGCCTCTGGGTAAGCGGGCGCCCTGGAGACCAAGCGGGGAGGCCCGCTTACCCGCTTTATTCCGCACTCGGCGAATGAAGCCCGCCGAACCGGCCTGCGGCTCGTCACCGACCCAACGGCTAGGTCCGAGACTGGCCATCGGTTAGCCAGATCTGGCCTAGGCGGGCGGGAACGCAGGTCGTAGTGTCGACGGCATACCGGCCATGGCCGGGGCACTGCGAGATGAGACGACGAATGACGATATCGGCTAGGCCTTGCGCTCCCCGCGGGTACGCGGCAGGGGCGCGGGCGCGGCGGTGGGCGCCTTCGGGGGTCGCGCGTGTCTAGCGCGCCGAGGAGCTACCTCTGGTCGAAACGCGCTTTTGACCTCGTCTTCTGCCTGCTTGCGCTGCCGTTCGTCCTGCCGGTGCTCCTGCTCTGCGCGCTCGCGGTGCGGATCGACACCCCGGGCCCGGTCGTCTTCACGCAGTCGCGCACGGGCCGCCATGGCCGGCGCTTCAGGATGTTCAAGTTCCGCACGATGGTGCAGAACGCCGAGGAGCTGAAGGCTTCGCTCCAACACCTGAACATCCTGCCCGCGCCAGACTTCAAGATCATCGACGACCCGCGAATCACGAGGGTCGGAAGGTTCCTCCGGAAGACGAGCCTCGACGAGCTGCCGCAGATCATCAACGTGCTGCGCGGCGAGATGTCGCTCGTCGGGCCCCGGCCCACGTCGTTCGCCGCCACGACCTACGACCTGTGGCACACGTCGCGCCTCGAGGTCGTCCCTGGTATCACGGGACTGTGGCAAGTGAAGGGACGCAACAACACGACATTCGACGAACGCCTGCGGCTGGACATCGAGTACATCCGACGGATGTCCCTGAGGCTGGACCTCAAGATCCTCCTGATGACGGTGGGATCGGTCTTCAGCCGCGCGGGTGCCTGACCCGGCCGCCCGTCGACGCGAGAGGGGGTGATCGCCTCGCCGGAGCGGCGGAGAGCAGCGGTTGAGCGACCGCAGGGTGCGTCCGACGCTACCCGGACGGTCGATTTCGACCTGCACGGGCTAGTGGGCGTGCGGCTGATCGATCCGTCACCCGCCGACAGCGCGGCGGTGGAGCGACAGCTTGGGCCGCTGCGCACGGAGCTGCGCCGCGAGCCGGACATCGTCATCCGTTTCGTTGATCGGCTCGAGCTCACGGCGCCGATTCGGCTGCTCGGAGTCGACGACGCGGGCTTCACGGAGGAGGGCTTCCTCATGCTGCGCAGCCGGCACAAGTCCAAGGCCCGTGTTCTGTTGCCGCTGCACGACGTCGGCGCCCAGCCGGAGATCGTCTGCGAACGAGGGCTTGCAGCGGTTCCGCTCCTGATCCCGATCCTCAACCTCACTGCGCTCGCGAACGGCGCGCTGCCGCTCCATGCCGCCGCGTTCTCGTACGACGACGTGGGAATCGTGGCCACGGGGTGGTCGAAGGGTGGAAAGACCGAGTCGCTCCTCGCGTTTGCCGCGCGGGGAGCCCGATACGTTGCCGACGAGTGGGCCTACATCAGCGGTGACGGGACGCGGGTGTACGGCATCCCCGAGCCTGTCCGCCTCTGGGA
>JBKKAR010000195.1:0-5312 GCA_046714355.1 Gaiellaceae bacterium | reverse complement strand
CCGCACCTCGCGGAACGCGAGCACGGTCATCAGCAAACCCGTGCCGCCGGCGACCAGGAATGCGAGCTGTGTCCCCCCGACCTCGGACAACACGCCGGCGAAGAGGCCGCCGAGCGGCGCGAGCCCGGCGAAGGCGAAGAGGTACAGGCTGAGAACACGGCCGCGGAGGTGGTCGGGCGCGGCCAGCTGGAGCAGCGTCTGGCTGTTCGCCGTCCACATCGTGAAACAGACGCCGACGACGAAGAGCAGGAGCGCGCAGGCGAGGACGGTTTGGAGCGGGGCAAGGGCGAGGAGCGCGAGGCTGAACCCGCCGACACCGGCCAGGAGCGCCTTCCAGCTCGCCCGCCCGAGCATGGCGGCGAGCAAGGCTCCGACCAGCGCGCCGGCGCCGAAGCTCGCGGACAGGATCCCGAAGGTGCGCGGGCCGGCGTCCAGCGTCTCCGATGCGAGCACGGGGACGAGCACGTGGAAGTTGAAGCCCACGGTGCTCACGACCGTCGTCATCGCCAGGACGAGGCGGACGCGCGGAGAATGGCGTGCATAGGAGAGGCCCTCCCGGACGCTCTTGAGCACGGACAGGTGCTCCTTTGGCCGGTCGAGCTTTACGAGCTCGCTGTCTCGCATCAGCCAGAGGCTCGTGAGCACCGCCAGGAAGCTGACCGCGTTGATCGCGAAGCAGACGCCGACGCCGAACGCGGCGATGATCACGCCGGCCGCCGCGGGTCCGATCACGCGCGCGCCGTTGAAGAGGCTCGCGTTCAGGGCGATGGCGTTCGGCAGCTCGTCCCGACCCACCATCTGGAACGTGAGCGCGTGCCGGCCCGGAGCGTCGAACACAAGCGCCGTCCCCGATGCGGCGGCGAGGGCGTACGCAAGCCAGACGATCTCCGCGCCGGAGAACGCAAGCACCGTCAGGGCGACGGCGACGACCATCGAGGCGCTCTGCGTGAGCATTACGAGGCGGCGGTTGTCGAACCGGTCGGCGACGACACCGGAAATCAGCCCGAAGACGGTGAACGGCGCAAAGCGGCAGAACGCGAGGAACCCGACCGCGACCGGCGAGTGCGTGAGCTCGACGACGTACCAGGCGAGCGCGATGTTCTGCATCCAGGTACCGACGAGCGAGACGACCTGGCCCGAGAAGAAGAGGCGGTAGTTTCGGTGCTTCCGAAGGCTGGCGAACGTTCGGCGGAACGCGGTCGTCATCCGTTCTCCAGTAGTTGCATGAGCGGCTCGACGGCGCCGTCGAGCGCCTCCAGCTCGTCGGGTTCGAGGCGCTCGAGCCGTGCGGCGAGCCAGGCGGTCCGGCGCGATTTGACCGACCGGAGGACCCGCTCGGCCTCGTTGGTCAGCGAGAGCACCTGACGGCGGCGGTCTGTTTCGTGCGGCGTGCGCGTCACGAGACCTGCCTTCTCGAGCCGGTCGACGTGGCCGGACATCGCCGCCGGAGACATCCGCTCGCTGGTCGCGAGGTCGTTGACGCCCATGCCGGGATGCCGCCGGATCTGGATCAGGAGCGTCACCTGGCCGCCCGTCACGCCGAGCGCGTGGCTCTCGCGGCGCAGCTCGCGCGCGAGCCTGAGCAAGGCCGGCCGGAGGCGGTTCGCGACCTCGGTTTGGTTCAGGCCTTGTGTCGGTGTGGAAGCCAAGTCGTTAACCAGGTTAACAATTATCCGTCGTTTCCCGCTCGGAGCCGAGGGGTAACCTCCGGCTGCGATGCCACGAGACGTACGCGAAGAGCTGGCCGAGAACGTCAGGGAGCTGGCGCAGCGCCTGCGCCAAACGGCGGGGCGCGAGACGCCGATCGACTGGGTCGCGGAGCAGCTCGGCCTCAACAAGCCCGAGCCCGCGCGGTCGCTCGAGGAGCTCCAGGCCGAGCTAGACGCCCTCGTCGGACTGGAGACGGTCAAGGAGCAGGTCCGCGCGCTCGTGGCTTTCCTTCAGGTTCAGGCGAGGCGCCAGGAGCACGACCTGCCCGAGGTGGCGACGAGCCAGCACCTCGTCTTCCTCGGGAATCCCGGGACGGGGAAGACGACCGTCGCTCGTCTGCTCGCCCAGATGTATCGAGCGATGGGGCTCCTGCGGCGCGGGCATCTCGTGGAGGTCGACCGGAGCGGTCTCGTCGGCCAGTACGTCGGGACGACGGCGCTCAAGACCGAGCGCGTCATCCGGCGAGCGCTCGACGGCGTCCTCTTCATCGACGAGGCCTACGCGCTCACGCCGGAGGCGGCGTACCACGACTTCGGGCCGGAGGCGATCGAGACGCTCCTCAAGCGCATGGAGGACTACCGCCACCGGCTGATCGTGATCGTGGCCGGCTACCCGCGGCCCATGGCGCGCTTCCTCGACTCGAACCCGGGATTGCGCTCGCGCTTCTCGCGCGAGATCTCGTTTCCCGACTACCCGACCGACGAGCTGCTCGCGATCACGGACAAGTTCGCGGGCGACTACGCGTACGAGCTCACGGACGGTGCGGGAGAGGCTCTGCGTGGGATTTTCGACGGAGCGCAACGCGGCGAAGGCTTCGGAAACGCTCGCTACGCCCGAACGATCTTCGAGCAGGCGCTGAACGCCCAGGCGCTGCGGCTCGCCGGCCTGTCCGGGCGCAGCCTCGAGGAGCTCGGCGCGGAGGAATTGACGACGCTGACGAGCGAGGACGTCGTCTCGGCGGCGACCGCGCTCGGCGAAGGCGCGGAACTGCCGGGCGGCAAGCCGCGCTGGTTCCGGCGCCGCGCCTCCTAGTAGGGCTTCGGGACGATCAGTGCGGCGTTGCGGTCGCCGGGGTCGCCCCGGCGGTCGGCCGAGCCGTCCTCGCCGTTCTCCGCCTGCGGCTCGTTGAGCGAGAGCTCCCGCGCGATCGAGGCCAGGCGTTGAGCGCCCTTCGCCGCCGGACGAGGCGGCGCCGAGTGGTCGATGGCCGTCGTATAGATGGCGAGGGCGCCGTTCGAGAGCTCCGCCAGCTCGAGTACGCGGGACTGCTGGGGCCACTCCAGATGGGACGACGTCACGATCTCCCAGAAGCGCTTGTGCGGCTCGATGCGGTTCCGGTGCTCGTGGCCGGCCACGTAGGCAATCACTCCCGGGTGGCGTAGGAACACGGCCTCGACGTCCGGGCCCAGGCGCACCGCGGAGCCCGCCGCGGTCATCGTCCGGAGGGAGTGGTGCCCGAAGACGAGAACGAGCTCGCGGCGAACTTCGGCCGCCGTCAGCTCGGCGTCGAGCCAGCGGTACTGAGCCTCGTCCATGTTTCCGCTGCTCGAGGTGTCGGCGACAGTGTCCACGACGACGAAGCGGACACCGGCAGCCGGGCTGAACGAGTAGTAGCCCTCGCCGCTCGTGAGGCTTGCCTGCGTGAAGCCGTGCCCTCGCGGGCGGCCGCGGGTCGTGAAGTGCTCGCGGATCCACGCCTGCTTGCGGAGGAACCGGCGGGCCGGGTCGCTCGGAACCGTCCTGTACCGGCCCTTCGCCTCCTTCGGGAATCCCCAGGTGTCGAGGTAGTCCCCGAAAGTGATCCGGATGATCTCGTCCCGCTCGGCCGGCGTGACCCCGCCCTCCAGCATGGGGCGGATCCGGGCCAGAGCTGCCGGCGAGTACTTCGTCACCTTCCGGCAACTGACGACCACCTTGTCAAAGAGCTCGTTCTGCGCGAAGTTGCCCTGGACGAGCCCGTCGTGGTTCCCGAACACCGAGTACCAGGGTGTCCGGCCCAGGCCGACCGGCCGGAACGCCCGGTTCATCTGTTCGTAGAGACCGGGGTAGTCGCGGCTGGCTACCGAGCGCCCGGCGGCGCGGCGGTTCGCGGTCATGGAGGTCGAATAACCAGGCCCGTCGCCGCGCCCGTTCGGCTCGTAGAAGCGACCGCCGCCTCGCATCCCGTCGTAGAGCGGCGGCTTCTTCAGCGCACAGGTGCCTCGGCGGCCAGAGTCGGGGTTGACGAGGCGGCCGCCGTCCATCACGTCGATGAACCAGCGCGTCTCGTTCAACTGCGAGTTGTCGACGTTGTCCCCGCCGGTCATGACGAGCCGGATCGGCGCGCCGGTCACCGGGCCGCCCTTCAGCGAGCGCACCGCACGGACCTCCTCGTTGAGGACGAACGGCATCAGTCCCTCCTGCGGCCGATACGAGGAACTGAACGGATCGCCTCCGAGGAAGTCGACCATCTCGACCCGCCCCGGAGATTCTTCGTCGACCATCTGCGTGTCCGCGAGGTGGGCGAAGGCGAGCAGGGTGCGAGACCGGGCGGCCGGTGATGCGCCGAGGTCTGTGCGCGTGACCCGCGCTTCTCCTGCCGCGTACTCCAGGCGGTTGTCGCCGTTGCTGTCGAGGATCGTGCGCTGGCCCGTGTGGCGCTGGAACGTTGTCGCGCCCGCGGCACAAAGACCGAGGAGGGTCACGAGCACTGCGGCGGAAGCGGCGAGCCTCATCGACGCGATTGTGAACCCCCGACGAGGAGGAGTGCGGCAGCGACCACTCCGAGCACGCCGCAGCCGAGCCAGAGCGCGTCGGCGCTCCAGGCGAAGACCGCTGCGCCGATCCCGGGTCCCAGCATGAACGCGAGCCCCCAGGTGAAGCCCCAGGCTCCCTGGTAGCGGCCACGAAGGTGCTCCGGCGCGATGTCGGCGACGTACGCCGAGGCGACGGGCGCGTAGATGATCTCCCCAAGCGTCCAGATCAAGACGGTCAGCGCGAGCTCGGGCCGCTCGTCGGCGACCGCGTTCAGTGCGAACCCCAGGCCCACCAGAACCGAGCCGACCACCAGCACGGGGCGGGCCGGGAAGCGCTGGCTGATGGCAACGAGGGGCAGTTCGAACAGAACGATGGCGAGGCCGTTGAGCGAGATCAGCAGGCCGTAGTCCGAATCGGAGAGCCCACTCTCGCGAACGTGGAGCGGAAAAGTCGACTGCGACTGGAAGTAGACGAAGGCGCCAAGTACGGAGGAGACGAGGAAGAAAACAAAGGCGCGATCGCGGAAGATCGTCCGGATCGCCTCGCCGCGCCGCTCGTCGCCGCGCCGCACCCGTACGCCTTCCGGCAAGGCGACGAGCGCGATGATCCCGAACACGACGCAGGTCAGGGCATCGCCGAGGAAGACGTAACGTCACGGCTCTCGCACCCGAGTCGGCGTTCATCTCCTGCGGCTCGAACAACTACGGCCATCCGGGCAACCGCGGGCTCGACGCCCTCCGAGCGGTAACGAACGAGCGGGGGACCGGCGCCGACATCTACCTCGCGAACAACCCCTGCGACACCTTCCAATCGGACGGGACGACGCCGACGAACTACACCGGCACGCTCAACGCCAACGGTGATGT
>JBKKAR010000194.1:0-21066 GCA_046714355.1 Gaiellaceae bacterium | reverse complement strand
CTAGTCGATCCATCCTAACTCGTATAGGTCGCCGATCGCCCGTTTGGCCTCGGGGCTCGGCAACGACCTGATGCGGTTGTCGAGCTCGCCCTTCCGCCCGGCGACGCGCACCGACAACCGCTCGACCGCCGCGTCGCTGCGTTGCCGTAGCTCATCCTCAATCTCGAGACAGGCGTTGAACCGTCTCTCAGATCGAGGACCGGTTGGCAGGGCCGCAGTGATGCGGCTGTCGCCGGGCATGCCAAAGAGGTTCGCGAAGTCGACGGTATCCGGATCCTCGTCGGGCGTCACCATCAGATCCGCGAACGGCGCCCTCGTCCCGCCGATGAACTCCGTGAGTCAGGCCGAACCTGCGACTCCGGGACTTCACTCGTAACTCGTGGCCCGCCGAGTCGCGTCTCTCGCCCGGGGAGACGTCTACGACGCGCCCACGTCAGAGAGAATCAGACCGGTATCGAGTGAAGCAGAGGATCGTCGCAACGGATAGGGCGCTTCCTGCAGGAACGTTCCGCGGCCAGTTCGCGGCGGTGGACCTGCCGGATGCGGATGGCTACCAGATTGGACTGGATCGAGATCGTCATCTCCGAGGAGCCATGCCGCGTCTGGCGCCTGCTCTGCGAAGAGCGCGACCCGGCGTGACGAAGCTCGCCGACCACGATTTCCGGAAGTGGGTCTACAGCGAGCTCCACGCCGGGGCCGTGTGCGCCGTCGAGCGAGGGATCGCGTCGAAGGTCGTTCTTCTCTGCGACGAGGCGGAGGCGAAGCGCTGGCTCAACTTCGGTACGCTCGACTTCGACCGAGACGGCAGGCTGACCGCCAAGATTGTCAACACGGCCGGTCAGACGCAGTTCTCGGTGACGGTTACACCAAGCTCATGAGAATCGTGTGCGTCGGCGGAGGCCCCGCCGGGCTGTATTTCGCGATCCTGATGAAGGCGCGTGACCAGGACCACGAGATCACAGTTCTGGAGCGGAACCCTGCCGGCGTCACGTACGGGTGGGGAGTGGTGTTCTGGGACGACCTACTCGACCAGCTTCACGCCAGCGATCCCCCGACCGCGCGCGAGATCAGCGCGAACTCCTTTCAGTGGAACGGCGAGCTCCTAGCCGTTGAAAGCAGGGATCCGGTCCAGGTGGAAGGGCACGGCTATGGAATCGGCCGCCAGCGCCTGCTCGATCTCCTGGTCGAGCGGGCGCTGGCGCTCGGGGTGCGCGTTCAGTTCGAGTGCGAGGTCAAGAACCTCTCCGAGCTCGGCGGCGCCGACCTGATCATTGGCTGCGACGGCTTCAACAGCCGACTACGGCAACTTCATGGAGACCACTTCAGGACCGACGTCCGCGTCGGCAGGAACAAGTACATCTGGCTGGGCACGAGCAAGGTATTCGACGTGTTCACGTTCGCGTTCGTCCAGACAGCCGTCGGCTGGATCTGGTGTCACGCGTACGGGTTCGACGACGACACGAGCACCTTCATCGTCGAATGCTCCCAAGAGACCTGGACAGGGCTCGGTTTCGACGGGCTCGGCGGGAACGACACCATCACGCTCCTGGAGCAACTCTTCGAGTCGCATCTAGGAGGCCATCCGCTGAGAAGCAACATGCGAACGAACGGCGGCGCGCCGTGGCTCAACTTCCGGACGCTGACCAACGAGAAGTGGCACCACGACAACACCGTGCTGATGGGGGACGCTGCCCACACGACCCACTTCACCATCGGGTCAGGCACGAAGCTGGCCCTCGAGGATGCAATTGCGCTCGCAGCCGAGCTGCACGAAGGCACGGAGCTCCAGCCGACACTCGAGGCGTACGGAAGCGAGCGGCAGATTGCTCTGCTGCCGGCGCAGAGCGACGCTCGCTTCAGCGCGCAGTGGTTCGAGAACATTCCGCGCTACGTCGATCTGGACACGACGCGCTTCTTTGCCTTGCTGAGGGAGCGCCGCTCTCCACTGCTTCCCCGTCTCCCGCCGCAGCTGTACTACCGCTTGTACCAGGCGACGCACAACATCGCTCTCCTGCGGAAGCTTCGAAAGTGGGCGGCGCCCAGGATCAAGGCTCTCTACGGACCACGACGTTCGACCTAGCCGCGCCCGAACCGTGGAACGCGGTAGTACAGCCTCTGCGCCGTTTGTGAACGCTTGAGCTGCCGGCGGACCCGGATCCCGCCTGCGAGGGCTTCGACGGCGCCACGGCCGCGAATCGTCGACGCGAGACCGATGCCCTCGTAGATCGGTTCCAACCGGTCGGTGAAACGCTGCTTGTGCTCGGCCGCTGCGCCGAGGAACTCGACCCGTTCGACGCTCTCGCCCGCCGCCGTCTCGAGCGCGCAGAACAGCGTCTCCGAGCCCGGGGCAAAGCGGGCGAACGCGGGGTCGAAGGCCATGATCAGCCCGTAGAGCGTGCGTTCCAACTGGAGATAGAGGGCGAAGGCGATCGCCCTGCCGCGGAGGCGGAGGGTGACGAGCCGGGGCACGTCCTGCTCAGCGAGGCGCAGAAGTGCGGCCCGGTGGAACCGCATTCCGGTGGGCGTGGTGAAGCCGGACGTGTCACGACGCCCGTGCCAGCGACGCACGTGGACGCGGAAGGCCTCTGCGAGCGCCGGCTCGAGCTCCTCCGCGGTCCGCGCGATCGACACGTCGACGGCTCCGAGGGCTTCGAGTTGCCGCCGCCGGCGGCGTCGATCCGCCAGTGCTTTCTTCGAGAGCTTCGCGTGATAGACGAAGTCCCACCCCGGGCGGAGATCCAGTACGGGCGCCTCGAGCCGCTCGATCAGGCGGAGCGATCCCGAAGACAGGGTAGCGGCGAGCCGGCTGTCGGCCGGCATGCCGAAGAGGTCGGCGTAGTCGTGCCCGGTAGCGCCGATCCGCTCGGCCAGCTCGGCGGCGGTCGCTTCCTCTTCACCGGGGGAGACCATGAGATCAGCGAGCGTGGCCCTCTTCCCACCGAGAAACTCGGTCACTGCGAGCCCATGCCGTCTGCGCAGGCAAAGCGGCAGCGCTCCCGTGAGGCGACCCTCACGAACCGCGACGTGGACGGCGAGCCTCCGTTTTCCTCCGTAGTGTCGCCACCACTCGAGGAGCCAGCCGTGGAGAAGGAAAGGGCTCGGTCGCCGCATCGAGCGCACGAGCTCGTCCCAAGGCCCGGCGAGCCTCGCGAACTCCGCCTCGCTCGAGATGGTCTCGATCCGAATTCCCGGGCTCAGAGCAGGCCCAGCGCCGCGCAGATTCCGAACCAGACCGTGAGCAGCAGCGCAAGCACCCACAGCAGGAACGCGGACTCGCGGACCGGGAGCCACGAGATCTCGACCTCCTCGATCCGGAACCACACACGCCTGGCGGGCTTTGTCCGCGCTTGGCTGTTCATCGTCCCGGGCGGAGGAAGAGGGTCGAGAACGTCTTGGCGCAGATCGCGAGGTCGACCGTGAGGGTCCGGTGTCGCAGGTACCAGAGGTCGTACGAGAGCTTGTCCGCGGCGCCCTCGCAGTCGGAGGCGTAGTCGCGACGCAGCTGCGCCCAGCCCGTGATCCCGGGCTTGACGAGCAAGCGGCGCGTGAAGAAGGGGACGGCCTTCTCGAGCATGGGGATGAACTCCGGCCGCTCGGGCCTTGGGCCAACCACGGACATGTCTCCCTTGAGCACGTCCCAAAGCTGGGGCAGCTCGTCGAGGTGCGTCTTCCGGAGCAGCCGCCCGAGGGGCGTCACGCGGGGGTCGCGTTCCTCCGCGAAGGCCGGCTGCCCGGGCTCCTCCGCGTCCAGACACATCGTCCGGAACTTGTGCATCGTAAAGTGGCGACCGCCCTCCCCGACCCGGGTCTGGCGATAGACGAGAGGGCCCGGGGTCAGCCGGACAAGGCCGACGATCACCAACATCAGCGGTGCGGCCAGCACGAGGACGACCACTGCGCAGACGACGTCGAACGTGCGCTTCGCGAAGCGGGTGTACGGCCGCTGCCAGACGTGGATGATGCTCATGAACCACGTCGGCCTCAGATCCTCGAGCGGGATCCGGCCGAACGCGTGGTCGTAGAAGTGCGCGAGACCAATGACCTTGACGCCGGAGGTCGGCAGGGCGAGGAGGCGGTCGAGCGCCTTTGTCGAGCTCTCACCGTCGGTCAGGACGATCAGGTCAGGGCGCTGCTCGTCGATGATCCGGGAAAGCTCGGCGACCGAGCCGAGTCGTGCGGTATCACTCGGCTCGTCGTCCACCGCGCCGACGACCGCGAAGGGCGCGTGGCCCTCGAACTCCACCGCATCCGCGACCGCCTCGGCGCAGCTCGATGTGCCGACGACGAGCACGCGCCGCTTGCCCATCACGCGCTGGGAGATGACCTCCCAGATCGTCGTCAGCGTGAAGACGGAGGCCCCCAGAGCCAGGATCGTCGAGAGCTCCATGCCCATTCCTGGAATCCAGAGGGCCACCGCCGACACGCCGACGAGCCCCGTGGCGGTCCCGACCGCGCATCGAACCGGCGCGCCGAGCGTGAGGTGCACGGCGGCAAACGCGCTGCGCAGCGAGATCAGCCAGACCGCCGACAGGAGCGTCGCGGCGCCCACCGCGACTCCCGGCGAGGGAAACCGGGGACCCATGAGGGCGAAGGAGGGAACCCACACGAGCACGGCTCGGCCCACTGCAGTCACGCATTTCGCGTCGGCGGCCCTGACCGCGGTGGCGAGGTCTATCGCCCACCAGCGGTGAGCTGGGATCTCGCCGTCGTGTGCCCGCGTGCCCACATCAAGAAGGTTCCCCACCCCGGACTCGCCGAGTCCGGAAGTGGAGATCTATCGAGTGGAGAGATGAAGCGCATCGCCGTCACGGGGCCGGCCGGGGCCGGGAAGTCCCGGCTCGCGCGGGAGCTCGGCGATGCGTACGGGATTTACGTCCTCCATCTCGACACCCTGTTCTGGAAGCCCGGCTGGGTGCAGGCGGCGGCAGCGGAGTTTGAGGCGATGCAGCGACGCGAGCTCAAGCGCGACTCATGGATCGTCGACGCGCAGTACGACGACATGATCCCGGACTGGCTCGACGCCGCCGACGCGGTCGTGTTCGTCGACGCATCGCCGCTGCGCTGCCTGTGGCAGGTCAGCCGGCGCAGGCTCGACGGAGACGGTGGGCCAGACGTTCCGCCCGGCTCCGAGCCGGCGCCGGTCCATCGCGCGCTGGCGAAGTTCGCCCGAGGGCAGTGGCATTACCGGAGGACGGTGCGGCCGGAGCTCCTCGCGGATCTTGCCCGTCGCCGGAGCCGGCAGCGAATCGTCGTGCTTCGGAACGGAGGGGAAGGGCGGCGAATCATGGCTCACCTTTCGCACCGGGGGGAATCTTTCTGACGTGGGCTCGACTGTGGCTCCAGGCGGGCTGACGCTCGAGACAATCTCGAGCGCCGACGCCTTCGCTCGGATAGACCAGGACTGGGACCACCTCGTCCGGGCGATGCCGCGGCCGAGCCCCATGTTGCTCCACGGCTGGCTGCGCGAGTGGTGGCGGCACTACGGCGAGGACGGCGGCCTGGCCGTTCACGTCGCCTACCGGGACGGACGACTCGTCGGCGCGCTTCCGCTGTGCGTGCGATCGCGGCTCGGGCTGCGGGTGCTCACCTTTCTCGGTGGAGACCAGTCGGCGCTCGCCGACCTCCTGGTCGCGCCCGGCGAGGACTTCGCGACCGGAACGGCACTCGCCGGACGCGTCGCAAGGTCAGATCACGACTTCGCGGATCTGTTCGGCCTGCCGGGCGGGAGCCGGCTGATCTACGCGCTCGGCGACTCGCAGCTTCGTCTCGTCGAGCGGGCCGAGGCGCCCGTGCTCGACATCGAGGGCGACTGGGACGACGTCTACCGGGCAAAGATGTCCTCGAAGAAGCGCGGCCAGCATCGTCGCCGTGGGCGGAACCTGGCCAAGCTCGGGAAGGTCGAGGTCGCAGTCGCCCGAACGCACGACGAGCTCGCGATCGCCCTCGAGGACGCGTTCGAGATCCACTCGCTCCGCTGGGACGGCCGCCCCGACGGCTCGCGTTTCGTGACGCCGAACGGCAGACGCTTTCACCGCGCCGCGATCCTCGCGCTCGCCGACATCGACGTGCCGCGGATCGTCACCTTGAAGGTGGACGGACGCCCGATCGCGTTCCACTACTTCTTCGCACTGGAGCGGCGGATGTACGTCCACCGCATTGGCTTCGACCCAACGTTTGCACACTATTCGCCGGGCTGGCTCAACACACTCGACACGATCGAGGCCGCTGCCGGCGAGGGAGCGAACCGGGTCGAGTTCCTCGGCGGCGCGGAGCGCTACAAGCTCGAGCTCGCCGACCGGTTCGAGCCACTCTACGAAGGCTTCGGTCTGCCCGGGAGTCTGCGGGGTGCGGCCGCGGCCAGGGCCCGGGTGGGAGCGATTCTGTTGCGGAGACGACTCAAGCGGTCGGACGCCCTGCGCCACTTCTACTTCGACGGGCTCGCGCCGGCGCGCCGCCTGCTCGGGAGGCTCACGTGAGCCGCTACGCCCTCAAGGCGGCGGCGACACGGGCCCGCTCGACAGCGTGGTCGCTCCGCACGGACGGGCGGCGGAAAGGGGAGGGCGTGCGGATCCTCTTCTACCACCGGGTGTCCGACGACCGCGACGAGCTGGCAGTCAGCCCACGCAACTTCCGGCGGCAGATGGACTACCTCGCGACCGAGGCCTACCGCGTCGTCGATGTAGTCCAGGCCGCCCAGCTGCTCGGCGAGGGCGAGCCGCCGCCGCGCACGGTCGGGCTCAGCTTCGACGACGGGTTTTTGGACGTCGCCGAGCAGGCGCTGCCGCTCCTCGCCGAGCGAGGCTTCTGTGCGACGGTCTTCGTTGCGCCGGCCGTCGTCGACGGGTGGGCGAAGTTCGGCTGGTACAGGACCCAGCCGCCGCTCCTCGGCTGGGACGAGATCGTGGAGCTGGACCGCGAGGGGACGCTCCGCTTCGAGGCCCACTCGCTCACGCACCCGAATCTCCCCGCGTTGCGCGACGCTGCGGCGTGGGAGGAGATCATGGGCTCCAAGGCTTCGCTCGAGGCTCGTCTCGGGCGTCCCGTACTCGCGTTTTCCTACCCATCCGGGCTCTTCGGGCTCCGCGAACGTGGGCTCGTCGCCGCAGCCGGGTTCCGCGTCGCGGTCTCGTGCGAGCCCGGTCTTAATACGAGCGGCACCGACCGTCTCGCGCTGCGGCGGCGACAAGTGGACAGGCGAGACGGCCTGCTCGACTTTCGGGCGAAGGTCGGCGGCGGGCACGACTCCCCGCTGCCGCTCCGCGGGGTGTACCGGCGTCGACGCTACGGCGTTGGCGCCGGCAGCCTGCGCCTCGCGAGCTCGCGGGAGTAGAGCGCGACGTGTGCGCGCCGGAAGCGGTCGAGATCGAATGCCTGCTCGGCGCGCGCCCGGCCTGCCGCCCCGAGTCGGCAGCGAAGCCCCCGGTCGGCGACGACGCGCTCGAGCGCCTCGGCGAGCTTGTCCGGATCTCCCGGGTCGACCAGCAGACCCGTCTTGCCTCCAACCACAGCCTCCGGGACGCCGCCCACCCTGGAGGCGACGACGGGGAGCCCTGCCGCCATGGCCTCGAGCACAGAGATCGGGAGGCCTTCCGAGGCGCTCGGGAGGACGAAGGCGTCGGCGATCGCGAGCAGCTTCGGAACGTCCTCCCGCTCTCCGGCGAGACGCACCCGGCCCGACAGCCCCAGCGCCGCGATCTCCTCTTCCAGTCGTGGACGATCCGGCCCGTCGCCCACGATCAGGGCCTCGAAGGAGTCTGGCTTGAGACCGCCGAGAGCCCGAACGAGCGTCATGAAGTCCTTCGGCGCCTTGAGCCGGCCGACGGCGAGGATCAGCGGCCGCGCGCGGTGGTAGGACTTCGACCGGGGCGCGGTTTCGAGGTCGACTCCGTTCCGGATCACCACCGTCCGATCCGGCGCGCACGTCTTCGCTGCGAGCCCAACCGCCCGTTCGCTTTCGGACACGCAGATCGTGACCGCCGTCAGCGGCCGTACGAGCCGGTCCGCCAGGCGATAGAGCAGCGACGAGAGCCCGGAGTGCGCGGCGAACGCCCAGCCGTGCGCAGTGAAGATCCGGATCGGCACGCCCGCGAAGAAGGCGGCAAGGCGGCCGAGAATTCCGGCCTTGGAGCTGCTCGCGTGCATGATGTCGGGCCGCTCGCGCCGCAGCAACCGCGTCAGCTCGATCAGCCCGGCAAGATCACGCCAGGGCCTGATCGGCCGGCGGACGCTGCGCAGGGGCAGGAAGCGCGCACCCGCAGCCTCCGCGGCCTCGCGAAGAGGACCCGATCCGTGCGCCGCCACGGCCACGTCGAAGTCGGGGGCAAGCGCCGGAAGCAGCGACGCAATGTATGTCTGGGCGCCACCGACCTCGGCCAGCGTGATGACCAGCAGCACTCGGGGTCGCCGCTGGTGGGCACCTGAGGCCGGTCCGTGGAGGCCGCTCAGTTCGTCAGCGTTCGCAGTCGTATCGAGCCCGCGCCGGCCGTAGCGTGGGCGGCCGGAGGGGCGGCGCTCCTCGGCCTCTTCCTGATGTTGGGCCTCGTGCTCGGCCGATCCCCGCTGCCGCTGCCGATCGTCCTGGGCTTCGGGGTGGGGCTGCTCGGGACGCTTGCCCTTGCGCTCACCCGTTACGACGCCGCGATCGCGTTGGGTGTGCTGCTCCTGGCCGTCGTCCGGATCGAGCCCGCGCCCTCCGATCTCGTCTTCGGCGTCGTCATCGCTCTGGCCTTCGTGACCGGACGGCTCCATCTCGAGCGCGTGCCGCTCAGCGTGACGCTGCTCGTGAGCGGATTCCTCGCGCTGAACCTGCTTGCCTCGACCGCGGCGAGCGACGGCGCCCGCGCGGCCACGTACTTCGGGATCACGCTCTACCTGGGGATCTTCGCGCTCTGGCTTGCCGCCTATGTGTGCTCGGTGCGGCGGGCGCGTCTCGTCCTCATTGCGTACCTCGGCGGAGCCGCGCTCTCGGCCGCCGTCGCCTGCCTGGCGCTGATCGCGCCGTTCCCCGGCGCCGAAGCCTTCGTGGACGGCCCGCGGGCGCAGGGCCTCTTCAAGGATCCCAACGTCTTCGGGCCGTTCCTCGTTCCCGCCGTCCTGATCCTGATGGAGGAGACTGTCGCGCCGCGCCTGTTGCGGTTCCGCCTCGCGACGAAGCTTGTGCTTCTCTCGGTGATGACCGTGGGGGTCGTCTTCTCGTTCTCGCGTGCCGCGTGGCTGAACCTCGCCGTCGGCACCTTCGTCCTCCTCGTCGTCCTCGCGCTCCGCCGAGGCGGAGCCCGCCGGGCGATGACCCTGCTGGTCGTGACCCTCGTCGCGGGCGCCGCGTTGTTCGGAGTCGTCGCCGCCACTTCGTCGCTCGACTTCCTCTCGGAGCGAGCCGCGCTCCAGGACTACGACACGCAGCGGTTCGGGGCCCAGGCCTCGGGTCTCGAGGTTGCCGCCCAGCACCCGCTCGGGATCGGCCCGGGCCAGTTCGAACGGATCTCCGAGCTCTCGGCGCACAGCACCTACGTCCGAGCGCTGGCCGAGGAAGGGGCGCTGGGGGCGTTCGTGATTCTCGGCCTCGTTCTCCTGACGCTCGGGTTCGCGGCACGGAACGTCGCCCTCGGAGTCGATACCTACGGCATCGGCTCCGCGGGGCTTCTCGCCGCCTGGTGCGGCCTCCTCGCTAACAGCTCCTTCGTCGACACCCTGCACTGGCGCCACCTCTGGCTCGTCGCAGCCTTGATCTGGGCCGGGACCGCGCTACGCGCCGGCTACCCGGGGAGGTAGGAGTGCGTCGAGGCCCTCGCACCCACGATCACGACTCCGAGCGGTTCCACCTCCAGGCGCTCGAGCAGCTCCCGGAGAGCGAGCGCCGTCTCGGGCGTCTGGCGGTCTGGGCGGCAGACGATGAGCACTCCGTCAACCCGCTGCGCAAGCACCTGGCTGTCGACCAGCCCGATGAGCGGCGGCCCGTCGAGCAGGACGTAGTCGTACTCCGACTCCTTGATCTCCTCGAAGAAGCCGTCGAGCGCGTCGCTTGCGAGCAGCTGCCCCGGATCGGGCGGCCTGCTTCCGCTGGCGAGCACGTGCAGGCGCCCGGAGCCCGTCCGCGCCGCGCTCAGCTGGAAGATGCCGCTGCTGCCGCCGTTCCGGGTTCCGGCGAGCACCTCCGAGAGGCCCGGAGTCTGATCGACGTCGAAGAGCTCATGCAGCTTGGGCCAGCGCATGTCCGCGGAGACGAGCCACGTCCGGTGCATCGCCTGGGAGAGCACGAGGCCGAGAGCCGCTGTGACCTCGGTCTTGCCCTCGCCGTGGAGTGCGCTCGTGACGAGCACCGTCCGCTGGCCGGTCGCCGGAAGCCGCCGCCGCAGGGACGCCTCGAGCGTTTGGTAGGCCTCGTACTCGACGGAGCTGAGCGTCTGCGGACGGTGCCCCAGCGGGCGGCGGACGTAGGGAACCTCGGCCAGCACGGGGAGCTCGAGGAGTCGGCTCAGCTCCCTGGAGCCGCTGACCCGAGGCTTGAGCTGCGCACGAGCGAGCACGACGAGCGCCGCGATGAAGAGCGCGGCGAAGAGCGCGAACACGGCATTCCTGATCGGGCGGGGGGAGAAGGCGGCAGACGGCGGCTGGGCGGCCTCCGCGAGCGACAGCTCGGAGCCCGAGCCCGCGGCACTGACATTGAGCTCGGTCAGCCGCTCGCGAATCGCGGCACGCTCCGTCTCGGCCTGGGGGCTGGTCTTGCCCTCCAGCTGGCCGAGGGCACCCCGGAGCGTGGCCCGGGCGCGGCTCAGCCGCCGCTGCTCGCTCCGACGCTGCTGGGCGAGGAACGTGGTGGCGACGGCGTTCGCGATCCGGGCCGCCCCCTTGGCGGTGTCGTCGGTCGCGACGATGCTGATGATGTCGGCCCTCGGATCGACCGAGGATGCGACCTTGCCGTCGAGCGTCGCGGCCGTCTCGCCGGGAATCCTCTTCGCCGCGCGGCGGCGCGTCTCGCGCGTCGTCAGCAGCGCGTCGATCGTGGCGAGGCGACGTTCCACGGAGTCCACGTCGCGGGTCTGGAGGGGATCGGAGGCGCTCTCGAGGACGATCTTCGCCGTCGCCTGGTACGTCCTCGGGAGCAGCAGCGAGACGAGCAGCACCACGGCCGCCAGCGGCAGGACGATCAGGGCGATCAGCAGTTTGCTGCGGCGGAGCGCATCGAGATACCGCCCCGTCTCGACCGGCTGGTCGGGCGGAAGCGCCGGCCCCGCGTACCGGACCAGGCCGTCGACGCGATCGACCATTTCTTTGTAGCTACCGTCGCGCGACCGAGTCGAACCCTCCTCGCGGTTCTGTGCGCGCTGTTCGCCCTGGCCGCCGGCTGCTCTTCCTCGTCGACCGCGCCCCCCGCGCCGGGTGCTCCGTCCAGGCCGCCCGTCGTAGAGTTCCTCGGCCCGAGCCGGCTCACGAAACCGGCGACCCTCGATGCGAGAGCACGTGCGTACTCGAGCCGCGTCGTGGCCGTCACGTTCATGCTCGACGACCGCCCCCTCGGCTCCGACACGACGAAGCCGTACGAGCTCGACGTCGACCCCGCGCTGCTTCCGGCCGGCCGCCACCGGCTCCGGGTTGACGCCGTCGACAGCCTCGGGCGGCGCGCGTCGTCCAGGCCGACCGCCTTGACGATCGCGCCGTCGCAATCCGACGTGCTGAAGGTGGCGCCCGGCGAGAGCTTCGTCAGCGCAAGGGAGGCGCTGCGCCGCGGGAACGCCACCGTGCAGCTCGCACCGGGGCGCTACGAGGTCCGCGAGCTCGAGCTCGGGAGCGGCGCGCGCCTGGTCGGCTCGGGAAGCGGAACGGTGATCGCGCCGTCGGCCGGGGCCCGCTACTGGGCACTGCTGGTCGCGAGGGGAACGGGAATCCGGATCTCGGATCTCACCATCGACGGCGGGGGCGGGCCTGCCGCCCTTTCGTCCAAGGGGGGTGGCATCGCCGTCGCCGTCTTCGACGGATCGCGGGACGTCCGTCTCCAGCGCCTGCACATCCGGCGTGTCCGCACTCACGGCGTGAACGCCTGGGGCGCGCACGCCGGCGTCTCCGTCCAGGACTCGGTGATCGACGGCGGCGGCAGTGCCAATGCCGGTGTCTTCACCCTCGGTTCGGACCGTTCACGGGACACGAGCGTGATCCGCACCCGGATCCGCGGCTTCCGCTCGTACGGCGTCCTCCTCGGACAGAAGGAGTTCGGGCGGCCCGCGGCGGCACTGCACGCGGTCGCGCTCGACAACGAGATCAGCGACATCCGCGACCCCGCCCGGGACGCCTGTGTCAGGGACGCGCGAAACGCGACCGGCTGCGGGACGAACGAGGGCGGCATCTGGACCGGCGGGGTCGAGGCGGCGATCATCGGCAACACGATCAGGCGAGCGCGCTGGGACGGGATCGAGACGGTCGGCTCCTCGACGCGGACGACGATCGTTGGCAACGAGATCCGCGTGACCCGCACCGGGATCTACCTCGAGCACTCCACGAACCATTCGGTGATCACCCGAAATTTGATCGTCGACGCGGAGACCGGGATCAACGTCGAGTGGCTCCACGAGGGGGTCGGCTCGAGAAACAATGCGTTCACGCTCAACCGCGTAGTCCGCGCCGAATCCGGCCTCTTTTTGGATGTCGGCAGCGACGGCAACCGGATCGTCGGCAACGTCTTCGTGGGCGGCGCACGGCCGGCGATCACGCTCCAGGGGTCGTCTTACAACCTCGTCCAGGACAACCTCGGGTGCCGCGGCGCCGTGACCTCCCTCGTGGGGCTCGAGAGCGCCAGGTGGGACGACGGGACCGAGGCGCACTCGAGAGGCAATCGACTGGACGAGAATCGGAGCGTGGCGGCCTGCTGAGCTCAGACTCCGTCGCACGGGACTCCGCGCTCCTCTTCTGGGCCAAGGTCGCGGGTAACGCCGGCTTCTTCGTGGCCGTCCTGATGCTGGCCCGCGGTCTCGGACCTTCGGGCCGCGGGACGATCGCGTTCATCACCGTGACGGCGCTGGTGGTTGCCCGCGTCGCTGGTCTCGGTGTCGGAGAGGCGACGACGGTCTACGCGGCGAGACAGTCCGAGAGGCGCGACGTGCTCCTCTCGAACCTCGTCCTGTTCATGCTCGCCAGCTCCCTGCTCGCAGCGGGGCTCGCATGCGCAGCGCTCCAGCTCCTCGGCGACGAGCGGCCTGCCGGCGTCGGCCAGTCGGAGCTCGCGATCCTCATCGCCGGGGTACTCGCGTCGGCACTCGTGGAGGCGGGAGCGGCGTTCCTCCTCGGCTGCGGACGGCTCCGGCGGTTGGCGCTCATCACGGCGACTGCCTCCTGGGTCTATCCGTTCCTGCTCGCAGTCGTCTGGCTCAGCGCCGGCCTCACGGTCACTCGCGCCGCGCTCGCCTGGGTGGCGGCGGAGGTCCTACGGGCCCTCCTTCTGCTGCGGCAGTCGGCGCACGGCGTAGCCCTCGTCCGGCCGAGGCTGGGCCTCCTCGTCGACTCGATACGGTTCGGGATCAGGGCCTGGGTGGGGAGCTTCACGCGCTTCCTCAACTTCCGCATCGACCAGATCCTCATGGGCCTGCTGGCGTCCGAAGCCGCACTCGGCATCTACGCCGTCGCTGTCAACGCATCGGAGGTGCTCCTCTACCTGCCCGCGGCGACCGCGACTGCCCTGCTGCCGGTCGCGGCACGCGCCGAGCCCGAGGAGCGGGGCCAGCAGACCTTGCGCGCGTTCCGTTCGGCGGCTTTGGTCACCACCGGCGCCGTCGTCGTTGCCGCGATCCTGGGCCCGCTGCTCCTCCCGGTCGCCTTCGGGACAGCGTTCCGCGCGTCGGTCGAGCCCTTCCTCTGGCTGTTGCCGGGTGCGCTCGGCTTCGCCGCGACCGCGGTCTTCTCGAACGCGCTCATCGCCTCGACGTCGCCGGGGCTGTCCTCGCTCGGGCCCCTCATGTCGCTCGTCGTGGGCGTTGCGCTGGACCTCGTGCTGATCCCACGCTTCGGCGCCACCGGTGCCGCGGCCGCCGCGAGTACTGCGTTCCTGGCCGGGGGCTCCGTCGCCGTGGCCGCCTACGCGCGCCGGAGCCCCTTCGCCTGGACCGCGCTCTTGCTGCCGCGCCGAGGAGACCTCGAGGTGCTTAGGGCGCTCGCGCGTCCACTGCGTGCCGGTCCCTAGGAGTTAATTGGAAGCGGCGATCAGGACGATGATCGCGACGATCCCGGCTACGCCGACGATGACGAAGTTCGCCGCCAGAGCCGCGTTCGTGAGCCGCGTCGGGTTCCCCCTCGCGCGGCGCCGCGCTCCGGGCTCTGTTGTGAGCCCGTCGGCGCCGGGCGCCTGGTTGATCGGATTCGTGGTGGTGCCCACCGGAGATGATTGGGGGCCGGCCCGCCACACGACGGCGGCGGCGAGGACGTCGGTGATGAACTGATTCAGGCTCACCCCCTCCCGCTCGGAGGCTCGGGTCAGGTCCGCGTGGAGCGTCCGGGGCATGCGCAGGAGCAGGCGCCCGCTGTGGCTCGTCGCGGACTTCGGCTCCGGAATCTCGCGTCCCTCCTCGAGCGCGACCGCGATCCACTTCGCCATCGCGGACTCGATGCCGCCCAGCGCCTCGTCGGAGGTCTTCCCGTGGCTCGTGCAGCCGGGGAGCTCCTCGACGGACGCCGTCCACGGCTTGCCTTTGTCCTCGCCGTCACGCACGAGCATCATGTGGTACGGCAGCCCCGTGAACTCGTCCACCGTGCCCCCAGCGCGTTTTCGGACGCTGCTCAAGCGCCTGTCCCCCGCAGAGGGCTGAGTAAGAGCTTCACCTGTCATCGATTGTAGGGCGAAAAGAGCCCAGCACAACGTCGGTTCATGGGTCGGGGCCGATCGCCGCCCGCAGCTTTGCGAGCGCGCGCCGCGTCAGCCGGGACACGTGTATCTGTGAGATGCCCACACGGCGCGCGATCTGCGCCTGGCTAAGACCCTCGAAGTAGGCGAGGCGCAGCAGGAGCCGCTCCCGCACGTCGAGCACGTGAAAGCCGCCTGCGAGGGCGATGCGGTCCTCGCCCAGCTCGTAGCCCCGTTCAAGCGCGCCCTCACGGTCGAACTCACCGTTCTGCCCGTCCACCAGCTCGGTGACACGGCCCTTCAGGGTCGGGTCGAGCTCTTGGAGTTGACGCGGGATCCGGATCGGCCAGGCTCGATCGCGCAGGTGGCGCTTGATCTCGCCATCGATCGTGGGGATCGCGTAGGTCGCGAGATCGACGCCGCGATCGAGCTGAAACCGGTCGATCGCCTTGATCAGGCCGATCGAGCCCACCTGCACGAGATCCTCGAACTGTTCGCCCTGGCCGACGTACCGGCGCGCCAGTCGCCGCACGAGCGGGAGGTACTGCTGGATCAGACGCGCACGCGCTCCCAGGTCGCCGTGCCAGTGGTAGTCGCGGAGCAGCCGACGAACGGCCGCGTGGCGCGAAACCGAGGTGCCTTGCGTCCTCTTGCGCCGGGGAGCAAGAGAGCGTCCGGTCTGCGGCCGACCGGACGCTCTGTTTGCTGTCCCCACTGCGGCTGTGACGGACATCGATTCCCCTGACGATGGTCTTGGTGGGTTCGGCTTTCTCTTTCGACAATACCTTCGCCAATCCGAGAATGCAATTTGCGATTCTCGACTTAACAATCACTTCTTCGGGTATGTCTGCATTATCAGTTCGACTTCTTCATCTCTTGGCATCATCAAGCGCGTCCGCTCCTGGCTGTCTTTGATCACGCGGATAAGCTTGGCGGCAGCGCTTGTGTCTCTGCTTTTGGCTAGCACAGACGCCATTGCCGGGCAGTATCAGATCGGCCACATGGCAGTATCACGCGCTGCATTGTCCGCCGTATCAGCGCCGACAACCGGGGCAATAATCGCGCCGTTCTCTTTGGAGAATGCCCTGGATATACGGCAACACAGTGTCGGAGTAGTGCGCGCCGATCTGCACGGACAAACAGAGGCTGCGCAGTATCAGGCGTCCGAATCTCAGCACGATCGAAGGCTGATGCTCCGAATTGCTCTTGGCCTGGCTGTGGCGTACGTGGTCTTCGTGGGGTGCTGGATCTGGGCTACGCGGCTCAGATCCAAGCCGCGGCGCCATTGACACGCTGAGACGGATCGGCTAGGACCGACCTTAGTAGCAACCTGGGGGACTGCTCCATGACGCGCTCCGGTAGATCACTGCTGCGGCAGGCATCGGTTCTTCTTCTCCTGACCTGCGTCGGGGCGTCACTCGCCGGCCCTGCTCTCGCCGAGGGCCCGGCCCCCGAGCCTGCCCCGCCTCGGACGAGGACGCCGGTGCCCGAGCCCGTCCCGGGCGCGAGGCCCCAGCCGGCTCCGCCGGCCACAACGCGGGTCTCGCCGCCCGCGAGTCCGCCGCCTGCTCCGCCGGCTCCTGCTCCGCTGCCTCTTCTCGTGTCCCCGCCGGCGCCGGTGCGAACGCAGGCGCCGCAGTCCGCTCCGCCGTCGGCACCCGCGCGACGCCAAACGCGACCGCAAGAGCGGGAGACGGCCAAGCCGAAGCCGAAGCCGAGCCGTGCCCAGACGGCCAAACAGGCGGTGAAGCGAGCTCTTCCGAGCCTCGCGCGGGAGGAAGCGACCTCGTCGGACACGATGCTCCTGGTCGGAGGGCTCGCGCTGTTCGTGCTCGTCCTCGCCGACACCGTCTTCCTGACGCTCTCGACGCGGTACCTGCGCGGCGCGAACTAGCGCACGACGAACGAGCTCGAGCCGAGCAGGCGGCCGAACCTCTTTTCGGACCGACGGCCGTAGCCCGGCCACACATACCAGTGGTAGCGCCCGCGCGTCAGTCCGTGGCGGCGTCCGGCGTAGGTCCAGCTGCGTCGGAGACGGAGCGACGTCCCTTTCGGCCAGGCGCTCAGGATCTTTCCCCGGCGCCACAGCTGGACGTTGTAGTACGTCGCCTTCTCAGCGGCCACCCACGCGAGCCGCGGAGGGGCGGACACGGTCGCGCCCGCCGGCGGTGCAACGAGCGGAGCGGTTGGCCTAGTCGCGACCGCGCTCGTCGCTGCGTTGCCCGCCTCGTCGTAGCCGGTGAGCGCGTAGCGGTACAGGACGCCGTTCTTGAGGCGTCGGTCGGTGAAGCTCGTGGCTGATCCGCTGTACACGAGCACACTCGAGCGACGGAGTTCGACGAGCGTCGTGTCGGGCGAGGCGACCCAGGTCAGCTGGGCCGTGCCGTTCCCGGCCTTCGCACGAAGCTGGGTGAGCGACGGTGCGGTCGAGTCGAACCGCAAAGCGAACGACGCGGCCGCGCTCCCGTTGCCGGCACGGTCCCGGCACGAGCCCGTGACGGAGGCGCCGGTCGCGTCGGGGCCCGCGTAGGACGCCTGTGTGCAGGTGTCGACTTGAGAGGTCACGTCGCTCCCGTGGAAGGTGACGACGAGCGCGCGGTTGTACCAACCGTTCGTGTCCGGCGGTCGGCTGGGGCTTGCGCCGGTGGCCTGCGGCGCAGTTGCGTCGTAGCTCACCGGGAGCGAAGCGAGTCCCACGTTCCCCGCCTTGTCGAGGCAGACACCGCCGACCACGGCGAGGGCGCTGTCCGGGCCGTCGTAGCTCTGGGACGGGTCGCACGATTCGACGCCCGACACCGGGTCGACGCCCGCGAAGCTCACGGCGAACGCGCGGTTGTACCAGCCGTTGGCGTCGGGCTGGCGATCTGCCGTCGCGGTGGCGGCAGGGCCTGTGGCGTCGTACCTGAGGGGGAACGATCGCGAGGCTCGATTGCCTGCGGCGTCGCTGCAGGTTCCCGCAACCGAGGCTTCTGCGGCGTCCGGCCCGGCGTAGGTGACGGCCGGGCAGGAGTCGAGTCCAGACGTCGCGTCGCTGCCCTGGACGGCGAAGGCGACCGGCCGGTTGAACCAACCGGCGAGATCTGGAGGCCTGACCGCGATCGCCGCGGTGATCTGCGGCGCGGTGCCGTCGTATTTGAGCGCGAAGGCTCCCGAGCCGCTCTCGTTGCCGGCGAAGTCGCGGCACGTACCGCTCAGTGAGACGCCGGTCGTGTCCGGGCCGCTGAAGCTCTTCGGTGCCGTACAGGACTCGACGCCCGACGTGAGATCCGACCCTTGGAACGTGACGGTGAGCGAACGGTTGTACCAGTCGTTGGCATCGGCGGGCCTCGAGGGAACGCCCGCCGCGTCAGGAGCCGTCTCGTCGTATTTGACCGCCAAAGACGCGGCAGCCCCATTCCCCGCCTTGTCCAGACAGGTCCCGCTGACGACGGCGAAAGTGCTGTCCGGCCCGGAGTAGGGCTGCGTGGCGGGGCAGGACTCGAGCCCCGAGGTCGCGTCGAGAGCGGAGAAGCTGACCGAGAGCGGCCCGTTGTACCAACCTGCGGAGTTCGGCTGGCGGGACGGCGTCGCGCTCGCCAGCGGGGCGGTCGCGTCGTACTTGAGCGTGAACGATCCCGATCCCGAGTTCCCCGCCTTGTCTCGGCATGTGCCGGTCACCGCGGACGACGCGATGTCAGGGCCGGAGTAGGTCTTCGCCGCCTCGCAGGAGTCGAGTGTCGAAGTCGCATCCGTGGCCGCGAAGCCGACGGCGATCGGGGCCTTGTACCAGCCATTGGCGTTGGGCTGGCGGCCCGGTGTGGCGGTAGCCAGCGGCGCCGTCGCGTCGTATTTCAGCGGCAGTGACGCCGTCACGGCGTTGCCCGCCTTGTCGCGGCAGGTGCCGCTGACCGCGGTCGAAGCGGTGTCGGGGCCGGAGTAGCTCTTCGCCGTGTCGCAGGAGTCGACCGTGGAGGTCGCATCCGTGGCTGTGAAGGCGACCGTGAGCGGCGCGTTGTGCCAGCCGTTCGCGTTTGCCGCACGGGACGCCGTGGCGCTCCCTTGAGGGGCTGTGGCGTCGTATTTCAGCGAGTAGGTCGCCGTCCCGGTGTTGCCGGCCCTGTCCAGGCAGGTCCCGTTGAGTGCGACAGAGACGACGTCGGGCCCGGAGTAGCTCTTCGCTGCGTCGCACGAGTCGAATCCCGACATGGCGTCGGTGCCCGCGAAGCCGACCGAGAGCGGGGCGTTGTACCAGCCGTTTCCGTTCGGCTGCCGGCTAGGCGTCGCGCTGGCCTGCGGCGCCGTCGCGTCGTATTTCAGCGGGAAGGACGCGGCCCCGACGTTTCCGGCCTTGTCCTGACAGCTCCCGTTAAGCGATGTGGAGCCGACGTCGGGGCCGGAGTAGCTCTTCGCCGCATCGCAGGAGTCGAATCCCGACAGGCCGTCCGTGGCTGCGAAGCTGACCGTGAGCGGGGCCCTGTACCAGCCGTTCGCGTTCGGCTGCCTGGACGGCGTGGCGGACGCGAGCGGTGCCGTCGCGTCGTACTTGAAGCCGAAGATCGCTGCTGCACTCTGGTTGCCCGCTCGGTCGAGACAGGTGCCGCTGAGCGAAGCGCTCGCGCTGTCGGGTGTCGAATAGCTCTTAGCTACGTCACACGAGCCGATGCCTGACGTGGCATCGCTGCCCGCAAAGTCGACCGAAAACGAGGCGTTGTACCAGCCGTTCCCGTTCGGCTGCCTGGACGGCGTCGCGCTCGCTTGGGGCGCGGTCGCGTCGTACTTGACGGCGAACGACGTGAGACTGCCGTTGCCTGCTTTGTCCAGGCACGTCCCGCTGACCACGGCGGACACGCTGTCCGGCCCGCCGTAGCTCTTCGCTGCAGGGCAGGAGTCGAGCCCCGACGTGGCGTCCGTCGCAGCGAAGCTGACCGTGAGCGGGGCGTTGTACCAACCGTTCGCGTTCGGCTGCCGAGAAGGCGTCGCGCTCGCCTGCGGCGCGGTCGCGTCGTACTTGAGCGCGAAGGAAGCGAGGTCGGCGTTGCCCGCCTTGTCCCGGCAGGTACCGGTGACCGTCGTGGACGCGACGTCCGGACCGGAATAGCTCTTCGTCGCGTCACACGAATCGACCGTCGACATCGCATCGGTGGCCGAGTAACCGACCGTGAGTGAGGCGGTGTACCAGCCGGTGGCATTCGGCTGGCGGGACGGGGTGGCAGTCGTCTGTGGCGCGGTCGCGTCGTACTTGAGCGCCAAGGAGGCAAGACCGGCGTTCCCGGCCTTGTCCAGACACGTTCCGCCGACCGAAGCCGACCCGCTGTCCGGGCCCGAGTAGCTCTGCGTGGCGGGACACGACTCGAGCCCCGAGGTCGTGTCGGTGGCCGAGAAGCTGACCGAGAGCGGAGCGTTGTACCAGCCGTTCGCGTTTGCCGCCCGCGAGGCGGCGGCGGTCGCCTGAGGCGCTGTGGCGTCGTACTTCAGCGAGAAGGACGCCGCCCCGGTGTTGCCAGCCTGATCGCGGCAAGAGCCGCCGACGGAGGTCGAAGCGTCGTCTGGGCCAGCGTAGTTCTTCTCGGCATCGCATGAGTTGATCCCAGAGGTGGCGTCTCCGCCCGTGAAACCGATCGTGAGCGGAGCCCTGTACCAGCCGTTTGCGTTCTGCTGCCGGGACGGCGCGGCCGTCACCTGCGGACTCGTCGCGTCGTATTTGAACCCGAAGGTCGCTGCCGCGCTCTGGTTGCCGGCTCGGTCGAGACACGTGCCGCTGAGCGAGGCGCTCGTGCTGTCGGGTGTCGAATAGCTCTTCGCCGCGTCGCAGGAGCCGATGCCCGAGGTCGCGTCCGTGCCTGCGAACGTGACCGCGAGCGCGTGGTTGTACCAACCGTTCTCGTCCGCCGGTCGGCCCGGCGAGGTACTTGCCTGCGGCGCAGTCGCGTCGTACTTGAGCGGCAACGTCGCGCCGCCGACGTTCCCGGCCTGGTCAGCGCAGCTCCCTGCGACAGCGGCTGCGGCGTTGTCCGGACCGGAATAGCTCTGCGGCCCGACGCACGAAGCGAGACCGGACGTCGGATCGGTGCCCGCGAAGCTGACCGAAACCGGGGCGTTGTACCAGCCGTTCGAGTTCGCGGCCCGCGCCGGGGTTGTACTGACCTGCGGCGCGGTGCCGTCGTATTTGACCACGACCGAGCGAGGAGCCACATTGCCGGCCAGGTCGCGGCAGGAGCCGCTGATCGAAGCGCTCGCGACATCGGGGCCCGAGTAGGCCTTGG
>JBKKAR010000193.1:0-6098 GCA_046714355.1 Gaiellaceae bacterium | reverse complement strand
GGGCCCACCGCGCGCGCGCCGGCGTTCCCCCGCCCTCCACGGCGCCCGCGGCGTGGCCGACGCCCCCGAGGACGCCGATGAGGATCGAGACCGCACGCCCCCACTCCTCCCGGAAGACGCGGTCAATCTCGGTCAGGGGCGCTCCACGATCGGGCGCACCTCGATCGAGCCCTGTTCGGCGGACGGGATCATCGCGGCGAGCTTCAGGGCCGTGTCCAGATCGGGCAGCGTGAGGTCGAAAACACCGCCGATCTGCTCCTTCGTCTCGGCGAAGGGCCCGTCGGTGACGAGCGTCTCGCCGTCCCGGACGCGCACCGTCTTCGCGTCGGTCGCCGCTTCGAGCTCCGTGCCGTCCATGTTGGGATCCGCCTTGCCGAGCTCCTCGAAGAGGGTGAGCCAGCGCGGCATCGACTCGGCGCGGGCCGCGGCCGCCTTCTCTTCCGACATCTCGGCCCAGGCCGTCTGGTCGCTGTAGACCATCAGGGCGTAGCGCATCTCAGTTCTCCTCCTCGACGTGGACGGGCCGGACTTCGATCGCACCGTGCTCGGCGGCCGGAATCTGCGCAGCCAGCCCGCAGGCGTCGTCGCTCGAGTCGCACTCGAGCACGAAGTAGCCGCCGAGCGCTTCCTTGACCTCCGCGTACGGGCCGTCCGTGACGAGCGTGTCGCCGTTCCGGACGCGGACGGTCGTCGCCGTGGTCGTGGACTGCAGCTCTGCCCCGCCCACGACGGCCTCGTTCTGCGAGAACTCCATGTAGCGCTGGAGGACAGCTTGCCGCGCGTCGTCGCTCAGCGAATCCCAGCTCTCTTCGTCGCCATGGATCAGTGCCAGGTACTGCACCGGGCTCCTTTCGGTCGCTTGTACAGAGACGACGAACGGAGGGAGCTCAAATCGACAGCATCCGCTCGAGGAGCGTCAGGGCGCCGGCCTTGTCGAGCGGCTCGTTCAGGTTCCCGCACTTGGGCGACTGGACGCATGACGGGCAGCCGCGGTCGCAGGGGCAGCCGGCGAGCATCCGTGCGGTGTCGCCGGCCCAGCCCTCGAAGACCTCGAAGCCGCGCTCGTTGATCCCGACGCCGCCGGCGTGGCCGTCGTAGACGAAGATCGTGGGCGCGCCGGTCTGGAAGTGGAGGTTGGTCGAGAGGCCGCCGATGTCCCAGCGGTCGCACATCGCCCAGAGCGGGAGCAGCGCGATCAGTGCGTGCTCGGCGGCGTGGAGGCTCCCGAGCAGCCGCGGCATCGCGGTGAGCCCTTCGAGCATCCACTCCTCCGGGACGAACCAGACGGCCTCGGTGACGAACGTGGTCTCCGGCAGGTCGAGCGAGATGGTCTCGAGCGTCTCGCTGTCGCCGATGCGCTTTCGCTGGTAGGCGACGACCTGCTCGGTGACGCTGACCCGGCCGAAGCAGAGGTCGAGATTGAGACGGCGGTCGGTTCGGAGCGGCGCGACGATCGACGTCATCGTGTCCTTCTTCGCCTGGGTGTACTCGTCGCCGGCGTAGGGCTCGACAAGGGCGGCGCGGTTCTCCAGGTCGAGTTGGGCGACCCGGTACGACTCGCCGAGATGGAGGTAGACGGCGCCCTGGTGAACGGTCGAGTAAGCACGCTCCCGCTCGACGAGCCCCAGCAGCGACCCGGTCGAGATGTCGACGACCGTGAACGAGTCCGGCGTGGCGGACCGGAGACCAAAGCGACCCGCGGGGTAGTCGCGTCCCGCCCAGACATAGCCGGCGTCCGTCTTGCGCAGGTCGGAGATCTCGGCGGCGCGCTCGAGTGCCTCGGGACCGAGCGTCTCGGCGTCCTTCTCGTCGAGTGGGGCTTCGAATGCCGCCGCAAGGACATGGCCGTCGAGGACTCGGGGATTCGTATGATCGAGGATCGCAGCCTCGACACGGCGGTCGAGCAGCGCCTCGGCGTCGCGCATGAAGAACTGGTCGAGAGCGTCCTCGGTGGCGACCATGACGGCGAGGCCGTGCCCGCGCCGGCCCGCGCGTCCCCACTGCTGGCGGAGGCTCGCGACGGTGCCGGGGAAGCCGACGCAAATGACGGCGTCGAGCAGTCCGACGTCGATCCCGAGCTCGAGCGCGTTCGTGGCGCTGACGCCGAGGAGGTCGCCCTCGACGAGGCGGCGCTCGATGTCTCGGCGCTGGGCGGGCGTGTAACCGGCGCGATAGGGCGAGAGGCGAGTGGAGTCGCCGAGCCGCTGTGCGGTGAAGCGGTGGATCAGCTCTGCGGTCTTCCTGCTCTTCGCGAAGCAGAGAGTCCTGACGCCGCGCTCGACGAGCGACGCCATCAGACGGGCGGCCTCGCCGAGGGCGCTGGCCCGGAGACCGAGCTCCTCATCCGTCAGGGGCGGGTTCCAGAGGAGGATCGTCCGCTCGGCTTTCGGGGCGCCGTCGTGCTCGATTACCGTTGCCTCGACGCCCAGGAGACGGTGGGCGAGCTCTCCGGGGTTCGTGATCGTCGCCGAGGCGAGCAGGAACTGCGGGTCCGCGCCGTAGATCCGGGCCAGGCGACGGAGCCGGCGCAGCACGTTCCCGACGTGCGAGCCGAAGACGCCGCGGTACACGTGCGCCTCGTCGACGACGACGTAGCGGAGGTTGTGGAGGACATCGCCCCAGCGGTCGTGGTGGGGGAGGACGCCGACGTGGAGCATGTCCGGGTTCGTCAGGATCAGGTTCGACCACTTTCGGATCTGCCAGCGGCGGCTGCTCTCCGTGTCGCCGTCGTAGATCGCGGCCTTGACGCCGGGCGGCTTCAGCTCGGTGAGGTTACGGACTTGGTCTTGCGCGAGCGCCTTCGTCGGGTAGAGGTAGAGCGCCCGGCTCTTGGGCTCTCGTGCGAGGGCGTCGAGCACGGGGAGGTTGAACGCGAGTGTCTTTCCGCTGGCCGTTCCGGTTGCGACAACGAGGTGCTCGCCGCGGGCGGCCGCGTCCCAGGCGTCGGCCTGGTGAGTGAAGAGGCGGTCGATGCCCGCGGTGGCGAGAGCCTCACGGACGCGAGGGTGGAGGTCGTCCGGGATCGGCGCGAATCGGGGGGCTCGGGCCGGCTCGTCGCCGACGTATGCCACCTCTTCGCCCTCGAGCAGGTCGTCCCAGAGGGCAACGTCGACGGCCATGGGCCGATGCTAGCCTTGCCTCACCGGGGTGCCGCATGGGCGGCTGAGATCACACCCGTCGAACCTGATCCGGGTCATGCCGGCGAAGGGAGGTAGGGAGGGCTTGACGCAACGCACGCTGTGCCGCAGGCGCGCGCTGGTCGCCCCAAGGCGGCGTCCTCAGTCGCGCCCGTATCACCCGGATACGAACGCTCCCTGCGTCCTTGCCTTGGAACGACCATCGCACCCCTGCGACGAGCAACGTTCCATCAAGCCCTCCCCATGAGCGTTCCGCGTTGTGTCACGATTGCGGGTTCCGATTCCGGTGGTGGCGCTGGAATCCAGGCCGACCTAAAGGCGTTCGCGGCGGCCGGCTGCTACGGGACGAGCGCGATCGTCGCGCTGACGGCGCAGAACACGGTCGGCGTGACGGCCGTGCACGAGCTGCCTCCGACCTTCGTGCGCGAGCAGCTGGATGCGGTCTTCTCCGACATCGGCGTTGATGCCGCGAAGACCGGGATGCTCTTCTCGCGCGAGCTGATCGGGACCGTGGCCAGCTATCTCGCCGACTTCCCCGTTCCACTTGTCGTGGATCCGGTCATGGTCGCAAGCAGCGGCGCGAAGCTCCTCCAGGATGACGCCGTCGCTGCCCTCGTGACCGAACTTTTCCCTCTCGCGACGGTCGTGACACCGAATTGGCACGAAGCACAGGCCCTCGCGAGCCGCCGAGGGACAGTCCCTCGTACGCGGCGGGAGCTGGCGGTGGCGATCTCGGAACTCGGTGCCCGCGCTGTCGTCGTGACCGGAGGGCACGGCGACGAGCCGGTCGATCACCTCTTCGACGGCGAGCGGCACGTCGAGATCCCGGTGCCGCGGTACGAGGTGCCCGCCACGCACGGCGCCGGCTGCACGCACTCGGCCACGCTCGCGGCGCTCTTGGCCCACGGCCTCCCGCTGGAGGCCGCGGCCCGTGGCGCCGCCGAAGCCGCAGCCGAAGCTGTCCGGAACGGCCTTGTCGAAATCGGCGCTGGCGACGGCCCCGTCGACGTCCTCGACGTGAAGGAGCGATATGGCGATCTCGCCCGGCGAGACGCTACGCGAGCTGCGTCAGCGTAAGCCGCTCGTCCACCAGATCACGAACTACGTCGTCATGAACGAGACAGCGAACGCCACTCTCGCGCTCGGCGCGCTGCCGGTGATGGCGCACGCGCCGCAGGAGGTCGAAGAGATGGCGTCGGTCGCCGGTGCCCTCGTCCTCAACATCGGGACGCTGTCGGAGCACTGGATCGAGGCGATGCTGCTGGCCGGCAAGGCGACGAAAGGCCCGATCGTGCTCGACCCCGTCGGCGCCGGAGCGACCCGCTATCGAACTGAAACGGCGACGCGGCTGCTCGACGAGCTCGACGTTGCCGTCGTCCGCGGCAACGCCGCCGAGATCGCGACGCTCGCGGGACGGGAGGCCGAGATCCGCGGCGTCGAGTCGATTGGCGCCGAAGGCTCTCTCGCGGACCTCGCCCGGGAGGCGTCACGCACCCTCGGCTGTGTCGTCTCCGTCACCGGCGCGACCGACCACGTCTCCGACGGCGCGCGTGTGGTCGCGATCTCGAACGGCCATGAGCTGCTCGGCACGGTCAGCGGAACGGGCTGCATGTCCACGGCTGTCACCGGATCGTTCCTCGCGGCGAAGCCGACCGAACCGCTAGAGGCTGCGGCCGAGGCCCTCGTCGCCTTCGGCGTCGCGGGAGAGGACGCCGCGCGCGACGCGAAAGGCCCCGGCACCTTCCACGCCAACCTCTACGACGCCCTCTACAACCTCGATCCCGACACGCTCGACGCTCGGGCAAAACTGGACGAATGAAGCTCCACGCCATCGTGGACGACCTCGAGACGGCTCGTATCGCCGCCGAAGGCGGGGCCACGGTGATCCAGCTGCGCCTGAAGGCCACAACGACGGACGAGCTCGTCGAGCGCGGCCGCCTGTTCCGCGAGCTCTGCACCGAGATGGGCGTCACCTTCGTCGTGAACGACGATGTCGATGCCGCGATCAAGCTGGGCGCGGACGGCGTGCACCTCGGCAGGGACGACGAAGGCCACGGCCGAGCGCTCGCAGCCGGCCTGCTGCTCGGACGCTCCGCCGGGACCCCGGCCGACGCGCGGGAGGCCGCGCGAAACCGAGCCTCCTACATCGGCGCGGGGCCCGTCTGGCCGACACCGAGCAAGACCGACGCCGACCCATCGATCGGCCTCGACGGGCTCAAGGCGATCTCTCGGGCGGTCTCGATTCCCGTCGTCGCGATCGGCGGGATCGACGCGTCGAACGCTCGCGACTGCATCGAGGCCGGGGCGGCAGGTGTCGCCGTCATCCGCGCCGCTCGCGAGGCGGCTGAGCTCATTGCGGCTCTCTGAGCTCGGTGAGCTCGGGTTCCTCGCCGAGCTCGAGCGTCGAGGCCTCGCGCAGGCGATCGAGCACGACGCCGCGGTGGTCGAGGGCGTCGTCGTCACCCAGGACGCGCTTGTCGAGGACGTCCACTTCCGCCTGGACTGGATGCCGTATCGCGACCTCGGCTTCCGCGCCGCGGCGGTCAACCTGAGCGACCTCGCCGCCTCGGGTGCGACGCCCTCTGCTCTCGTCGTCTCCCTCGGAGCCCCGCCCGACACGACCGTCGAGGATCTGATCGAGCTCTACGAGGGCATCGCCGAGACCGGCGTGCCCGTCGTCGGCGGGGACACGACCAAAGCGGAAAAGCTCGTCCTCTCGGTCACCGCGCTCGGGCGCTCGGACCGCGTCCCCGGCCGGGCGGGCGCCCGGCCCGGAGACCTCCTCGTCGTCACCGGCCCGCTCGGAGCCTCCGGCGCTGCCTTCCGCCAGAACCGCTACGTCCGCCCACCGCTCCGGCTCGACGAGGGACGCCACCTCGCACGAGCCGCCCACGCCATGCTCGACATCTCGGACGGGATCGCGCGCGAGGCCGACCACATCGCCCACCGGTCGGGTGTCCG
>JBKKAR010000192.1:0-8953 GCA_046714355.1 Gaiellaceae bacterium | reverse complement strand
CGCACGAATGAGGGTGGCTTCTCACACCCGCCGTTCGACGACCTCATCGAGCGGGCGCGACGTGAGCGCGACAACCGCAGCCGGCTGGAGCTGTTCCACGAGGCCGACCGGATGGCGGTTGCCGACCAGGTTGCGTGCATCCCCCTCGTCTACGGACGCAACGTCGCGTACGTCAAGCCCTGGGTGAACGGTTGGTGGGAATTCGGCAAGTCCTCGGCGTCCTTCGCGGATCTCGTCGTCGAGCGCCTTTAGTCCAACGAGAAGTCCAACGATTCTTGGTCAGAAACTGGCGCATTCGCTGGCGCGCGCAGTTGAAGAGCTGGTGTTTCGCCTGCAAATAGCGTTTCCGCACGCTAGTTCCCAAACCACGTGCGCATGTTCGATACATGCCGGGGGCACTCAGCCAGAGCCGAGGGCGAGCGTGACCGCATCTTCGAACGGCATCGCGTAACCCTCGGCCCAGACGGCGTCAGCCTCTGCACCGAGCCGCTCGCGCGCGGCGCCAATGTAGCGCTCCAGAAGAGCGTCCCAGAACGGCACCTCGATCGTGGAGCCGATCGACTCCCAGAGCGCCTTGCCAGCTGCGGCCAGGCGGACCCCGCGCGCCCATTCACCCTTTCCCGCCGCCGACATTCCGACGCCCTGTACCTCGAAGCTCGTCTCAAGAAGATCTCCGAGCGGGAGTGCTGCCCGCAGGCTCGCCCTGTACAGGTCCTCCGCTTCGTCACAGTCGCCACGAATCAGCGCACAATCGCCCAGGAAGTGGTGCCCGAAGTGCTCCGACCGCGGGTCACCCCGGTCGCGGGCCAATTCGAGAAGCTCCCTCGACAGCGGCTCGGCGCGGTCGACCTCGCCCTCAGCCACGAGCAGCTGGCAGACACCGCCGAGCGAGCGCATCTCACCGAGAGCATCGCCGGAGCTGCGCCGAAGCTCGAGACTCTCCTCGAACGCCGCAAGTGACGGCAGGTTGTCACCGACGGCGAAGAGAACCCAGCCGAGCGTTTCGAGGGCGTATGCCAGCTCGGCGACATCGCCGAGCTCCCGCCACAGGGCGATGCCTTCGTTGAGCCAAGCAGGACCGCGGTCGGCATCGCCCTGCCACCCGGCGATCCCTCCGATAGCGGTGAGCGCCGCAGCGCGGACGGAACCCTCTCCGCGCGATCGGGCGAGTGCGTCGGTGAGTCGCCGTCTTCCTTCAAGGAGATGCGAGTGAGACAGCCAGAACCACCCCAAGGCGCCGGCCAGCTCGAGCTCGGCATCCGGGTCGTGAGCGGCGAGCCACTCGAGTGCCGCACGGAGGTCGTCGTGGTCGGATTCAAGGCGCTCCGAGCACTCGGCTTCCGCGTCCACGCGACGCGCATAGCACTCGGCGGCCAGAGACCGAAATGCATTTGCGTGCCGGTGACGCAACTCGTCGGCCTCGCCTGACGCCTCGAGCTTCTCGGCGGCGTATTCTCGGATCGTTTCCAGCATCAGGAAGCGGTCGTCGGCGATCGGCTTCAGCAAGCTGAGGTCGACGAGCGCCGCCACCGCGTCTAGGTTCGCGTCGCAGACCTCCTCGGCGGCCCCGAGCGGAAAGCTCCCGAGAAAGACCGAGAGACGGGCGAAGAGACGTTTCGACTCCTGATCGAGGAGGTCGTGGCTCCATTCGATCGTCGCCCGGAGGGTTCGTTGACGTTCGGGGGCGTCGCGCGCGCCACCCGTGAGAAGCGACAGGGCGCGATCGAGGCGCTCCAGGAGCGCCTCCGGGCTGAGGAGCTTCGTGCGTGCAGCGGCGAGCTCGATCGCCAGCGGCAGGCCATCTAGGCTGCGACAGATCGCCTCGATCGTCGGGTTGAGTGCGAAGTCTTTCCCGACCCCGCGTGCTCGTTCCAGGAACAGCGTCACTGCATCCTGCGGAGGCAGCGGCTCGAGTGGGTACTCACGCTCCCCGGAGATCCTTAGCGGCGCTCGGCTCGCCACGATCACACGCAGCCCGTCAGCGGCGGCGAGGAGCGATGCGAGCTCAGGCGCAGCCGCGAGGAGGTGTTCGAAGTTGTCGAGCAGTAGCAGCAGCTGCTTCCCGCGCAGATAGCCAAGAAGGTCGTCGCGGGCAGGCAGCGTCCGAGCGATCTCCGCCAAGACGAGCTCGGAATCGGTCAGGCCGGCGAGAGGAACCCAGAACACTCCGTCCGAAAACGTGCCGACCAATTCGGCCGCGACCTGCAGCGCGAGGCGGGTCTTACCTGTCCCGCCCGGACCGGTGACGGTCACGAGGCGCGGCCCCTCCGTGAGCAGTGTCACGAGCTGCTCTAGCTCCTTCTCCCTGCCTAGGAGCGGGCTCGCCGTTACAGGAAGATTCGTCGCATCGAGCGTCCGAAGCGGAGGGAACTCGCCGTCTCCGAGCTGATAGAGGCGTTCGGGCGCGGTCAGATCCTTCAGGCGATGCACTCCGAGATCGCGGAGGCCGGAGTCACTGTCGACCAGACCGCGCGTCGTCTGGGAGATCACGACTTGCCCCCCGTGGGCGGCAGCGGCGATCCGCGCAGCCCGGTGGACATCGATTCCCACATAGCCGTCGGCTACGACGAGCGGCCCACCGGTGTGAACTCCGATGCGCACACGGAGCGGGCCTTCGGCAAGGCCATCCTGCCCTTCGCTCGCCGCCTCGACAGCGTCGCCGGCCCGCGTGAACGCGTAGAAGAACGCGTCTCCCTGCGTGTCCACCTCGACGCCGCCCCGTTTCGTGAACGCGGCACGGAGGATCCGTCGATGTTCCGCCAGAACGTCCGCGTACTCGTCGCCGAGGTTGTTCAGGAGCGCCGTCGAGCCCTCGATGTCGGTGAAGAGGAAGGTGACGGTGCCGGAAGGGAGATCGCGCATTCGCCTGAATGATGGGGCGAGCCGCGCACCTTCGCTAGAGCACTGGCGCATTTACTGGCGCGCAGCGGGGCGAGAGGCTCACTTTCCCCTGCAAATGGCGTTTCAGCACGCTAGTTCCTAAACCGCGTGCGCAAGTTCGATTCTTGCCGGGGGCACTACCGAAACCGCTGGTAATGGGCAGATTCTTCCACACTCCGCGGGGGGCTCGCGTCACGCGTGCCCTTATCGCGCCCTTGTCGTGCTGCGAACTCTTCGTCCGTGAGCGCGCCGTCTCGGTGGAGCTGGGCTAGCCGTTCGAGCTGCGTGATCGGATCCTCGGCCGGACGCTCCGCTGGGGTAGGAGGCTGCAGCGCTGCGCTCAGCGACCAAGAAGCGCTTTGGTTGCAAGTGCGTCCGCTTCGGCATTCCATTTTCGCGGGACCCACGAAATCCTGATGTTGGGAAACTCCTGGAGCAGGGAGCACGCTTCCGTGTGCAGGGGTCTGATGTGCTCCTTGCCAACCTTCGCGCGGTCGTTTACCTGGTCGACCACGAGCTCCGAGTCAAGGAACACCCGGATGCGTGGGATTCCGCGACTGCGGGCGAGCTTGAGTCCTTCGATGAGAGCCCGATATTCCGCAACGGTGTTGATGGCGGGTCCGATCCGTTTGGAGATCTCAGCAATTAGGTGACCGTCGGGGTCCCTGAGGACGACTCCGATCGCACCTTGAGCTGGATTGTCGGTGTTCCCGGTGCCGGAACCGTCTGCATTCAGTAGGTAGTTGCGCTTCGACGGCTCCGGATGGTCGCCTTCGTGCGTTTCGGGCACCGGCATGAAGCCAAGCTATCTCGTCGAGGAGCTCTGAACAACCACGTCGACGCGCACTAGCCGGTCCAACGATCCCGCGCGAAAGGGCCGCCTCGGCGTACGCGCGAGGCGGCCCGAGTCTTTAGTTCGGCGCGAGCGGCGACCTACGGGGTCAGCTCCAGCTTCAGGCCCCCTTCGCGGATGGCGACCTCCAGCATCTGCGGGAGAGCCTCGATCGGCACCTCGCCGCCCCGGCTGATACGACCGCGTATGTCGTACCAGCCGTACTTGACCGACTGCGCTCCGCCGCCCCAGGACGCCTCGCCGAACAGGATTTCGTTCGTCGGATTCGAGCCGGTGCGACATGGTTCTCGATACTTAGGCTTCACAGTATGCCCTCCTTTCGGCATAGTTTTGGCTTAAAATAGTAGCATCATGCCACACACTGTGGGACGCCCACCGCTCTCCGAGCGACTCAATTTCGATGCAAGCGGGTCGGCTGAGCGGGACTCCTAGAGCCCCGTTTTTGCCCGCTTGTTCGCCCGGCGCTGGAGCTCGGCGACATAGTCGGGCAGACCCGCGAAGAAGACGAGCACGACGAACGCGAGGAGCGCGGCCCATGCGATCGCAGTCGCCATCATCGTCCCTCCTCCCCTGCGGCGATCGGCACGACGTTGGTTGCCGGCAACTGAGCCGCCTCGAACGCAGCGTCCAGCTTCTCAGCCAACGCCTCCTCTACCGAGGGGAACAGGTGCCCGTACCGATCGAGGGTGATCTGAACGGAGCTATGACCGAGCCGCGTCGCGATCAGCTTCGGGTGCGCGCCCTCCGCGATTAGCAGGCTGACCGACGTATGCCTCAGGTCGTGGAACCGGAGTCCGGCCTTCTCGGGCCGGAGCGCCCTACCCACCGCCGGGCGGAAGTGCGCCCGGTAGAAGTGGCCGTGCCGCATCGGCCCGCCGCGCGAGCCCGGAAATATGAGCGCGTCCGGAGCGACATCCTCGACGCTCTCCAAGTGCTCGACGAGCATCGTTCGGAGGAATCGAGGCAGAGTGACCGTCCGCTCGGCGTGCGTCTTCGTCGGCCCGAAGTGGAGCCGCCCGTTGACCTCCTTCAACGCTCGGCGGACGTGGATCGTGCCTCGGAGGAGATCGACGTCGACGCGCCGGAGCGCAAGTAGTTCGCCCGCCCGCAGTCCGCAATACGCGGCGACGTAGAGGAGCGTCCGGTAGCGCGGATCGATCGACTCCGCGAGCGAGCGAACCTCCGCCGCCGTCAAGAAGAGCATCGGCTGCCTCCGGATCCTCGGCGGCTTGACTCCGAGGCAGGGATTCGAGGCGATCATCCGGAGCCGGACTCCTGTGTTCAGCGCCGTCCGGAGCGCCGCGAAGATGTTGCGGATCGTCCCCGGCTTCGTTCCCTCCTCCGCGAGCCGGTTGAGGTACGCCTCCACGACCTCGGGAGTGATCGTGCTCACCTTCCGCTTGCCGAACTCCGGCAAGAGATGGGTAGTGAGGATCGACTCGTAACCCGCCTTCGTCTTCGGCTCCAAGTCGCGCCAGGTCGCCTTCCACGCGTCAGCGACGTCCCCGAACGGCCGCTCCGCCCTGCGCGGGTCGATCCAGCCGCCCGTCTGGAGCGCGTGCTCTTGTGTCGCCTTCCACGCCTCAGCTTCCCGCTTCGCGCCCGCCGGGAATCGCCGCTCGATTTGAGCGGAGCCGCCGCGAGCGGGATCCGGTAAGCGGACGCGCCATGGCCCGTCGCAATTGCACCGCTTTCGCCGGTCCTTTCGCTTCGCGCAGCTCGCCCGGTGTCGCCTACTGATGTGCCCTGCCAACACTGCCTCCTTTGTTGTCCGAATTGTTAACAAGTCTACTCCAACGGCAAGGGCGCGAGAAGGGCAATTCCGCCGCTCTTGCACGGACTTGCGTGGAGCCGTGCGGGATCCCGGCCCCTCGCCGTCGGTTTCGCTAACCGCGCCCGCCTCGAACGTGGCTTCCCTCCGATCGCTCATCCGATCGAAGCTGCGTCCGCGCCCTGACCCGCCGGGCGGAGCGGGCGCCCGGATCGCGTCCTCGACTCGCTCGCGAAGTTGGTCTCGCATCTGGACGCGAAGCGAGACTCAACGAGAGCCTTCGCCAGGGCGTGAGTCGAGGTCTCGATCTCGGATGGTGGGACTCCGCTTGCGCGGATGCGCCAACACGGAGGGAACGCTCCCTGAGAGGCTGGACTCGCTATCTGACGACGCCTTCCCCGCCGCGGCACTCTGCCTTCTCACGCTGACGAGCCGCGTCTTAGGAAACCGCGTGTCGGACGTCAAAAACCCGCCTATTAGAACGTTTTCAGGCCACGGGGCTTCCGTTCAGCCCCTGTAACGCCCCTACGCGGTCAGGCACGCGCCGCACGAGGTACGACTGCGGGACCCGGTTGCGAACGCGTGAGAGTGAGACGGAACGTTCCGTTCGCAAGACGCTCGAGCAGGAGATACCACCCCACGTAGTTACCGCGGGCGATCAGGCTCCCCAAGGATGACCAGTTGAGCCACGTCGGAGAATTGCCTTGGCCTCAGTTTTGTAAGCGAGCATGTTTTAGCCCGCGGTTACACGACTCACGGTCGGTCGCGTCGCTCACGTCTGCTCAGGCGACTGCTTGCGACCTCGTCGGCCATTGAACACTTCTCCACCCCGCGCTACCATCGCCCGGACGGGGGGAACTGCGGTGATCCCGCACAATTGGGAGGAGAAGGCATGAAAGCATTAGCGAAGGCGGTCGCGCTCCCCGTCCTTGTGGCCCTCGCGGTGTGTACGGCCGCGCTGGCGTCGGCAGGCGAATTCTCGGCCTGGTCGCCGGCGACGCGCGTCGAGGCGGCCCCAACGACGGATCCGTCCTTCAACGGCGCCGCGCTCGATGGCTGCCCATTCATCTCGCGTGACGGGAGAACGTTCTACATGGCGTCCAATCGGCCGGGCGGGCTCGGTGGGCTCGACATCTGGGTCTCGACTCGTGCGAACGTCGGCGATCCCTGGGGGGCGCCGGCGAACGTCGGCGCGCCGGTCAATTCCGCCGCGAACGATTTCTGCCCGACGATCGCGCGCGACGGCCACTTGTTCTACTTCGTCAGCAACCGCGCGGGCGGCTGCGGCGGCGCGGACATCTACACGACCCGGCTTCGAAACAAGAGCGGGTTCGACCAACCGGAGAACCTCGGCTGCCAGGTGAACAGCGCCGCCGACGAGGCGAGTCCGTTCCCGCTGCCCGAGCGTGCGACCGGTCCGGTTCTGTACTTCTCGAGCATTCGGCCGGGCGGGTTCGTGGCCGAGGCCGCGGGAGCCGTCGTGGGAGACAGCGACCTGTACGTGAGCGAGGCGCGCGGAGGCGTCTTCGGCGCGGCCGGGCTCGTACCCGGAGCTAACAGTGCTGCGGAGGACGGCCAGCCGAACGTACGTCGTGACGGGCTCGAGCTGTTCTTCTTCAGCAACCGATCGGGAACGCTCGGCCTGGCGGACATCTACGCGGCGACGCGTGAGGCCACCTCCGATCCGTGGTCAACCCCGGTCAACCTCGGCCCGAATGTGAACAGCGCGGCGGGTGCGGAGACACGTCCGTCGCTGTCATGGGACGGGACGACGTTGTACTTCGGCTCGACCCGGCCTGGCGGCGAGGGCTCGACCGACCACTACGTCACGACCCGGCAGAGGGTCAACGGCTCGAACTGAGAGAGGCCGTAGCGGGCGGGCCCGGCATCCATGTCGTCGGCCCGCCCGCACGCTTCACGCAGAGACTCCGAGCGCGAGTTGGGCACTTGGAATCCTCGGCCCCTGGCCATAATCGTCAGCGTGAGGAGCGCGAGGGCGACGTAGTCGGTGGCGGTCGTAAGACGCCGCACGAAGGAGCAATCCCAGACCTCCTCGGCAGACAAAACGACTGCCCTCTCAAGCTCGCCCTCACGCAGCACGTCGGTAGATCTCTTCGGTCGGAGATCCTGTCGCGCACGTCGGAGTCCGAGCGACACCTCCTCATCGGTTGCATCCCTGCCGAGGGCACGTGACACTTCCTCCCGTATTCGTCTGCGTGCGTCCTCATCGACAGCGAACTCGTGGACCTGGGCGGCGTTGAGCGGCACGCACCCGTTCGCCATCACGCGGTCGTACAGGCGGGACACGATTCGAGTGTAAGTCTGCCCCGGCGGCCCAGGTCGCCATCTAGGCAGGAACGTAGCCTGATCTCTGGGCCGGGTCGTGGGGAAGCGTCCTAGGCGTTCGGCTCGCCACCCGGCCCTACTATGCCGCCGACGATCTCATGGCGCCAGTCGCACGCCGCCCAGCTCTTCCTAGGCTCCTTGGTAAAAGCCGTGAGCGACGGCCGCAAGCTCCTCCCAGATTGGATTTGAGCCCTCGATGTCCAGACGACGAGTCGCATGGAGTGCAACCGTGCCTTGCATAACGCCAGACTTCAAACTCGCCTTTGAACCGATCCGATTCGCAACGCGGGCCACGGCTTCTTCGTCTCGCGCCTGGTGACACTGGTCGAAGAAGTCCGCGCGCCCCTTGTTGACCATGACGAGCAGAGCTCGGCCGGTACGACTCTTCGGATCGGCACCGTAGGTGGCGGATTCCGCAACCGCAGCGTTGTAATCGGTCATCGCCTCCCAGAGATCGAGTCGCCCCAACGAAGACAGGTACGCCTTCGTGGACTCGCTGACCGCTAGCGCAGCTTCCACCGGTGACTCGTGAGTCCACGCCGTCCCGATCATTTCCAGCCGAAGCGCGCGCAGCTCTTCCCTTAGTTTCGGCAGGCTGTCTGCCGCGAACGAAGGGGCGACTTCACCGATCCGGCGCAGGACAACTTCGGCGAACGTTTGCGCGAGATCGCCGCCGGAAGGAGCAGCGCCGAAGACGTACCGGTCGTAGAAGCTCTTGGCGAACTCGGCGGCGTCCGCTTCGTTCTTGCGCGAAAAGAGCGGCATCAGGCTGCGTCAATATGCCAGCACTACCCGGAGAACCTGTGTTCCGTCTTCCCTGATCGTAGGGGAAGCGTCCTAGGCGTTCGGCTCGCCGCCCGGCCCTCTTGTGCCGAGCCAATGCGTGCAGGACCTGTCCGGCTCGCATCGCACAATGAGCGGCGTTCGTGGCGACAAATGTTTACAAGGAGGCACTGCTGCGCGAGACGCGGGAGGATCGGCAACCCGCCGATTGAGATCTCAGCGGACAACCCCGGCATCAACCCCGTCGGAGCCGACATTCGCGACTTCTCGGCACCCGGTTCGAACACGTTCGAGCACAACCTCTGCATCACGTACACGGG